>CAYJFK010000023.1:0-35023 GCA_964369475.1 uncultured Oscillospiraceae bacterium | reverse complement strand
TTTTGAGGTCGGGACGATTTTTGAAGCCACAGGGCGTGATGTGACGAGGCGGAGCGCTGCGGCAATGCTTGTTGCCTTGGCGTAGTGCTACAACGAAGCTCACAGTGCGCCCTGTGGCTTCAAAAACGGGTTCGGATTATAGGTCTTTCCCAAGGGTGGGAAGCCTTGAACATGGTCGGTTTTAGCTACTCAGATTTGCCCTCATACTTCCTTAAAGCCCTCGTAAATACAGCAAGTATTCCCTTCGGGCTTTTCGTCGTCTTAGGACAAATCTGAGTAGCTAAAACTGCGAAGCACCTGTGGGCTCTTCATTTTTGCGGGATTTTTGCTGCGGAGGACGAAGCCTTGCTGACGCAAGGCGAGGACGACAAGGCAAAAAGCGCCAAAAAGGGACTGCCCACAGGCGACCATGTTCAAGTCTTCCCACCCAAGGCAAACTTTTCCTGAGGCACAGGTTGGGGACGATTATAAAACGGCAATACCTGTGCACGGACTGTTTGGCGATGGGAGTAAAAATCAAAAGGCTTTGATGTTTGACCCATGTGAAAACGGAATGTGGTTTAACAATTTCACGACAAACATGACTCTTGAAGGCGGAAAAGAAATTGTTTTGGTTTATGCTATTCCAACTACAATGCCAAGCGATTTTACTATTGTTAAGACAGAGGAAATATAGGGGAGCTAAACAAAAGTAGCGGCAGTTAAAATGAATTATTTGTTCCATGTGTGACTTTACTTAAATTTGCCATCACTTAAATTTACATCGAAAAAAACCACATTGCAGGAAAAAAGCCATACTAAATCGTAAGATTTAGTATGGCTAAGGCTGGAAAAAAACTAAAATATAGCCCCTTCGGAAGGAGGGGGAGCGGCGAGGGGGCACCATCAGGGTGCCCTCTGGCGTTAAATTCCCGCCCCGAGGGCGTTAAAATCAGCGCCAGCTGATTTCTTCAGCTTGGAGAAAACACTTTTTCTCCAAGCTGAGCCATACTAAATCGTAAGATTTAGTATGGCTTTTTGTTAATAGAAAACTTTTGCCGTGCGCTATTTTCTAATAATAGTTTTAAGAGGTAATTAATAAATTAAAGATCTTTATGTGGAATTACAAAAGAAACAATAGTGCCTTCACCTAAAGTGCTTTCGATGTTGTAGGGATACGAGAGAAGTTCGAATATGCTGCCAACTATATGCATACCAATACCCGAGCCGTCGTCTCTTGACAGTTTGCTATGGGGAGATTTATAAAATCTATCCCAAATTCGGGGGAGATCGTCGGGGTGAATACCTTCGCCGCTATCTTGCAAAATAACAGAGTAACCGTCGACAGTTTCTGTAATAGATAAAACTATCTCGCCACCCTCGGGGGTATGCTTTATTGCATTTGATATTAAATTTAAAAGCACAACACCTATTTTTCCTATATCGGTAACGACAGGGGCTGTATCCTCTGCCTCGAGTCGCAAAGTAAGCCCTCTTTTCTGTGCCAAAACCTGTTGCTCGGCCATTGCCCTGCGACAGAGCGACACGAGGTCGCAACTGATGAGCTGGACAGGCTCGCTCCCTGTTTGGATTTTGGATAGAAATATAATGGAGAGCACCATTTCTTCCAATGTGTGTGCCCTTGCCTCTATTATGCCGAGAGCCGATTTTTGCTGTTCAGGCGGCATGTCGACCGATTGGAGCAGTTCGCAATATGTCAAGATGGCCGCTATCGGGGTTTTTAGGTTGTGAGAAACATTTGTTATAATTTGATTTTTAAAGTCGTCGGATTTTTTTAACTGCTCTGCCATTGTGTTCATGGCTATGCCGAGCGTTGCAAGCTCGTCCTTTCCCTTTACGTCTAAGTTAACATCAAAATTTCCCTTAGATATATCGGCGGCGGCATGGCCCATGCTTTCGATGGGTTTGGTTATTGTTTTGGCAAGGGTATAGGAGAGCAGAAATGTCATTCCGATCGACAGTATAACAATATAACTCAAAGAGGTCGATTGCTCGTATATAACGCTTGCGAGCGACGGTGTGTTGCTCGCCATTAGAAGATACCTGCCGTCGGGCATGGGAGCTCCATGGAGTTGCATAACATTGCCATCTACGCCGCCTGACAGTATCTGTTCATATGGCGAGCCGTTTTCTACTGCAACCATGTATCTTTCTTCCGAGGCATCAAAACTCTCTCCTAAAGCTGCACTTCCGTAATATCTAACCGAGTTAGATGGGTGAACCATGTCGAAAAGCACTATGCAGGACTGTCTAAGCGAGGAAAAGCGAAGCATATTCTCGTTTACATCTCGAGTGGAAGCGGCGCTGTTTATAAGCGAATATGTCGTAGTTGACTGATCCTCGAGAAGAGAGAGCACGCTTTGCTGTTGAACATCGTGTATTAAATATATGTTTAAAGCGAGCGACACCGTTACGACAAAGAGCGTTACGCTGACTATCGAGAAGGAGAACTTTGTAAAGAGCTTCATCTATCGTTTAGCACCAATTTGTAGCCAAGTCCCCATACAGTCTGTATACAGTCGCCATGATCGCCTAAAAGCTTACGAAGCCTTTTAACATGGCTGTCAACAGTGCGGTAGTCGTTTATATCTGCTTCGCCCCATACCTTTTCTATTAAAGCCTCCCTTGAAAAAGCACGGCCGGGGTTGCACATTAAGAAGTAGAGCAGCTCATACTCTTTGCGCTTTAAAACAAGGGGCTGGCCTTCAAGAGAGATCTCTCTGCGCTGTAAGTTTACAGAAAGTACGCCAAACTGCAAGTCGCTTACAACCTTGCCTTCAGGTCTGTATGTTCTTGTTATAAGCGCACTAACCCTTGCTTCGAGCTCTTTTAGGCTAAAGGGCTTAGAAATGTAATCGTCGCACCCACCTGCAAAGGCTTCGAGCTTGTCTCGCTCCTCCGCCATTGCGGTTAACATAATTACAGGCACGCTTGAATGAGAGCGGAGCTCTTTTAAAACTTCATAACCGCTTTTAACCGGCATCATAACATCAAGAATAACGATGTTAACAATATTGTTTTCGAAGGCCTCTAAAGCTGCACTGCCATCGTAAGCCTGAATGCAGTTAAATCCCTGAGATTGAAAATAAAAAGCAATGCCGTTGTTAAGATCGGCATCGTCCTCTGCTATTAAAATATTCCATTTTCCCTTTTCGACCATGTCAGTAGCTCCTTTAAAATGTAATGATAACTATTGTATCATGATATGGGTATGTGATACAATAGATTTAAGAAAAATATAGAGGTGATTATTATGAGTTTAGGTTGTTCATGTACAGGTGGGAGCATACATGCCTTTCACGAGTTACAAAACGCACTGCTTATGGGCAAGTCGATAGAGGTAGAGTTTCACGAGGTATTAGGTAGGTTTAACGAAGTTTGGGTTTATAATAAGGAAGCAGACCAGTATATCTGCACGATTGACGGAGAAGAGGTTGTACGCTGTCATCCTTCACGCTTTGCAGCAAGGGTGCAAGACGATATGGTAGCGGTTATTGCTACTAAGATATTTTAAAGCGGTTTTGAGTAGAAGATGATAGTAAAATGCATAAATACGTTTTTATTTGATGATTTTTTTAATAAAATACGTTTTTTTGCATTAAACTCTCAAAAATTCATTGCAAATAACTAACAGATATGTTATTATATATTATAAGAGTATAGTTATAATTGTTCGAATAGTTAGATAGATATTATTAGGACGTTTAAGAAGGTGAGTTAATGAGAATAACGCTTGAGTCTGATTATGCTGTAAGAATTGTTTATTACCTTGCAAAGGCTGGAGTTAAGACCGATGCAGGTACAATTTCCGAGGAGGTTGGGGTTACGGTACGGTTTACCCTTAAGATACTCGGTAAACTGTCTAGAGCAGGTATAGTTAAGTCTTTTAAAGGTGCGGCAGGTGGCTATATACTAAATAGAGATGCATCGGAGATTACACTGCTCGATATCATAACCGTTATAGATGGACCGATTGCACTAAATAAATGTATAGATCCCGACGAAGTTTGTACGAGGGTAGATAACAAAGAAGCATGTCCTTTCCACGTGCAATTTAAGCGTATTGGCAAGGTTGTAGAGGACGAGTTTGCGGCCGTTAAGATTAGCGACTTTGTTGATTAATCGAATGTGTGGGTAAATGGCATGCATTGTCTGCCTTTTATGAATTTATAATAGTATACTGCATAAAGTGAATAGCGTTAACAGGTTTGTCAAATTTAGGGTTGACAAGCCTGTTTTTTTGTGGTATTATAGTTAACTGCACCCAAATGAAATACAAAAAAGAAGGCAATTTAGTAATTAGTCAATCGGCAAAATGCACAAAATTTTCTCCAAAAATTTTGCTATAATGACAATTAAAGGACTAATTAAACAAAAAGTCCTAATATTTTCTGTATTTTAAGGCAGTTTCATTAAGAATAAAATCAAGAAACGCCGGGGACTATGTGAAGAAACTAATTTATAGTTTGGCGACGAAAAACCATGTGTTAACAACATGTTCACACTTTTTTCATAAGGTCGCCACAGGACTTTGGCGAATTTCCTGTATAATTATTCGTCAAATACATTAGACGGAGTGATGCGTAAATGCCAAGAACAGTGACACTCGGCAACAACGAGCGAAGATCATTTGCCAAGATCGAAGAAATTCTCGAAATGCCAAATCTAATCGAGGTGCAAAAGACCTCCTATCGCTGGTTTGTTGAAACAGGCCTTAAGGAAGTCTTCCGTGACATGGGTAAGATTACCGACTACACGGGCAACCTTGTTTTAGAGTTTGGGGAGTACAGCTTTGACACAAAGCCAAAGTACACGGTGGCAGAGTGCAAAGAGAGAGATGCGACATATTCGGTCTCTCTTAGGGTCAAGGTAAAACTTGTCCACAGAGAAACGCTTGAGGTTAAAGAGCAAGATATTTTCATGGGCGAATTCCCCCTCATGACAGAGAGCGGAACATTTATAATAAACGGTGCGGAGCGTGTTATTGTATCGCAGCTCGTGCGCTCGCCCGGCATCTACTTCGACGTGTCGAGGGATAAGACAGGTGCAAACCTATTTACAACACAGATAATACCAAACCGTGGTGCATGGCTTGAATACGAGACAGACAGTGCAGGCGTTTTGTATGCTCGTATCGACAAAAACAGAAAGCTACCCGCTACCGTTCTTCTTCGTGCGCTTGGACTTAGCTCTAAGGACGATATTATTGACATGTTCGGCGATCTCGAGCGTGTTATGGCGACGCTTGAAAAGGATACTACCAACAACATGGAAGAAGGCCTTATCGAGCTATACAAAAAGCTACGTCCGGGCGAACCGCCTACGGTAGACAGCGCATCTTCCTTAATAAACAGCATGTTCTTCGACGAAAAGAGATACGATCTATCTAAGGTCGGTCGCTATAAGTACAATATGAAGCTCGATTTAGCACCTCGTATTGCAGGTAAAAAGCTTGCAAGAGATGCTGTTTCGCCATACACAGGCGAACTATTAGAGCCTGCCGGCACACTTCTAACCAAAAAGCAGGCGGCAGACATAGCATCGTCGGGTCTTGATCATGTTTACATTTCGGTCGAGGATCTTGAAGTTAAGGTATTCTCGAACGGCATGATAGATCTTGCAAGCTTTATGGAGCAGACAGGCCTTGCCGCAAAGTTTGAAGGCTTTGACCCGAAGGCGGCAGGCATTTTCGAAAAGGTTTCCTATAATACTATTATAGCGCTACTCGAGCAAGCGGAAGATGCCGAGCAACTTGTAGCTCACATTAAGGACAACATGGATAAGCTTGTTCCAAAGCATGTAACGCAAGAGGATATTTTTGCTACATTTAACTATCTTGTTTGCCTTTCCTACGATATCGGTCTTGTAGACGACATCGACCATCTTGGCAATCGTCGTATCCGTTCGGTCGGCGAGCTACTTCAAAACCAGTTTAGAATCGGCCTATCCCGTATGGAGCGTGTTATTGTAGAGCGTATGACGACCCAGAGCACAGAGATTATAACACCTCAGGCCCTTATCAATATCCGCCCTGTGTCGGCAGCTATAAAAGAGTTCTTTGGCTCGTCGCCACTATCTCAGTTTATGGATCAGACAAACCCGCTTGCAGAGCTTACTCATAAGCGCCGTTTGTCAGCACTTGGCCCGGGTGGTCTTTCTCGTGACCGTGCAGGCTTTGAAGTTCGAGACGTTCACCATTCTCACTACGGCAGAATGTGCCCAATCGAAACGCCTGAAGGTCCTAACATCGGACTTATTTCCTACCTTTCGACATTTGCAAGAATTAACGACTTTGGCTTTATCGAAGCGCCATACCGTCGTGTCGACAAGGCAACAGGTATTGTTACCGATGAAATTGTTTACATGACAGCTGATGTTGAGGACGACTTTATAGTTGCGCAGGCCTCCGAGCCGCTTGATGCCGATAGTCGTTTTGAAAACACAAGCGTTGCTGCAAGATTTAGAGATGAAATCTTAGAAATAGACAGAGATCGCATTGACTATATGGACATTTCGCCCAAGATGGTCGTCTCGGTCGCTACCGCCATGATTCCCTTCCTTGAAAACGACGACGCAAACCGTGCGCTTATGGGATCAAACATGCAAAGACAGGCAGTTCCGCTACTACGCACACAGGCACCTATTGTCGGTACAGGTATGGAGTACAAAGCGGCTGTCGACTCTGGCGTTTGTATCGTTGCAAAGCGTGCAGGCGTTATTAAGTCGGTAGATGCTACCGAAATTGTAGTAGATGTAGGCGGCGGAGAGACAGATAAGTACGAGCTTATAAAGTTCCTACGCTCCAACCAAGGAACATGCATAAACCAAAAGCCGATAGTTTTCGCAGGTCAGAGTGTTGCCAAGGGTGAAGTTATTGCCGACGGCCCGTCGACTCAAAACGGCGAAATTGCACTTGGCAGAAATGTTCTAATCGGATTTATGACATGGGAAGGCTATAACTACGAAGATGCTGTTCTTCTAAACGAGCGCCTTGTTAGAGACGATATTTACACATCGATCCATATAGAGGAGTACGAGCTTGAAGAAAGAGAAACAAAGCTTGGAAACGAAGAGATAACAAGAGATATCCCCGGTCTTTCGGAAGATGCCAGAAAAGATCTTGATGCTAACGGCATTATTAGAATAGGCGCAGAGGTTCACTCGGGAGATATTCTTGTAGGTAAGATTACACCAAAGGGTGAAACAGAGCTAACTGCCGAGGAGCGCCTACTAAGAGCTATTTTCGGCGAAAAGGTTCGTGAAGTTCGTGATACATCGCTAAAAGTTCCGCACGGTGAGTCGGGCATTATAGTCGATGTTAAGGTATTCGACAGAGAAAAGGGAGACGAAATGTCGCCCGGTGTTAACAAGGTTGTACGTTGCTACATCGCCCAAAAGAGAAAGATCTCTGTTGGCGATAAGATGGCGGGACGTCATGGTAACAAGGGTGTTATATCCCGTGTTCTACCACAGGAAGATATGCCATTCCTACCCGACGGTAGACCGCTCGACATCGTGCTTAATCCTCTTGGCGTTCCTTCACGTATGAACATCGGTCAGGTTTTGGAAGTTCACTTGGGCTTTGCGGCGAGCGAACTCGGTGTTAAGGTTATGACACCTGTTTTCGACGGCGCAAAGGAAGAAGATATAACAGATATGCTACTTGAAGCTAAAGAGCAAGCCGAAGGCAGGGCAAAGCTTCAGTACAACGCAAACGGCAAGACAATATTGTACGATGGACGTACAGGCGAGCCATTCGACAACCCTGTAACTGTTGGCTACATGCACTTCCTAAAACTTGCTCACCTTGTCGACGATAAGATTCATGCACGTTCAAACGGCCCGTACTCGCTCGTAACACAGCAGCCACTTGGTGGTAAGGCACAGTTTGGCGGACAGCGTTTCGGAGAGATGGAAGTTTGGGCACTTGAGGCATACGGTGCAGCTTACACTCTACAAGAAATTCTTACAGTTAAGTCTGACGATACGATAGGCCGTGTTAAGACATTCGAAGCTATCGTTAAGGGCGAGAATGTGCCAAAGCCGGGTATACCGGAATCCTTCAAGGTTCTTATTAAAGAACTTCAATCGCTCTCGCTCGACATTAGAGTGCTTGATGAAAACAGAGAAGAAATTCTCCTTAGAGACAGCATAGAAGATCAAGACGACTTTGGAATGAAGGGACCACCGCCCGAGGACTACTATTCTTCGGACGATGAATTCTCCGACGCAGGATTTGCAATAGAGGACGAGAACGGCGAGGAGATAGAAATGTCGGTGGATTTTGACGAGGACGAGGACTACACAGATGAGCACGAGTCCGATTATAACGATATAGATGACGACATGGATATTGATTAGTATAAGGAGGAGCAGCTTTGGAATTTAACACATTTGACAGCATTAAAATAGGCCTTGCCTCCCCGGACATGATACGCTCGTGGTCTAAAGGTGAGGTAAAAAAGCCCGAGACAATAAATTACCGCACACTAAAGCCCGAGAGAGACGGTCTGTTTTGCGAGAAAATCTTTGGACCGACAAAGGACTGGGAGTGCTTTTGCGGAAAGTATAAGCGTCACCGCTACAAGGGCAAAGTTTGCGAAAAGTGCGGAGTAGAGGTAACGAGAGCAAAGGTACGCCGTGAGCGCATGGGTCATATTGAACTTGCAGCTCCCGTGTCGCACATTTGGTACTTTAAGGGTATTCCTTCAAGAATGGGACTTCTTCTCGATAAGTCGCCCCGTGACCTTGAGAGAGTGCTATACTTTGCATCATATATAGTTTTAGACCCCGGTAAGGACACATCGCTTACCAAAATGGAGATATTAAACGAGCATGAATATGCCGATAAATACGAGAGATATGGCGAAGATTTCCGTGTTGGCATGGGTGCTGAGGCAATAAAAGAGCTACTTGCCGAGATAAACCTTGATAAACTTTCAGAGGAACTAAAGGGAGAACTCGACACAACGACAGGTCAAAAGAGACTTAGAGTTGTAAAGCGCCTTGAAGCTGTTGAGGCATTCAGACTGTCGGGCAATCGCCCCGAGTGGATGATACTGGACGTTGTCCCCGTTATTCCCCCGGAAATACGCCCAATGGTTCAGCTCGACGGAGGTCGTTTTGCAAGTAGTGACCTAAACGATCTATACCGTAGAGTTATAAACAGAAATAACCGTCTGCAAAAGCTTCTCGACCTCGGTGCTCCCGATATAATCGTGAGAAACGAAAAGAGAATGCTACAAGAGGCTGTTGACTCACTTATAGACAACGGCAGACGTGGCCGCCCTGTAACAGGGCCTAACAACAGGCCGCTAAAGAGCCTTTCCGACATGCTAAAGGGTAAGCAAGGTCGTTTTAGACAGAACCTACTAGGTAAGCGTGTTGACTACTCGGGACGTTCGGTTATCGTTGTCGGCCCCGACCTTAAGATTTATCAGTGTGGTCTGCCAAAGGAAATGGCACTTGAGCTATTTAAGCCATTTGTCATGCGTCGCCTTGAGGAGATCGGTCTTGCACAAAATGTAAACGGAGCTAAAAAGCTTGTTTCCAAGGCAACGACGGAAGTTTGGGACGCACTTGAAGAAGTAATCAAGGAACATCCGGTTCTTCTAAACCGTGCGCCTACACTTCACAGACTTGGTATCCAAGCCTTTGAGCCTGTTCTTGTAGAAGGACGTGCCATAAAGCTTCATCCGCTTGTCTGTACAGCTTACAACGCCGACTTCGACGGCGACCAGATGGCTGTTCACGTACCTCTATCCTCCGAAGCACAGGCAGAGGCACGTTTCCTAATGCTATCGGCAAACAACCTCCTAAAGCCGCAGGACGGCCGCCCTGTTACCGTTCCTTCTCAGGATATGGTTCTCGGCGCTTACTACCTCACACTAAAGAGGGAAGGCTGCCTTGGCGAAGGAAAGATATTCTCCAACATCGACGAAGCTCTTATGGCTTACGATACAGGTGTTGTTGCACTTCACGCTGCAATCAAGGTTAGAGTTGAAAAAGAGCTTAACGGCATTATGCAGAGCAAGATTGTCGATTGCACAGTAGGTCAGATAATCTTCAATGGGCCAATTCCTCAAGACCTTGGCTTTGTAGATAGAAGTGACCCCGAAAAGTACTTTGATTTTGAAATAACATTTACAGCCACAAAGGGCAAGCTTGGCGACATTGTTGACAAGTGCATAAGAAAGCACGGCTTTGCACTGTCGGCAGATGTGCTCGACAAGGTAAAGTCGCTCGGATTTAAGTATTCTACAAAGGGCGCTACAACTATTTCCTTTGTGGACATGGTCGTTCCCGAGGAGAAGGCACCGCTACTTGCAGAGGCAGAAATAGATGTGCGTGAGATTACAAAGAAGTTTAGACGTGGTCTACTGTCCGAGCAAGAGAGATATGCAGCTGTTATCAAGCGCTGGGAGAGAGCGACAGACGAAGTTACAAACGCACTTTCGGCAAACCTTGATAAATACAATCCGATCTACATGATGGCCGACTCCGGTGCCCGTGGATCGATGAAGCAGATTCGTCAGCTTGCAGGTATGCGTGGACTTATGGCAAATACATCGGGTAAGACAATCGAAATTCCGATTAGAGCTAACTTCCGTGAAGGTCTTTCGGTTCTTGAATACTTTATCTCCTCTCGTGGTGCTCGTAAGGGTCTTGCCGATACAGCGCTTAGAACGGCTGAGTCGGGCTATCTAACTCGTCGTCTTGTAGACGTTGCGCAGGAAGTTATCATCAGAAAGATCGATTGCGGAACAGAGGACGGCATAATTGTAGAGGACATCATGAACGGTAAAGCTGTCATTGAGGGGCTTACAGAGCGTCTTGTCGGCCGTTATCCTGCTAAGAATATAGTAGATCCTGCCACGGGCGAGGTAATTGTTGATACAGATACACTTATAACAGACGAGCTTGCAGAGCTTGTTGTTGAAAGAGGTGTAACGGTTGCCGAGGTACGTTCTGTTATGACCTGTAAGGCAGAACAAGGCGTTTGCGCTAAGTGCTACGGCAGAAACCTTGCCACGGGCGAGGACATTAACATCGGCGAGGCTGTTGGTATTATCGCCGCACAGTCTATCGGAGAGCCCGGCACACAGCTTACAATGCGTACCTTCCATACTGGTGGTATCGCTACTGCGGAAGATATAACACAGGGTCTACCCCGTGTTGAAGAACTTTTCGAGGCAAGAAAGCCAAAGTCGCACGCTACAATTTCCGAGATAGACGGCGTTGTAACGATAGAGGACGGCGGAAAGCTTCGTAAGATTATAGTAACAAACGACGAGATAGGCGACAGACGTGAATACCAAATTGCCTTCTCGGCTAAGATTAGACCTAACAATGGCGACATTGTCGAGGTCGGAGACCAGCTGACAGAAGGCTCGCTAAATCCGAGTGAGCTAATGAGAATTTCGGGATCGCTTGCTGTTCAAAACTACCTAATAAGCGAAGTTCAGAGAGTTTACCGCTTACAGGGTGTTGGTATCAGCGATAAGCATATCGAGGTAATCGTTCGTCAGATGCTCCGCAAGATTAGAGTCGAAACAGAAGGATCGACAGGACTTCTTGTAGGAACACTTGTAGACTCGGGCGAGTTTGCAAGAATTAATGCAGATATAGAACGTCGCATAGCCGAAGGCGAAACAGGGCTTGCACCTGCTGTCGGCGAGTCTGTACTTCAAGGTATTACAAAGGCTTCGCTTGCAACAGACTCCTTCCTATCTGCCGCCTCCTTCCAGGAGACAACAAAGGTTCTTACAGAGGCTGCAATCAAGGGCAAGGTAGATCCGCTACTTGGTCTAAAGGAAAATGTTATTATCGGTAAGCTTGTTCCGGCAGGTACCGGTATGGCACGCTATCAAGCGACAGAGGCAGTTAAAGAAGTTGTCGAAACCTACGAAGTAGAAGAAGTTATACAGTAAAAAATATTTCCCACGGACGGTAAAACCGTCCGTGGGAGAGATTTTGTTTAAGAAATTTTAAGAGTTTATGAATAATTCATATCAGGTATTGACAAAATATATGTGTTTTTGATACAATACCATAGTATGCGAAAAAGGAGTCGATGAGGGATGAATGAATTCGGAGACAGTCCGAAGGTTGTCGGTCTTAAGCAGACAAAAAAGGCAATAAAAGAGGGCAGAGCAAAGGTTGTTTATATAGCAAACGATGCCGACGATATGCTAAAATCCGATATTGCTAACATGTGTAGCGATGCAAATGTTAGCATAGAATTTGTCGAGAGCATGAAAAAGCTTGGCATGATGTGCGCAATAGATGTCGGCTCTGCAACGGCCGCTACTTTAAAGTAGCAAATTATTTTGGTTTTAAACCGTTTTCGGTTTGAAATATATATATACTTGAGGAAAGGAGGATATATTTTTATGACGTTTAACCAGCTAGTAAAGCAGGGCAGAAAGACACAGGTAGACAAGTCTAAAGCACCGGCTCTTCAGAAGGGTTACAACACGCTTAAAAAGGTGGCAACAGATCAGGCTGCTCCGCAAAAGAGAGGAGTTTGCACAGCTGTTAAAACAATGACACCTAAGAAGCCTAACTCAGCACTTCGTAAGATTGCTCGTGTAAGGTTATCGAACGGAACAGAAGTCTCGGCTTACATTCCGGGCGTTGGGCACAACCTTCAAGAGCATAACGTTGTTCTCATCAGAGGCGGCAGAGTTAAGGATCTTCCCGGTGTTCGTTACCACATCATAAGAGGTACGCTCGATACACAAGGTGTTGCAACACGCCGTCAGGGTAGATCTAAGTACGGGACTAAGACTCCCAAAGCGAAGTAAGATTTGTCGCCATACTCGATAATCACACTAACAAGGTTAGATGCGCAAAAGCGTTTTATGTAGATGTACTAAACGTCTTGTGCGCACTGACGGAAGTTTTAGTCTTTCGAGTACCTATGAGTTCAATAATTATGTGAAGGAGGGAAGAAAAGTGCCCAGAAGAGGTTCAGTACCCGCAAGGGACGTGTTACCCGATCCGCTCTACGGAAGTAAGCTTGTCACTCGTCTAATCAACAACATTATGTACGATGGCAAAAAGGGTGTAGCACAGAAGATAGTTTATGATGCATTTGACATCATTAAGGAGAAGTCGGGCAAAGATCCGCTCGAAACTTTCGAAGCGGCTTTAGAAAACATCATGCCCGTACTAGAGGTTAAGGCTCGCCGTGTAGGTGGTGCCACATACCAAGTACCGCTCGAGGTTCGCCCTGATCGTCGCCGTACACTCGGACTACGTTGGCTAACAACATATTCGAGATCGAGAGGCGAGCGTCTAATGGCTGAAAGGCTTGCAGGCGAGCTAATGGATGCAGTCAACAACACCGGTGGTGCAGTTAAGAAAAAGGACGACACACACCGTATGGCAGAATCCAACAGAGCATTTGCACATTACCGTTTCTAAAATTCGGTCGATTTTCGTCAAAAAGAACAGGAGAGAACAATGCCAAGAGAATTTCCATTAGAGTTAACTCGTAATATAGGTATCATGGCGCACATTGATGCCGGAAAAACGACGACGACCGAGCGTATACTTTACTATACCGGTATTACCCACAAGTTAGGTGAAGTTCACGACGGTGCCGCTACCATGGACTGGATGGAGCAAGAGCAGGAGAGAGGTATCACCATCACTTCGGCTGCTACAACATGCCAATGGAATGGCAACAGAGTAAACATCATCGACACACCGGGACACGTTGACTTCACAGTTGAAGTTGAGCGTTCTCTACGTGTTCTTGACGGGTCGGTCACCGTTTTTTGCGCAAAGGGCGGCGTTGAGCCCCAATCCGAAACAGTTTGGAGACAAGCTGATAAATACGGAGTACCCCGTATGGCATATGTCAACAAGATGGACATCATGGGTGCTGACTTCCACAGAGTTGTCGGCATGATGCTTGATCGTCTAAAGTGTAATGCCGTACCGATTCAGCTACCTATCGGCGCTGAGGACACCTTTAAGGGTGTTGTCGACCTTGTCGAGATGAAGGCTTATGTCTACTACGACGACAAGGGCTCTGACATTAGGGTAGAGGATATTCCGGCAGACATGGTAGAAGCTGCAACAGAAGCTCGCCAGAAGATTATGGAAGCTATTGCAGATGTCGATGAATCGCTTATGGAAAAGTACCTCATGGAGGAAGAAATTTCCATAGATGAAATCAAAGTAGCTATCCGTAAGGCAACTATTGCCAACATGATGGTTCCCGTTGTTTGCGGTACTTCCTACCGTAACAAGGGCGTTCAAAAACTGCTTGATGCAGTTATTGACTACATGCCTTCACCACTCGACATTCCTGCTATCAAGGGTGTAGATCCTGATACAGATGAAGAGATGGAGAGACATGCGTCGGACGAAGAGCCTTTCTCGGCTCTTGCATTTAAGATTATGACAGACCCCTTTGTAGGAAAGCTCTGCTTCTTCCGTGTATACTCCGGTATCGCTAAGAAGGGTTCTTCTGTCTACAACTCCACAAAGAAAGACCGCGAGCGTCTTGGCCGTATCCTTCAGATGCACGCAAACTCGAGACAGGACATCGACGAGGTTTACTCGGGCGATATCGCTGCTGCTGTTGGTCTAAAGAACACCACAACAGGTGATACACTTTGTGACGAGAAGAACGCAGTTATCCTTGAGTCGATGGAATTCCCGGAGCCAGTTATTAGGGTTGCGATCGAGCCTAAGACCAAGGCAGGTCAAGAGAAGATGGGTATAGCACTTTCGAAACTTGCAGAAGAAGACCCCACATTCCGCACATATACGGATGAGGAAACAGGTCAGACAATCATCGCAGGTATGGGAGAGCTTCACCTTGAAATCATCGTAGATCGTCTACTTCGTGAGTTTAAGGTCGAAGCAAACGTAGGTAAGCCTCAGGTTTCCTACAAAGAGACAATCCGTCGCAAGGCAGATGTCGACCAAAAGTACGCTCGTCAGTCGGGCGGTAAGGGTCAGTACGGTCACGTTAAGATCATTCTTGAGCCGGGCGAACCTGGTTCGGGTTATGTATTCGAAAACAAGATCGTCGGCGGATCTATTCCCAAGGAATATATCCCAGCTGTTGACCAAGGTATCCAAGGCGCAACTCAAGCAGGTGTTCTTGCAGGCTACAACGTTGTCGACGTAAAGGTAACACTATACGATGGCTCGTACCATGAGGTTGACTCCTCTGAAATGGCCTTTAAGATCGCAGGCTCGATGGCTTTCAAGGAAGCTATGAGAAAAGCCGATCCTGTTCTAACAGAGCCGATCATGAAGGTCGTTGTAACTGTGCCCGAGGATTACATGGGTGATGTTATTGGTGACCTTAACTCACGCCGTGGTCAAATCGCGAGCATGGGTGCAATCGGCGGTGGACAGGAAATTACAGCAACTGTACCGCTTTCCGAGATGTTCGGATATGCAACAGACCTTCGTTCCAAGACTCAGGGTAGAGGCGTTTACAGCATGGAGCCAAGCCACTACACAGAAGTTCCGAAGTCTGTTGGCGAGGCCATTATGGGTTCTCGCAATAAAGATGCTTAAAATTTCGAAATTTTAACATTTTTAACAATAAAACTATTGCAATTTTAATAAAAACATTGTATGATAACGATAAGCGTTATTCATTCATATTTAAGGAGGATTAAGTCCAATGGCAAAGGAAAAGTTTGAAAGAAATAAACCCCATGTTAACATTGGTACGATAGGCCACGTTGATCATGGAAAGACAACACTAACAGCTGCTATCACAAAGGTGCTATCCCTTTCGGGTAATGCACAGTACGAGGCTTACGACATGATCGATAAGGCTCCCGAAGAGAGAGAGCGTGGTATCACAATCAACACAGCACACGTTGAGTACCAAACAGAAGCTCGTCACTATGCTCATGTTGACTGCCCCGGCCATGCTGACTACGTTAAGAACATGATCACAGGTGCTGCACAGATGGACGGCGCTATCCTTGTTGTTTCGGCAGCAGACGGCCCCATGCCCCAGACTCGTGAGCACATCCTACTTGCTCGTCAGGTTGGCGTTCCTTACATCGTTGTTTACATGAACAAGGTTGATCAGGTTGACGACGAAGAGCTACTAGAGCTAGTTGAGATGGAGATCCGTGATCTTCTATCGACATACGACTTCCCCGGCGACGATATTCCGATCATCAAGGGTTCGGGCCTAAAGGCTCTCGAGTGCGACTCTAACGATCCTGCTGCTGCTGAGTATGCAAGCATTCAGGAACTAATGGCTGCAGTTGACGAGTATATCCCAACTCCTGAGAGAAAGGCAGACCTACCTTTCCTAATGCCTGTTGAAGACGTCTTCACAATTACAGGCCGTGGTACTGTTGCAACAGGCCGTGTTGAGAGAGGTCAGCTAAACCTATCCGAGGAAATCGAAATTGTTGGTCTAATGGAAGCACCTCGTAAGACTGTTGTTACAGGTATCGAGATGTTCCGTAAGCTTCTTGACTATGCAGAGGCTGGCGACAACGTTGGCGTACTTCTACGTGGCGTACAGCGTACAGAGATCGAGCGTGGCCAAGTTCTTGCGAAGCCCGGCTCCATCAAGCCTCTAACAAAGTTCCGTGGCCAAGTTTACGTTCTAACAAAGGACGAAGGCGGCCGTCATACACCTTTCTTCAATAACTACCGTCCTCAGTTCTACTTCCGTACAACTGACGTTACAGGTGTTGTTGAGCTTGATGGTGGTGTAGAGATGTGCATGCCTGGCGATAACATCGAGATGAATGTTGAGCTAATCACATCCATCGCTATCGAAGAAGGTCTACGTTTCGCTATCCGTGAGGGTGGCCGTACAGTTGGATCGGGCGTTGTTATCGACACAGCTCAGTAATCTAAGTTTTTTAAAAGCGTGTTGCCGTTAGGCAACACGCTTTTTTGTTACACGGTGGTGTTTATGACGAAACGTAGTTTTGTCATAAACACCACCGTGAGGGCGAGGGAGGGAGGGGCCCCCGCCCCGCCCCCCCCCCCCCCCCCCCCGCCCCCCTCTCCCGCAAGAACCCGCCGCGAAAAATCGGGTCTGTTTCTTGCGGTAGAGGGTGGATAGATTAGTTCTAATCAGTGCGCTTTTTGGCATCCTTTCAACTTGTTGTAGTAGGGGAGCGTAGCAATAGAATTAATTATGGCAAAAGTAGAAGTTATTATATGCTATTAACATATCAAGGCGTTACACTTATTTTAACGTAAAAAGTCCCACATTGACTGCTTTGAAGCAAAGTGAGCATTAGTAATAATTACATTAAAAATTCCTGTCACTGCCATTCAGGTCAGATAAGTCGTTATGTATGCGCATTTTTTAGCGGACTTTTTTCCATAATAGGTAGCCCATAGGCATTTCATTAACCTATTAGGCTTATCATGCGATAAAATAAAAGAGAGGGGCAACTACAAGTAGTTGCCCCTCAGACTAGAGAAAAAGATAAGATCAAGCTCCTTCGAAAGGAGGGGGAGCGGCGAGGGGGCACCATCAGGGCGCCCTCTGGCGTTAAATTCCCGCCACGAGGGCGTCAAAATCAGCGCCAGCTGATTTCCTCAGCTTGGAGAAAATGCTTTTTCACCAAGCTGAGGAGCAACTACTTGTAGTTGCCCCTCTCTTTTATGAAACAATATATCAGTTATATACATCAAGTGCTTGCTTGAAATCGGCAATTAAATCTTCTATATCCTCAAGTCCGACAGATAATCGGATCGATCCGTAGTATATGCCAAGCTTTGCCTGTTCTTCTTCGCTCATTATTACATGCGAAGTCGTCGCAGGGTGGGCAAATGTTGTTCGAAGTCCTCCAAGTGTTGGTGCGTATGTTACAAGCTTTAATTTCTCTGTAAACTCGTTTAGCTTTTTGTGGTCGTCCGGAATGCGGAAAACAAGCATAGCGCAAGAATTATCGCCCATCTGCCTTACAGCAAGCTCATGCTCTGGGTGAGATTTAAGGCTTGGATGGCTGACAGAGATAACTCGGCTGTCCTCCTCGAGCGCTGCTGCTAACATTGCGGCATTTTGCATCTGACGAGGTAGGCGAAGCCCTGCCGTAAAGAGTCCTCTTTGTACGAGCCATGCAGTCATTGCATCGCACGGTAGACCCATTAATACACTTGTCATGCTAAGCGACTTTGCAAGCTGCTCGTCGTTTGTTGTAATAGAACCTGCAACGGCATCGCTGTGACCGTTTATAAACTTTGTCATGGAGTTAACAACGACATCTGCACCAAGGCTTAGCGGCTTAATGGCATAGCCTGTTGTAAAGGTGTTGTCGACCATATATTTTGCCCCTGCGCTGTGAGCGATCTCGGCCACTGCCGCCACGTCTACAACACGTGTCATGGGGTTGCTTGTCACTTCGGAGTATATAAGCTTTGTGTTTGGCCTTATAGCAGCTTTAAGGTGTTCAAGCTGTGTCATGTCGACAAAAGAGTAGGATATGCCGAACCTTTTTAGGATTTCATCGAAAAATATCATACTCTCGGTGTACAGTGCTCTATTGGCAATCAAATGATCACCGGGGGATAGTAGCGTCATTAGAGTTGTCGAGATTGCACCCATGCCCGAACCGCATATAATGCTGTTTTTTCCACCCTCAAGCTGATCTATCATCTCGGAAAGCATGTCTCGATTGGGGTTTACTGTGCGGTTATAGGTGTAGCCGCCTTCGGCTCTTTTGTTTATAAATTCGTCCATGCTGTCCATTATAAATGCCGTTGTAAGAAAAATAGGGGGTGCCTCTGCCTTGATGTCGATGCCCTTTGGTCTTTCCCCTGTGTGAAGCATGTTTGTGTTAAAGCCTTGCATGATATTCCTCCTTTTAATTTGTAAATTACATTATTAAAATGTCACTACTATGCCGATCTTCCTGCTGACTGCCGTTTAGTGTAAAGGCAAGTACAGTTAAATCATCTCTGCGCTCCTCGTTACCCTTATGGTCATAAAATGACTCTACAAGCAGATTAAACATATCTTTGAGAGGCAAGTCGTGGTTTTCGAGCATTACATTTTTTACAGTCCTATAACCGAGTGGACGGCCGGTGCTCTCGCCTATCTGGTCAAAAAGACCGTCTGTTGCAATTAAAAACCTGTTGTTCTTGGAAAACTCAATATCTATTACATTAATTTCGCAATTATCCGGCATAGACCCATCACCTAAACGTAATTTTTGCCCCTTATAATCGGTAACCTCGCTACCATTACAAACAAATGTACGAAGCCCACCGATAGAAGAAAGTTTAGCATTACCGGATTTATCTATATAAATAAGCGCAAGGTCTGCGCCGTCTCTAATGTCGGTACTTCTGTTCCATTTCTCGGTACTACGCTCGAATTTCACATTTAATGTATCTGCGATGCTAAGGTTGACCAAGCGGATAATGTCGGCAGGGTTTTTATAGTTGTCCTCGTTTACAACAGAATCGAGAGTAGATACAAATAGCATTGTAAGCAGTGCACCCGGTGTGCCGTGGCCTGTACAGTCGCAGATACAGACAAGGTGACCGTCGCTAAAATTCTTTGCCCAATATATGTCGCCTCCAACAATGTCCTTTGGCTTCCACAAAAGTTCGTACTCTTTAAAGGCTTTGCCAATAGATTGTTCTGATGGAAGTAGACTCTGCTGAATCTTACTGGCATAGCTCAAACTTGACGTTACATTTTCGTTTTTTGTGCGAAGTTCTGCTGCTTGCTTTTCGGTTAGCGCCCTGACATATCTAACACAGTTGTGCTTGTGGTTTTTACCAAGCGAGACAGATATTGCAAAGGACTTGCAACTGCCAAAGCCACAAGAAAAACAGTTAATACTGCGCTCGGCTTCGGTAAACTTGCCAAGCTCTACAAATATTTCTTCGACAGCAGCATTAGAATAGCGCTCGACGGCCTTACTCTTGTCGCTGTACTGCCGTGTGAAGTCGGTATAGTTTAAAATCTCGTCAAAATGGGCAAAGAGCTTGTTTTCATTAGGGGGTGGAAGGGTACTTTTCTTGTTGTCCATTTCAAAGTCTATGTCGTCTATACTGAGAAGTTTTGTCGTTCCTGTGCCGTTGTTACAGCCTTGAACGCAGTTTAGAACATCAAACAGAACAGGTAGCGGCTTATCTTCCTTTGCCCTTATTTCGTACTCCTTTAAATAGCTTGCAATGTGTGCTATGTCCTCCATCTGCCTAACCCATAGATCGCTACCTAAGTAGTGATGCACATTCTCCTTTAAACCACCGGGGCGAGGAAAGGCAAATCCCAAGCTGCCCTCTATGTTGTCAAACTCGACAGGAGCGTAGTCTAAAAGGGTAACTCTTTTATTGTCGAGATGCTTTAGCAGATTTTTGTATGTAATATTATAACTAATAAACCCACCTGTCGACGGGTCGTCAAACTCGACCTTTTTTGCAATACATGGGGAAAGAAAGGCAATCTTGCCCTTTACATTAGCATATTTTTTCATGTAAATAGCAAGACATAGAGCCGGACTGTGGACAGGGGAGAGGCGGTCTCTTATGTTTGGCATATGGCTTTCTATATAGCTAACTACAACAGGGCATGGCTGGGCAATCATGGGGCGCATGTCGGACATTTGAAGCGCTTTAATATAGCCCCATGTTGTTATATCCGCACCGAAAGATACATCGTAAAAAGACGATGCTCCAAGGCTTTTAAGGTAGCCAAAAAGATTTTTGCTCTCCTTAATATTATATACAATCGAAGGGGCGGCAATGATAGAAATCTGCTCGCCCCTCTTTAAATCTTCGAAGAATTTTTCTGTATCGTCCTCCAAAACTCTTGCCTTGTGGTCGCAAATGTCTACACACTTTCCGCAATAAATACATAGCGACTCATCGACATGAACCTTGCTTTCCTCGCCGTGAAGCTCGGCCGTGTTTGCGTGGGTGGGACAGCAAAATATACACTTATTGCAACCTACACACAGTTCTATGTCAGTCCTCACTTGTGGCATCCCTCCCTAACAAACTTTAAATCAGTCGTACATTTTTGTAATAATATTAAACTCAACATTTACAACCTCTTCGGCAAAATCCTCGCCAAATTCAATTATAATGTCGTTATCTTCGCTTGTAATCCAGTTTATAATAACCTTCTTATCGGTCCCTGCAATTGCATCGTCCATTTCAATTAGCATGTTAAGCAGCAGTTTTGCAGTAGAGCTGTTAAAGTAAGAGAGCTCGCAGTCGAAGGTAAATACGCTAAAGTCGGTATACATGTGCTGGCCGAGCAGATCATCGAGCTCCTTGTAAAACTCTGCTACATTTTCATGGAATGACTCGCCCTTAAGGCACATGTAATTCCTTTTACCGTCGAACAATATGTATGGCGTAGATCTTGTACGCCTTTTTTCAAGTTTCGTACTCATAACAACCTCCTAACCGATTGTGACATGCATCGTGAAAAACAAGCTTTCATCGTCGTAAGGCTCTAACTCGTAGTCGATTTTAGAACTTGCACGACGTGCTATTTCTATAAGTCCTATTCCTGCACCCTTGCTATCTTTATTTTCATCTTCCGAGCGCAGCTTTTCCTTGTAGAATTTTCTTAAATCAGACTTATCGAGAGTGTTTAGATGGTCTACTCTTGCTTTGATAAGTTCTGCTTGCTTTTTGTTTACAACATTTCCTGTTTGTAGATAATAACTTTTTCCCTTAGTGCCAACAACAAAAACACCGCACGAGACAGGAGCCCCATCGTGCTCGCAAGTAGTGTCTTGTAGCTTGTCTTCGGAATAGAGCAAGATGTTATTCATCTGCTCGACAAAGACAGAAAAGACAGACATAGAAGCACTTAGCGGCAATGAATCGAGCTCCATGCGCTTCTTAAGCATACCGCCAACGCTTTCGATGCCATCTGACCACACAGGGCCGCTGTATATTACGTTAATATTGTGCTCTCGTAGGAGTTTGTAATACTTCATCATATTGGGAAACATACTTATTCCTCCATTTCAAAGTGTGTGTAGCGATCTCTGCCGTTGTTTTTAGAACAGTAAAGAGCTTCGTCTGCTCGCCTTATAAAGTCCTCTGCTTCCATATCACCGAAGACAACAGATGTTGTAGCGCCGATAGATACCGAAACAATAGATTTTACAGGGCTGTTTTTATTTTCTATTTTAAGCTCTGCGATTTTTCCCATTATCTTCTCGCAAATCTTATCGCATCCAAGTTTGGCGGTGTTTGGCAGTACAGCAATAAATTCTTCGCCACCATAACGTGCAACAAAATCATCAGGTCTCTCTACACAGGAGTTTATTGCCTGCGCAACAGCTGTTAGGCACTTGTCTCCATCGCTGTGGCCGTAGGTGTCGTTATAATACTTAAAATGGTCTATATCTATCATAAGGACCGACAAATCCTTCTTTGTAAAGGTGAGCGACCTTAAAACAGCAGGAAGATTGCTATCGAGATATCTCCTGCTGTGAACCTGTGTAAGGCTGTCTATGCTAACCTTGTCCATAAGATCGAGCCTATCTGTATTAAGCTGATCTGTCGTCCTGTCGGTAAGTTTTGTAACTCGCCTAAGTTGGCGCAAAAGGCGTGCGTATTCACGAACTAAAGAGGCGTAACGCTTAGATAGCTCCTCTTGTCCTTCCGGTAGTTTTTTTACATAAGCGGTAGCCACTTCGAGCACTTCGCTTTCTCTTTCAAAAAGATCAGACACTAATATATCCTCCCAAAAAACCACTATTATCAATAATGCTAAAAATGTTAGCAAAAAAAGCGATAAGCGGCTGTATAAAATTTATTATTAATATTATAATTATATAAATAATTAGCCTTTTAGTCAACTGTTTTTGAAAATTAAACAAAATATAACCGAAAAAAATTTCTTATGTTTTAGATTATTTAATCATTGCAATGAATTATATTGAATTTGTGATAAAACAAAAGACTGACATAGCATGACAACTTTATTTTAGCCATTGAATTTTGGTGGCACTTTATAGTATAATGTCTTTAAAAGAAATTTTTAGGAGGTAGCTAACTTGAAGGAAGCGCCAAGATATAAGCGTGTACTGTTAAAGGTAAGCGGAGAAGCTTTAGCCGGTGATAAGAGGCATGGGGTAGACAGCGAAACGGTACGTGCCATTTGTGAGGAGATTAGAAAGATTGTAAGCATGGGAGTGCAGGTCGGCATTGTCTGCGGTGGCGGCAACATTTGGAGGGGGAGAGATGCCCCCAACATGGAACGCACAAGGGCAGACCATGCAGGAATGCTTGCAACGATAATTAACGGGCTTGCGCTCTCCGATGCACTGCTCTCGATGGGAGTGGAAACAAGGCTTCAAACGGCAATAGAAATGCGCCAAATTGCAGAGCCATACATCAGAGGTAGAGCAGAAGCCCACCTTAAAAAGGGCTATGTTGTAATATTTGCAGGCGGTACGGGTAACCCGTACTTCTCGACAGATACAGCAGCAGCACTTAGAGCGGCAGAGATAAATGCAGATGCAATACTGCTTGCCAAAACGGTAGACGGAGTATACACAGCAGACCCTGAGATAGACGAAACAGCGGAATTCTTACCCGAGATAAGCTATATCGACGTTTTAAACCGCAGACTTGGGGTTATGGACACAACGGCGACGTCGCTATGCATGGACAACAGAATTCCGATAGTTGTATTTGGCATAAAAGAGCCGCACAACATTGTTCGTGTTGTAGAGGGCGAGAAGATCGGTACAGTTATAAGCGAATAGGCGCAAAAAAAGAATGTTTTTTAAAGAATTGTTCTATAATAAAATACGGAGGGAATTATCATGAAAGAGAATTACAAGCCATACGAAGAAAAAATGCAAAAGGCAGTAGGTGTACTGGAGGACGATTTTAAGGCAATAAGAGCCGGTAGAGCAAACCCTGGAGTTTTAGACAAGCTAACTGTCGACTACTACGGAGCACAGACTCCCATTAATCAGCTTGCGGCCGTTTCTGTTACAGAGGCAAGAACACTTATGATTACACCATACGACAAGAGCGCAACAAAAGGAATAGAGAAGGCAATTTTAGCGTCGGACATAGGCATTAATCCCCAAAACGACGGAAGTGCCATAAGACTTATCTTCCCACAGCTCACCGAGGAGCGCAGAAAGGCAATAGCTAAGGACATAAAGAAAACAGGCGAAGATTCCAAGGTTGCCATTAGAAATATCAGACGTGATGCGATAGACAAATTTAAGGACATGAAGAAAAAGTCTGAGATGACAGAGGACGATCTAAAGGGCGCAGAGAAGGACATGCAGGACATGACCGATAAGTTTATCAAGGCGATAGATGTAGCGGTTGCGGCAAAGGAGAAGGAGATTTTAGAAGTATGAGTAAAGCTGTCGATATGAGCCGTATACCGGCTCATATCGCCATTATTATGGATGGCAACGGCAGATGGGCAAAAAAGAGAGGACTGCCCCGAAAGGCAGGGCATTATCAAGGGGTTAAGACCTTTAGAGCGATAAGTGCCGCTTGCAAGGATTTGGGAGTAAAGTATCTAACCTACTATGCCTTTTCAACAGAAAATTGGAAGAGACCTGCCGACGAGGTAGAGGCCATAATGGGCATATTTAAAGACTACCTTAAAGAGGCAAAAGAGGAGCTAAAGACCAATAATATAAGAGTTAATATTATTGGCGACACATCTGTGTTTACAGGCGAGCTTGGCGAGCTTATAAAAGAAGTTACCGCCATGAACCATAACGACGATGCTCTTGTTGCAAATATTGCAATTAACTATGGCGGTAGGGCAGAAATTGCAAGGGCGGCAACTCTTGCAGCAAAAAATGGCGGCGAGATTACCGAAAAGGATATTACAGATAACCTATACACAAAAGGGCAGCCAGACCCCGATCTTTTAATTCGCACATCGGGTGAATTTAGGTTGTCGGGATTTTTGCTGTGGCAGTGTTCATATAGCGAGTTATATTTCACAAACTGCCTATGGCCTGATTTTTCTAAGGAGGAGCTGCTAAAAGCCATTGCCGACTATCAAAGTCGAGACAGGCGATTTGGCGGCGTTCGTGCATGAGGAAGATTTTCACGACTCGTTTTATAACGGGAACAGTATATTTCTTAATAATGCTACCGGTCTTCTACTACTCGCACACCCTACTGCTTAACTGCTTTATTGCACTTATTGCAGTCGGGTGTGTGGGCGAAGCACTGAAAATTTCAAAGACCGACGAGAGCAAACTGCTAAAACCGATTTCACTCCTTTTTGCGGCGGCATATCCATTTGTTGTAACAATGCTACCTGCCGTTAGAGAGGTAACAATATACTTATATGTTTTTTCGGCAATAGTGATCTACATACTGCATTTTGACGATATGAAACTGCAAAACGCAGTATACACAGTTGCATTTACCGTTATGCCCCCCGTTTTTGCAAGCTATGCCCTTATGTCGAGAGAGCTCGACAACGGAATTTGGTATTTAATTTTAACATTTGTAGGCGTTTGGACCTCTGACATAATGGCACAGGCATCGGGAAAAATGTTTGGCAAGCACAAACTGGGCTCGGGCGTATCTCCCAACAAGACGGTAGAGGGGTGCATAGGCTCTGTAATATCGGCTACAATTATGTTTACGCTGTGCGGACTGTTTTTTGATTTTGTAATGGGGCTTGATGTGAGCTACTTTGTAATTGCGGCACTTGGAGCTTTTGTTTCTGTTACATCGCAGTTTGGCGACCTTATAGCCTCTGCCGTTAAGCGCAATTACGGAGTTAAGGACTTTGGCACAATAATTCGTGGGCACGGCGGAGTGTACGACAGGTTCGACAGCTTTATACTTGTTGCACCACTCGTATATTTTGTATCGTCAATGTCGGGGTTTTTATCATGATTGCATTGATAGGCTCGACGGGATCTATCGGCAAACAGACACTCGAAGTGGCAAGGGAGAGCGGCACAAAGGTTGTATCGCTTGCGGCAGGGAGCAATATAGAACTGCTCGAAGGTCAGGCGAGGGAATTTATGCCGTCTGTCGTTGCGATAGCAGATGAAGGTAAGGCAAAGGAACTTGAAAATAGGCTTTTTGGTACAGGTATTGCAGTTGAGAACGGCATAGAAGGCCTTTGCAAAGTGGCGGCTGCTGATGAGGCGCAGACGACCGTGACAGCCGTTGTGGGTTCTGTTGGTATCTTGCCAACGGTAGCCGCAATTAAAGCAGGTAAGAGAATAGCGCTTGCCAACAAGGAAACAATGGTGGCGGCAGGGGAGTATGTAACCGGTCTGATTAAAGAATACGGAACAGAGGTTATCCCTGTCGACAGCGAACATTCCGCTATATTCCAGTGCCTACTTGCAAGGGCAGGTAGCAAGATAAGCCGCATACTTCTAACGGCATCGGGCGGCCCATTTTACGGCATGACAAGGGCTGATCTTGCAAAGGTAAAAAAGTCTGACGCACTGCGCCACCCATCTTGGAGCATGGGGGCAAAGATTACGATAGACTCTGCCACCATGATGAACAAGGGGCTTGAAATTATCGAAGCAATGTGGCTCTTTGACACGGCGGTTGATGATATAGAGGTCGTTGTGCACAGGGAGAGTATAATTCACTCCATGGTCGAGTTTTCCGATGGCAGTATTATGGCTCAGATGGGCAAACCCGACATGAAGACCCCCATTCGCCTTGCTGTAACATGGCCAAACAGAGGTTATACCCCCGAACGGCTCGATTTTAAGGCGCTTTCTTCTCTTTCTATCGGTCAGGCAGACGAGGAAACCTTTGGATGCCTTGCCCTTTGCAAAGAGGCGGCAAGAGAGGGTGGCATAATGGCGGCTACATTAAATGCTGCAAACGAAGTTGCGGTAGAGGCATTTTTAGAGGAAAAAATTCCATTTTTAGCAATAGAGCAGGTCTGCCGAAAGGTGCTACTCGGCACATGTAACGGTAGGGCGACACTCGAAGGTGTTCTTGCGGCAGACAGCGACGCAAGGCAGTTTGCACGGGAGATTATTTTGGAGGTAGGATATTGTTAACTGCACTTCTGGCATTTAGTTTTTTAATTATAACTCATGAACTCGGGCACTTTATGGCGGCCAGATGGGCAGGCATAAATGTGCTTGAGTTTTCTATCGGAATGGGGCCGAAGCTCTTTGCAATTAAAAGAGGCGGCACAAAGTATACCCTTCGCCTTCTTCCACTTGGCGGATATGTCCGCATGGAGGACGAAATAGACGGCATGAGTTTAGAGGAAGACGAAAATATGCCACCAAGGGAAGAAATAGACCGTACCGAACTTACGGGAATTTCCTTTCAAGATGCACCTATTTTTAAAAGGTGGGTCGTGCTCTTTGCGGGCTCTGCCATGAATTTGCTAACGGCACTATTTGCAATGGTCTTAATAGTTAGCTCGATGGAGGACATTCCATCGACTACCGTAGGCAGTTACAGAGAGGAAAACCTGTCGAGTTCATACGGGCTCGAAATAGGCGACCGCATAACAAAAATAGAAGATGACAGCGTGCATATAAGCTCTGATATTATATATGCGCTACTACGTTCAAACGGTCAGCCTCTCGACATCACAGTAGAGAGGGAGGGTAGCTTGCTACTTTTGCAAGATGTGCACTTTCCAACATTTGAAAGCGATGGCATAAGCTACTCCACCCCTGATTTTCTTGCAACAAGGCTCGATAAAACACCGCTTGTCGTTATAAGCGAGAGCTTTTACAGATCTGTCTCGATTGTAAAAGAGGTCTATATGTCCTTTGTCGGCCTTATTACAGGACAAGTGCCGCTTACACAGCTATCAGGCTTTGTTGCAACGACACAGGCGATAGATCAAGTGGCACAGCAAGGGTTTGACGACCTTGTTTATTTTATGGTATTTATAAGTATTAATATTGGTGTGCTAAATCTTCTCCCATTTCCGGCGCTCGACGGCGGTCGCATACTATTTTTGCTTCTCGAGCTAATTCGTGGAAAGCCCATGAAAAGGGAGGCCGAGGGCTGGCTTAACTTTATCGGTTTTGCAGCCCTTATGACACTGGTTGTTTATGTTACCTTCCAAGACATTATGAAGATTGCGGGGTAGGGGATGAGATTGTCCAAAGCGATATATGTAGGCGGAATTCAAATAGGCGGTGGAGCACCTGTTGTTGTGCAGTCTATGGCAAATACAAATACAGAAGATGTCGCCGCTACGGTAGAGCAAATTAAAAGGCTTAGCGTGGCAGGTTGCAAGATAGTTCGTCTTGCAGTGCCTACAATAAAGGCGGCAGAGGCATTTGGAGAGATAAAGAGGGCTACAAATATGCCGCTCGTCGCCGACATTCATTTCGACTATAAGTTGGCTCTTGCCGCAATAAAGGCAGGGGCGGATAAAATTAGAATAAACCCCGGCAATATCGGCGGTAAGGACAAGGTTAAAGCTGTTGCCGACTCTTGTAAAGAGAGGGGGATACCGATCAGAATCGGAGTAAACAGCGGCTCGGTCGAGCGAGAACTGCTCGCAAAGCACGGAGGGCCAACCCCTGCCGCACTTGCAGAGAGTGCACTGGGTCATGCGGCACTTCTTGAGGAGTGCGATTTTGCAGACATTGCAATTTCTGTTAAGGCTTCGAGCGTTAAAGACATGGTGGCGGCAAATAGGCTGCTTGCAAGTGCTACCGACTACCCCTTACACCTTGGAGTAACGGAGGCCGGCACAAAGGAAAAGGGGTCACTGCGATCTGCTGTCGGCATCGGTTCGCTACTGCTCGACGGTATAGGCGACACTATAAGAGTTTCGCTAACAGCACCTCCCGAGGAAGAAATTTCGGTGGCATACGACATTCTTGCCGCATGTTCACTTCACGAAGCGCCACGGGTGGTATCCTGCCCGACATGCGGGCGCACAAAGGTAGATGTTATAAGCCTTGCCAAAAGGGTAGAGGAGGCAATAGCGTCCTACGACTGTGGCATAACGGTCGCCGTTATGGGTTGCGCAGTAAACGGCCCGGGAGAAGCGAGAGAGGCCGATGTCGGCATTGCTTGCGGTGTCGGCGAAGGACTGCTCTTTAGGCATGGCGAGATTATAAAAAAATTCCCCGAAAAAGAGTTGTTTTCGGAGCTTATGAATGAGGTAGAGAAAATTGTCAAAGAAAAAAAGACTTAGTAGTATGTACCCCGACAGCCTTCGGCAGTCTGCCGAGGAGCGTTACAAGGGAATAGATGTTGTTAAGGCTGTGCTGTCGGACGATATGCGTAGCCTTACACTTATGCTTGAATTTGAGAGAAAAATTGGCGATGCCGATATTAAGAATATTTCGGAAGAACTTTTAGAGCACTATATGCTCGAAAAGATATACATAAGCCAAAAAGGGCAGGATGACGAAAGTACGCCTGATATGTCAGAGCAAGATGCAGAGACTCTTGTTGCAAGCTTTGAGGCTAAATGCCCGACCTGTAAGGGCATTTTGAAGGGCAGTCGCATTAAGGCAGAGGACGGAGTGCTTAAAGTAGAGCTGTCGCATGGCGGTCATGGGGCTCTTGTAAGAGGGCAGGCGGCAGAGATTTTGTCGCAGCTATACAGCGAAACCTTCGGCTCGACTCCGCTTGAAGTGGAGTTTTGCGGTAAACTTGTAGCAGACAGCGAGGACTCGCTCTCCGCTCGCCGTAGGATAGAGACAACGATAGAGGCACAAAAAGAACGTGAACAGTCGGTGGCAGGCGCTATAAGCTCGCTCATTTTGTATGGCAGACAGATCAAAGGCAAGCCCGAGCGTATAGACGACATAACGATAGACAGCGGCCGAGTAATAATAGAGGGTGAAGTGCTCGGAGTGGAGGCCAGTCCCTCAAGAGACGGTAGAAGCTGGAGAGTATTTTTCCCTGTAACCGACTACTCATCTACAATAATGGTAAAGGTCTTTGCCGCCGATGAAAAGCCGCAGAGCTTGATTGACAAGCTAAAAAAAGGTTCGTTTGTCAAGGTAAAGGGAGATGCAAGGTTCGATAAGTACGATAGCGAAGTTAATATTTTTGCTCGAGATATTGTCATGTCGTCCGCTTATATAAGAGAGGACATGGCGGAGCAAAAGAGGGTCGAGCTTCATCTGCATACAAATATGTCGGCACTCGATGGTATAACTCATATTGGCGACTATGTAAAGCGTGCCGCCGCTTGGGGGCACAAGGCAATTGCTCTTACAGATCACGGTGTTATTCAGTCATACCCTGATGCGTACAGCGCATCGAAAAAGCATGGCGTTAAGATTATTTACGGAATAGAGAGCTACTTTGTAGACGATGGAGACCCCTCGGCAGGTGGCGCATCGCTCGATGGCGAATTTGTCGTGTTCGACTTGGAAACAACAGGGTTTTCGGCCCAAAACGACAGGATTACAGAAATAGGAGCAGTGCGCATAAAGGACGGTAAGCTTCTCGATTCCTTTGGCACATTTGTAAATCCGGAGAAGAAAATCCCTGCCGAGATAACAAAAATTACAGGAATAACAGACGAAATGGTAGCAGATGCCCCACTCGAAAGAGAGGCAGTATCTGCCCTGCTCGACTTTGCAGGCGATGCCACACTTGTAGCTCACAATGCAAATTTCGACCTTTCTTTTATAAGAGCGGTCGCCGCTCGTCACAATCTGCCAAGGGCAAAGGACGGAATAGACACAGTAGCCCTTGCAAGAAGAGCACTTCCCACATTAAAAAACCATAAGCTCGATACTTTGGCCTCCTACTTCAGCCTTGCATTTAACCACCATAGAGCGGAGGAAGATGCAAGGGTAACGGCTCAAATATTCCTATACTTGCTCGAAATGGGCAGAGAAAAGGGCGCAGAGAATACAGGCGACCTCGATACGGTTTTTGGAGATAGGACTGATATCAAAAAGGCAAGGACCAACCACCAGATTGTACTTGTAAAGACGCAAGAGGGGCTTAAAAACCTATTCAAACTTGTGTCGGCGTCAAACTTAAAATACTTCGGAAAGACCCCAAGAATACCAAAGAGTGAGCTAATAAAGCACAGAGAGGGGCTAATTGTAGGCTCTGCTTGCGAGGCGGGCGATCTTTTTGCGGCTATACTCGATGGGAAGGCAGACGAGGAGATAGAAAAAATCGCATCTTTTTACGACTATCTTGAAATTCAGCCTATCTCCAACAACCGTTTTCTTGTGGACAACGGCAAGGTTGCAAACAACGAGGGGTTAAAGGATTTAAACAGAAAAATAGTAGACCTCGGCGAGCGACTGGGAATTCCCGTTGTCGCCACTACCGATGCTCACTTTTTGGACGCAAAAGACGAGATATTCAGAACAATTTTGCTCGCCGGCCAAGGCTTTTCCGATGCCGACAAGCCGCTACCGCTATACTATCGCACGACAGACGAAATGTTAGCAGAATTTTCCTATCTCGGCGAGCAAAAGGCATTTGAAGTTGTTGTAACAAACACAAATCTTATTGCCGACATGTGCGAAACTGTAATACCGATAAAGGATAAGATGTACCCCCCTCATATAGAAGGAGCGGACGAGAATTTGCGTAAAATTTCCTATGAAAAAGCAGTGGAGATATACGGCTCGCCACTTCCCGAGGTTGTCGAAGCTCGCCTCGAAAGGGAGCTAAATCCGATTATAAACAACGGATTTGCCGTTATGTACATGACGGCACGAGAACTTGTGCAAAAGTCGATATCAGATGGATATCTTGTAGGTTCGAGAGGATCTGTCGGCTCGTCAATAGTTGCTTATTTGTCGGGAATTACAGAGGTTAACTCTCTGCCGCCCCACTATATTTGCGCCTACTGCAAGCACACAGAGTTTGATCTTTCAGGCGAGTTCGAAGCAGGTTGCGACATGCCCGACACCCCTTGCCCAAAATGCGGCGCCGAGCGAATTAGAGACGGGTTTGACATTCCATTTGAAACCTTCCTCGGGTTTGAAGGCGAAAAGGTACCCGATATAGATCTAAACTTCTCGGGTGTATATCAGCCGAGAGCTCATAAATACACCGAGGAGCTCTTTGGGGCAACACAGGTTTTCAGAGCGGGAACTATTGCCACTGTCGGTGATAAAAATGCATACGGATATGTAAAGCGCTACAACGAAGAACGAGGCATTATGAAGCCAAAGGCAGAGGAAAACAGGCTTATTGCCGGTTTTACAGGGGTTAAACGCACGACAGGTCAGCACCCCGGCGGTATAATGGTAGTGCCGAGCGGCATGGATATAGAGGATTTCACCCCCGTTCAGCATCCTGCCGACAAGAGCGAAAAGGACATAATAACGACCCACTTTGACTATCATGCAATACATGACAATATATTAAAGCTCGACCTACTCGGCCATGATGCGCCGACCATACTTCGTATGCTTACCGATATTTCGGGAATAGATGTTACAACATTACCGCTGACAGATCCCAAGGTAATGTCGCTCTTTTCCTCGACAGAAGCTTTAGGGGAGCTTGCTTGCGATATAGGAGGCAACGGCGCAATAGCACTTCCCGAATTTGGCACACGCTTTGTACGTGGAATGCTCGACAGCACAAAGCCCTCTACATATGGCGAACTTGTTAGAATATCGGGTCTGTCGCACGGTACAGATGTGTGGCTTGGCAATGCCGAAACGCTTATAAAAGAAGGCACAGCGACACTAAAAGAATGTATTTGTATCAGAGACGACATAATGCTATACCTAATGCGAAAAGGCCTACCTCCTGCAGACAGCTTTGCAATAACCGAGAGCGTGCGTAAGGGAAAGGGGCTAAAGCCTCAGTGGGAAGAACTTATGCGCAAAAACGATGTGCCCGAGTGGTACATAACCTCTTGTAAAAAGATAGCATACATGTTCCCCAAAGCCCATGCCGTTGCTTATGTTATGTCGGCAATTCGCATGGCATGGTTTAAGGTATATCGCCCGCTCGACTTTTACGCAACATACTTCTCTGCTCGTGTAGACGATTTCGATGCCGAAACACTTCTTGGAGGCCTAACTGCGGTGCAAAAAATAATGAACTCCATTAAGAAGAAAGATGCAACGGCAAAAGAGGAGAAAAAACTTGCCATTGCAGAGGTTGTACAAGAGATGAATGCTCGTGGGTACGAATTTTTACCTGTAGATATATATGTTTCCTCAGCGAGAAACTTCACGGTAGAAAACGGTAAGATAAGAGCACCTCTCTGCTCGCTCCCCGGTCTTGGTACAAATGCCGCTGAGTCTATTGTTATGAAACGAACAGGGGAGACCTTCCTGTCTCAAGAGGAGTTTATATCACGATGTGCGGTGTCAAAGTCGGTTGCAGAAGTGCTATCACGTAACGGTGCACTGGGAGAAATGCCCGAAAGTGCTCAGCTAAGCTTGTTTTAGGCTATAAAAATGTGTTGCATTAGTTTACATATGGATGTATAATTGAATGGAGTATATTGTATGACTGCCGTTGAAGTTGTTTTGATGAAGAATGGGATGGATGCCGCAAATCTTGTTTGGTAGAATTTATCTATCTCCCCGAGTTTTCATCATTTGAAAGGATGAAAATATGGCTAATTGTGAAGGTATAGGCAAAAAGCTTATAGATCATAGGTTTAACATTTTGAGTTACGAGCAATTTGTTAAGGACAATGCCGAAATGAAGTTCAACAAAATATGCATGACAGAAGTTGTAAATGCAGATATGATGATGGCTACATTCGGAGAAGAAAAGTACACAAGAACAAGCGCAGAAATTCTTGCAATGGGAAATATGGCATACAAACAAATGGGAATTGATAAGTTGGTGCATGTTTACATTCATTCATACAAGACATTTATGGCGGTCGCAAACAGCGATATGTCAGACGAGGATTTTTACAATTTAATGAAGGTAAATCATGAGCAATACGAGATTATAAGAGGGCAACAGACAGGCCTTGCAGGTGTTTCGAGGTTTGTTGTAGCCTTCGGTGACGATTTGGTAAACCGTTCACTTAGTGCACTATATTTAAACAAGAATTATCAAAACAACTTCATAGAAGAAAACGGCGAAAGAGAGATTTTAGCCGCAGAACAAGATGGAAATGTTAAGGTATTAGAACTTATTACCGATGCTATTAAGTGCGATAGAGTAGTACCGTTTTATCAAGGGTTATACGATAATAAGGCGCAAAAAATTAACAAATACGAAGCTCTTATGAGGGTCTACGATGCAGACGGTAAACTTTATAATCCCGGAGCATTTTTAGAAGCCGCAAAGGTTTTAAAAATGTACCTACCTCTTAGCAAAATCATGATAGACAAGGTGCTTACCACATTCGAGGGTAAAGAGAGCGATGTCGGAATAAACATAACTCTTTCAGACATTCAATCCGAGGAGTTTAGCGCATGGATGCTCGATCGACTTAAAAAACATCCAACCCCATCTAAGGTTATTATAGAGTTTGTCGAAACCGAAAACTACAACAAGGGATCCGAACTTTTCGATTTCTTAGAAAAGATAAGAGAGATTGGTTGCAAAATAGCGGTTGACGATTTTGGCGTCGGATTTGCCACATACTCCTCTATAATCTCGCTGCGTCCCGACATTATAAAAATCGACGGCGACATTATTAAAACACTGGTAACGAGTGAAAACAGCAGAATAATTTTAGAGTCTGTAAGTTACATGGCAGACCTTATCGGAGCAAGCACAACAGCAGAGTTTGTAGAAAATGCAGAGATACAAGAAATTGTTTTGCAGAACATCGTAGATTACTCGCAAGGATATCATTTTGCAAAGCCTATGCCGATAGAAGAACTTGAAATAGAGTAGTTTTTATTTATAGCAATATATTTGCCCTATGGATTTTCTCCATAGGGCTTTTTATTACAAAAGTAGAATTATAGGATGGTCGAGCAAGTTATAAGGCAAATACTTGTCGACAAAAATAAAAAAACAGTTGACAAGTATTATAGAATTTGATAAAATATTTTAGTAAAGTTTTGCACATGGGGGTATAGCTCAGCTGGGAGAGCGCTACACTGGCAGTGTAGAGGTCAGCGGTTCGATCCCGCTTATCTCCACCAATTTAAAGAAAAACGACGAGGATTTTCCTCGTCGTTTTTTG
>CAYJFK010000022.1:0-36071 GCA_964369475.1 uncultured Oscillospiraceae bacterium | reverse complement strand
CCCGCCCCGAGGGCGTTAAAATCAGCTTTAGCTGATTTTTCAGCTTGGAGAAAACACTTTTTCTCCAAGCTGGGGGGCAAACATCTGTTTGCCCCCCATACTTTAGTTATATGCAAAACTGATAGAATCTTAAGATTTCGATGTAGTCAGTGCATTCAAAGACTACCGTCTTGTCGTTGGTCTGAGTAACACCTGGATAAAAGGAACTTCGCTTAGCGGCGGCATGTTCGAAGTAGCGCACCTTTATTTCAAAGCTTGCAGGCATTTTTAAAAGGCAAGATTCAATGTCGCCTGCAAGTGCATCTGTCGCCGCCTTTTTAATTTTACGCTCGATAACGGCAGGGTGAGGGGATAAAGTGCCGTTTCCAATTCCCTCATATGCCTCGACAGTCACGATATTGGGAAGAATGCTCTTGGCATATCTGCAAATGGCGGCGTCTCCCGTAATCATAACGACAGGCACTTTATAATATGCCGCCGTGTGCGCATTAAGCAAAAATTCGCTCATTCGCTCGCCGTTTAGCTCTATCCACTCGATCTCTCTGCTCGTCGTATGGGCAAGGGGAGAACCTGCCGAGGAGGCGGCAGAGTGGTAGCCTGTGAATATAGCCGCATCGAACTTTTCAAGCTGAATGCCGCTCATCATGGAGTGAATGTCACCCCTCCAACCCCTTGCCAAAAAAGCTTCCTCGGGGAGCATGTCGGGGATTAGGTTGCGTGCCGTTTCGTGTGCATCTCTTATAACAATGCGCTGTGCGCCAAAGTCGACAGCGCCCTGTGCGGCGGCGGCGACCTCCTTTGTCATCTGACGCTGAAATAAGGGGTAGTCGGGATTGCCGTGCTGGGTCTCGCTCCACGAGGTTATACCGCATGTGCCCTCGATGTCGCTGCTGATAAATACTCTCATAAAATCTCCTTAATTTACCGGATTAAACCAAATTTATTTAACGCCCTCTTGTTTAACAACGGCCTGTGCCGCCGCAAGTCGAGCGATCGGCACACGGAAGGGGGAACAAGAGACGTAGGATAGCCCAAGACCGTGCAGATATTCAACGGTAGCAGGGTCGCCGCCGTGCTCGCCGCATATGCCAAGCTTAATGTCAGGCTTTGTCTTTCTGCCCAATGTAACAGACATTTCAACGAGCTTTCCTATACCCTTTTGATCGAGCTTTGCAAATGGGTCGGTCTCGAATATCTTCTTGTCATAATATGCCTCTAAAAACTTGCCTGCATCATCTCTGCTAAAGCCAAAGCCCATCTGTGTAAGGTCGTTTGTGCCAAAGGAGAAGAAGTCGGCATCTACCGCTATCTCGTCGGCAAGAAGTGCGGCACGGGGAATTTCTATCATAGTGCCTATCAAATGCTCAACATTTGCTCCTGTCTCGTCAAAGACCTCTGCTATTGTCTTTGTAATAATGTCCTTAACATACTTCATTTCAACGGCGTCGCCTATAAGAGGTATCATTATCTCAGGGCTTACAGGGAATCCCTCCTTGTCGACCTCGATGGCGGCCTCGATAATTGCCCTTGTCTGCATCTTTGTTATCTCGGGATATGTAACCGAAAGTCGGCAACCTCTGTGTCCCATCATGGGGTTGAACTCGTGAAGCGACTCTATCGTATCTTCAAGCTCGGAGACCGTAATGCCCATCTCCTTTGCTATCTCCTCTATCTCTGCCTTAGTCCTTGGCAAGAACTCATGCAGAGGTGGATCGAGTAGGCGAATTGTCACAGGGTAGCCCTTCATCGCCTTGAAAATACCAACAAAGTCCTTTTTCTGCATGGGCAGAAGTTTAGAGAGCGCCGCCGCCCTTTGCTCGGCAGTTTTGGAGACAATCATCTCACGAACTGCCTTTATGCGGTCTGCCTCGAAGAACATGTGCTCGGTACGGCAAAGGCCTATGCCCTCTGCACCAAAGCCAATTGCAACCTCGGCATCCTTTGGTGTGTCGGCATTTGTACGCACCTTTAGATGGCGCACCTCGTCTGCCCACTTCATAAACCTGTCGAAATCGCCTGTAATCTCGGCGGCGACGGTCGGAATAAGGCCTATGTATATATTGCCTGTACTGCCGTCTATCGAGATAAAATCGCCCTCTTTAACTATCTTATCGCCGACAGCAAAAAACCTGTCTTCCTCTTTAATAACAAGGTCGCCACAGCCTGCAACACAGCATGTGCCCATGCCTCTTGCAACAACGGCGGCGTGAGAGGTCATGCCGCCTCTTGCCGTAAGGATGCCCTTGGCGGCATACATGCCCTCTATGTCCTCGGGAGATGTTTCAAGGCGGACAAGAATAACATCTTCGCCACGAGCGGCCGCATCTACCGCCGAGGCCGCTGTAAAGTAAACCTTACCGCAACCTGCACCGGGCGAGGCGGCAAGCCCCTTTGCAACGGGGGTTGATGCCTTTAATACATCGCCGTCAAAACCGGGGTGAAGTAGCGTGTCGAGCTGTTTTGGATTTACCTTTAAAAGTGCTTCACGTGGTGTTATCATGCCTTCTTCGACAAGATCGACGGCAATCTTTAGAGCGGCCGCCGCTGTGCGCTTGCCGTTTCTCGTTTGGAGCATGTAAAGCTTGCCCTTTTCAATGGTAAACTCCATGTCCTGCATGTCTTTATAGTGAAGTTCGAGCTTTTTTGCTATCTCGGCAAACTCGTCGTATGCATGGGGCATGATCTCCCTAAGCCCGATAATGGGCTCGGGTGTACGAATGCCTGCAACTACATCTTCGCCCTGAGCGTTCATAAGAAATTCGCCGTATAGCACATTCTCGCCTGTCGCTGCATCTCTGGAAAAGGCAACACCTGTGCCAGAGTCGTCCCCCATGTTGCCAAAGACCATTGCCTGAACATTAACGGCAGTGCCCCAAGAGGAGGGAATGTCGTTAAGTCTGCGGTAGGAAACTGCCCTTGCCGTGTTCCAAGAACGGAAAACAGCTTTGACTGATTCCATAAGCTGTGCTTTTGGCTCCTGAGGGAAATCTTCGCCCTTTGCGGCCTTGTAATGCGCTTTAAATAGATCTACAAGCTCTTTAAGGTCGTCGGCTGTAAGGTCGGTGTCGAGCAAAACACCTTTTTTTTCCTTCATCTCGTCTATAATGTCCTCAAACCCTCTTTTGGGAATGTCCATTACAACATCGGAGAACATCTGAATAAAACGGCGATAAGAATCGTAGGCAAAGCGGGGATTGCCTGTAAGCTTTGCCATATCGCAAACTGCTTTATCCCCCATGCCAAGGTTTAAAACGGTGTCCATCATGCCGGGCATTGATGCTCTTGCGCCCGAGCGTACAGATAAAAGCAGTGGTGCTTTATCGTCGCCAAACTTTTTACCTGTAATCTCCTCTGTCTTAGCAAGTGATGCGAAAATTTGCTTTTCCACTTCAGGGGAAACAATGCCGCCATCTTGGTAATACTTAAGACAGGCCTCTGTCGTAATTGTAAATCCCTGTGGTACAGGCATACCAAGATTTGTCATCTCGGCAAGATTTGCTCCCTTGCCGCCAAGTAATTCCTTCATACTTCCGTTGCCCTCGGAAAACAGATATACGTATTTGTTTAACATGATTTAACCCTCCTTAATATGATTGTGTGCTGTAGACAACTATTTTAAATTAGGGTTGCGCCTTAGCGCCTCTGCCGCCTCGACAGAGTGGGAATATTTAGACAAACTACGAATGGGAGTGCCCGAAGCTTCAAAACTGCCGGCCGATGCGGCTTTAAGTCTAATGTAAAAAGCGCCGCCACCATCTTCCTCCTTAAACGAAAACTGACCACCCGACCGCTCTATTATGCTCTCGGCCGTAACGAGCTCCATGTCGCATTTGGCCGCTGTCGTATCGCCCTCGATTATCCAAGGGCTAAATTTAAGCTTGCCCGTAGTGCTCTGCATAAGTGCACCATCGGCATAGAGCTTTATGCATGGGGTTCTGCCATCTGTATAGGCAACAAGCGACATGACCTTCTCAGCCTTTTTTGCCATGTACAAAATAAGAGAAGCAACGACCTTTTCAAGGGCAAGCCCATCTATTGCCGCCAAAATAAACTTGCCGGTGTCAAGTTTAAAATCGAGCCCTGCTGCATTTACCTCTATCATAACGGCCTCTGCCACCATGTCGCAGACCGAAGATAGATCGCAACTCGAACTGTTCGGAGAACCTTCGCCAAGAGTTGCCGACATGCTGGCAAGGGCACTCATCGAGCGCACGGAAGATCGCCGCAACATGTTAACGAGCTCCAAAACGTCAGGCGGTAATGTGTCTGCCTTTTTGTATAAAAGTTCGGTACAGTTTCTAATAATAAGAAGTGGATCGGACATGCTGCTCAAAGCCCCCGAGACAAACTCGGTAAAGGGAACGCTGCGAGACAAAAGCGCACAAAGCTCCTCCCCTTTGCACGATATGTGCATGGAGTAAAAGCCAAGGTCGTCTCTTAGAACCACAGTGGAGCTAAGCTCCATGGATATGCGATCTTCAATACATCGTGCAATCTTTGGAGTAATACGAGACTTGATACTCCTTTTTACCTTGAAATATGGAAACTTCTCTGCCGCCGCTTGATTTACACTTGTAACAACAAGATTTTTGGTAAGTATAAGCTGGGCACTTCCGTAACGTTGATTACTATTTATCATAAATACCCCTCTGCTCGGCAAAATCTTTTTGATGGCAGTATATATTTGTCGCCACCTTATGAATAATTATATACTGAATAATTAATTTTTGCAAGAAGAAAAGAGTGATGTTTCCTTATTTATTAATAAAAATTATATTTGGTAAATAATTGGGTAAATAAGACTGAAAAATCTACAAAGCAAGCCATTTAAAAGGTGGGAGCGTGGAGAAGGATTTGTCGGTGTGACCTGCGGAGTGAAATTCCCTCCCAAGGGTATTAAAAACGGCTTAGATAAAACTTTTTTATCTAAGCCGTTTTTTGTTGCCTTTTATATGGTTTTTCCGGTAAGCATATCGCCTTGTACTCCGTCTATCAACACAGTCACAACCTGACCACTGTTACCGCCGTCGACCAAAACAGGGATATAAGAGGGAGTATATCCCCTAATGCCGCCCTCTTTTTGGTCTTCGAGAAGCACGGTCACAACGCTGCCTATCTGCTCTTTTAAAATCTCTGCTCTTATATTATTTGTAGCTTCACTCATTATAAAGGCCCTTTCGCCCTTATCACTCTTTGCCACCTGACCCTCCATTGTGGCAGCCCTCGTACCCTCTCTAATCGAGTAGGGGAAGACATGCACCTTTAAAAAGCGCATCTCTTTTGCAAAGGCAAGGCTTTCTTCAAAATCGCAGTCGCTCTCGCCGGGGAAGCCTACAATTATATCTGTCGTAATCTGTGCGCCCTTTATGTTGTCCCTTAATAGCTTAGCGGCATTTCTGTATAGCTCTGTGTCGTACTTTCTGTTCATAGCGGCAAGCGTTTTATCGCACCCGGACTGGAGCGAAAGATGAAAATGAGGGCATATAAACTCTGCCTTGTTAAGTGCTTCTATAAATTCCTTCGTAACAATGCGTGGTTCTAAAGATCCAAGGCGCACCATAACACCATGCTTTTTGGCAACAGGGGCTATGTCCTCTATTAGTTCTGTCAAAGAAAAATCCTCCCCCTCGCCCATGCCGTAGGAGGCTATTTCTATTCCGGTCAAGATTATTTCCTTATAACCAAGCTCTGCAAGTCCTGTAAACTCGTCGAGCGCTTCGGACGGTAGCTTAGAGCGTATGCGACCCCTTGCATAGGGGATTATGCAGTAGGCGCAAAAATTATTGCACCCATCTTGAATTTTCATTGTGGCCCTTGTACGGTCAAAACTTATTGCCTTCATGGGCTCGAAGGAAACAGGAGCGGTGAGGGAAGTAATCTCGGGTAGCTCGCCTGTTTTTTGGTATTGCTCTATAACAGATGGAAGCAGTGTCTTGTTAATGCTACCGAGAACAAGATCGACCTCCTCCATATCGTAGAGCACCTTGGCAGAAACTTGCGCATAGCACCCAACGGCCGCTACAACAGCACTCGGATTTTTCCTGCGTGCCGCCCTTAGCACCTGCCTCGACTTGGAGTCTGAAACTGCCGTAACTGAGCATGTATTTACAATATATATGTCGGCTACCTCGGAAAAAGGCACCTCGGTATATCCCTCTCGTTCGAAACAATCTGTTATAACCTTGGATTCGTAGCTGTTTACCTTACATCCAAGGGTGTATATCGCCACTGTCGGCATAAAAATCATCCTCTTTTCGTAGTATTATATTATAGAGACATAAGTAGGCTGAAGTAAAAAAATAATGTCTAATAGGCACATCAAATGACTTCTTACAACAATTATATAGTTTTTCCTTAATATGTACAATACCCTACTTGCAATTTGCGTAAAGATTTGGTAAAATAAACTGTAACTGTGCTAAATTAGTAATATGGAGGAAAAACACATGAAAAAAACAACAATAAAACTAACGACTATCAACGACGTAAAAGCATTTGTAAATGTATGTACTCCTTGCGATTTCGACATCGATCTAAGTTCGGGAAGGTACACAATCAACGCAAAATCAATCATGGGAATTTTCAGCTTAGACTTAGCAAGTCCACTTGTTGTATCTGTTGAGGCAGAGGGCGACAAAGTAGATGCCTTCTTTGAGGCGATAAAATCATATGTTACTTCACAGGAGGGGTAAATCTTGACAATTATTGATATATTGCCGGTAATTGGCGGACTTGCTCTGTTTTTATACGGCATGTCGCTTATGGGTACCGGTCTTGAGAGCGTGGCAGGCTCTAAACTGGAGGCTTTGCTCGAAAAGCTGACAAATAACCTATTTAAAAGCGTTCTTTTCGGAGCGGTTGCAACTGCAATAGTGCAGAGCTCCTCGGCAACTACCGTTATGGTAGTTGGATTTGTAAATGCAGGCATAATGAAACTCCCTCAAGTTGTCGGCGTTATACTTGGCGCAAATATCGGTACAACGGTAACGGCGTGGATGCTAACACTTGCAGACATTACAAACACAGGTCTTTTCTTTACACTTGTAAAACCTGCAAATCTTGCCTACATACTTGTGGCAATTGGCGCTGTTATGCACTACTCCAAAACAACAAAGCGCAGAGACATAGGCGATGTACTTATTGGTCTTGGTGTTCTCTTTATCGGTATGAAGATGATGGAGAGCGGTCTGTCGCCACTTCGTGAGAGTGCGGCATTTAAAGAGATGTTTGTAAGCTTTGAAAATCCGCTACTCGGTATTGCTGTCGGTGCACTTGTTACCGCTGCAATTCAAAGCTCCTCGGCATCGGTCGGTATTCTGCAAGCGCTTGCAGCTTCGGGTCTTGTGCCATTCTCGGCAGCTGTTCCCATTATCATGGGTCAGAACATCGGTACATGTGTTACAGTTATGATTGCATCTGTCGGTGCAAACAAAAATGCTAAAAAAGCCGGTCTTATCCACCTATATTTCAACCTAATTGGCACGGCGGTCTTTACCGTTTTGCTCTATGCGGTGCAATATTCGATAGGCCTTCCCTTCTGGGACAATCTTATGACAAGAACAAGCATATCCATTTTCCACACATTCTTCAACGTTATAAATGTGCTTTGGATGCTGCCATTCACAGGTCTGCTCTTAAAGCTTGTCAATGCGACAATAAAAAACGACGAGGTAGAGGACGTACAAAGCAGACTGGCACTTCTCGACGAACGTCTACTTGAAGTACCGGCTGTTGCACTTAGCCAGTGCATGAAGGTTCTAAACAACATGGCAACATCTGTTTCGGCAAATCTCGATCGAAGTGTATCGCTCTTTTCGAAACTCGATCCAAAGGTGATTGAACAGATAAACGACGACGAACGATTTGTAGACAAGGCAGACAGTAGGGTGAGTAGCTACGTCGTTAGCGTAACCTCCTCGCCACTCTCCGATGAGGACAACAACAAGGCGGCAGATATTCTGAACGTGCTTACCGACATCGAGCGTATAGGCGATCATGCTGTAAATATTGCCGACATTGCAAAAAACAGCAAGCAAAACGACCTTTCTTTCTCGGAAAATGCCGACAAAGAACTCGAACTACTACACGCCGCTGTGCGAGAGATTATCGACATGTCCTTCGATGCCTTCTTTAACGACGACGAGCAAAAAGCTTTCTCGGTCGAGCCTCTCGAAGAAACGATAGACGACATGAAGGAGCGCCTAAGAGGCAACCACATCGAGCGCCTTAGCGCAGGTATTTGCACGGTGGAGGGCGGCATCGCCTTCCTTGAACTGCTAAGCGATTTCGAGCGTATCTCCGACCATTGTTCCAATATAGCCATCGTAGTTATGCGCTCTAAATGGAAGGGTTCGGGCTGGTTCGACGGCCATAAGTATCAAAGACAAGTCCATAAGGCGGAAGACCCAAGATATGTTGCGCTTGTCGAAAGCTATCGTGCAAAGTACCTCGACAGTATAGGCCCTGCAATCTCTTAGGACAAGTAGTATAGTTTTAATCGGAGCTGTTTTTTGCGGCTCCGATTTTTATTATGCCATTTTTTCAGTTACCTGTATCAGCGATAAATTGAAGGGCTTTATTTAGCTGTAAAACAAACTCGACCGATAAAAAAGAGCTGAGACGCTTTAGCGTCTCAGCTCTTTTAAAACTACTATATAAGAGTGTTGCAGAGGTATGAATAATACTGCAACCAACAACCAGATAACCTACTCGCCTTCGTATATAACATACCCATTCTTCATCTTCTTCTTGCACGAGTACATAGCAAGGTCTGCTTTGTGGTATAGCTCCTCGAATGTTTCGCCATGAGTTGGGGAGAGCGCTATACCTATGCTGCAAGACAGATTGACCGATTGACCGTTTTTCTCGTATACCTTGTTTACCTCGCTGCAAATCTTCGTGGCTTTCTTTGAAATTTCATCGATGTTAACTGTGTTTTTAAGGAAGACAACAAATTCATCGCCCCCAACACGGCCTAAAATATCGTCCGCTCTGAAGTTTCTTGCAATCTTTTCAAAAGCCTCTTTCAAAACATCGTCTCCAAAGGCATGGCCGAATGTGTCGTTAATGCTCTTGAAGTTGTCAAGATCTATCATAAATAGCGAGCCCATTTTGTTTTTTACAAGATAATTCTTTATAAAGAGCTCTGTCGCAAGCTTGTTGTAAGCACCTACAAGCGGATCTCGGTGAGCCTTGTGCTGCAGGTCTGCCTCGCTCACCTTTAGCGAATGAAGGTCGTCTGTAACGGTGATAATTGCAATTATATCACCTGTGTTTAGGTCTGCATTAACGGTAATTGTAGAGCGAATCCACTTAACATCGCCACTTTCCAAAATCGTCCTTGCGTCCAAAGTGAATAGCTTATTGTTGTTGGTGTATTCGACCAATATATTGCCGATAGATTGATGACGAAGCAACATGTCGAAATCGTCCGGATGGGTGTTCTTGGCAAGGAATTCTTGAATAAACTCGGTGTAGTTTGTCTCGGATAGCGGTTTGTGCTCGCCTGCCAATATGAAGTTTAAAAGCTTGTTTTTGGAGCAGTTTACCTCGATGACCGAAACCGAATGACCCTCGACAACATGTTTGTATATCAAGTCCCTCTCGAGCGACTGCTTACGCTCGTTTAACATGTCAAACCCGACAAGCATATATACGCCTACATATGTGGCTGCAAGCCAGCAGACAGCCATTATTAACTGGTGCACAGGCAACAGGATAAAATGTATGTCGAGCAAATAGACCATTCCGTTTGCAATTAGATAAATATTTCCAAGTATTAAAAGTGCTGTGTACAACTTTAACAAAGAAGTGTTACTACACATAATTTGCAGATATTTGCTTGGCACTATTCGAAGCAGGGTATATGTAATAACGGTACATAGTACCGATGTTAAAATGAGCAGTAGCCAAAAGGTAATCTCATCTACTGACAGGTCTAATATAGTTCTTCCCGTTATTAAAGAAGCAACGGCCGTTACAATAGCCCTCGCAACCATTATATGTAGATTGAAGTACAGCGCACATGTAAGCCTCGACAAAAAGTCGTGATCTTTGTAGAAGAACATTACGGTTGTAGCATAAACAGCAAGCATTATTGCGTACCCAAGCGACGACATACTGCCAAAGAGCACAAGCATTAAAGAGCCGACAAAGCTGCACACAACACTAAACGCCATAATTTTTGCAAACTTACTGCGCACATTAAGCATGTTTTCCACAAGCTCTAAGTAGAACAGATTTGTTGCAAGGAATACTACATTAAATATTAAAATTAGTATTTCTTTAGATATCAAAGAAAAACCTCCTAAAGGTAAACATCTTTTATAGTACAAATTAAGTATTCTTTATTAAATATTATATCAGAAAGATTTATTATTTCAACTGTTTTAGCAAAAAAACCAGTGCAAAATAACCAAATAACTTAGAAAAAATTGTTAAATTACATCATATTATGATAAAATCTAAAATTATCTTCAAATATAACTAAGATGTAACTGCCCAAGCATAAAATGTAGAGTATATCAGCAATTTACATTTTGATGTAACAAAAATGAACGAAGTTAAAACAAAGCAAGATTAGACCATTTTTTAACTTAAAATGATTGACGAAAAGCACAAAAAAAGATATAATTTATTATTATATAAATATATTAATATCAAGAAAAACAATACATTTTTAGTGTATGTATTTATTGTAATTAATGTGCATAGTTTCACTTGGGGGCAACTAAATGAGTGTTAAGAAAATTAAATCAAAGATACTTGCAACAATTGTCGTAACAATGGCAGTTTGCTTTATCGGATTACTTCTAAACTGGGGAAAAGCATCTTCGGCAGATGCAATTATAGAGACCACATTAGACGAGATGATGCAGATAGCCGCACAGGTAGAATCAACACTTGGCGGTGCGTTAGAAGAAAATGTTGAAGATTTGGAAATTATTGCAGAGTACATTGCCGAAAGCAATGTGGAATCAGACGAAGTTGTAGAATTTTTAAATGCTCAATCTCACGCAAAGGAATTTGAAACACTTTACTACATAGATATGAACGCAGTGGGTACAACCTTGTCGGGGGAAACACAGAACTTTTCGGAAAGTGTAGCATATAACAGAGCCAAAGACGGAGAGTACCATATAGCCACCCCGAGAGTGTCGGAAAAAACAAACGATGTAGTCTTTAGTATTGCAGTACCGATTAAATCAGAAAACACAGTAACAGGTGTTCTCTTTAGCGAAGTATTTGTAGAGAATTTTTTCGTAGCAACCCAAGATATAAGAGATTACACAGGCGATATATTTATTATAGATACATCGCTTAGTTTAGTGTTGTCTACAAGTGAAGATCATGCAGAGGCCTCCTTCATCCCCGAGAGAGACCTAGAGGCAATGGGCATGGCAAATCTCGAGGTGGCACAAAAAAGCATTACAGAAAATCTAAGCGGCGGCTTTTACTACGACTACTACGGGGTAGACAAAGTTATGGTCTATCACCCGATAGCCCTAACAGAATGGGCGCTCGCAATGAATGTCGAGGTCGACTCGCTAAACGACGACCTTGTAGCGGCGCTTGCCAGATTTAGCACCATAGGAGATATTGTCTACTGGACGGTAATAGTACTTATTTGCTATATGGCAGTATCTCAAATGCGTTCCAATAAAAAGCTCACCAAAGCGGCATATTACGATCCGCTAACAGACCTTCCGAACATGGAAAAGTTTAGGCTTGAAATGAAAAGCACTTTAAAGCAAGATAAAGATGGACGGTATACCATTGCAGTTTTCGACATAGAAAACTTTAAGGCAATAAACGAAATGTTTGGCTACAAAGTAGGCGATAAGGTACTAAAAACAGTAAAGACATTTGGCGAATCGCTCAACATTCCAACGCTAATGGTTGCAAGAATAAGCGGAGACACATTCGGATTTTTTGCCAAGAGACCGGGGCTTGACGACTTAATGAGCATTGCAGGTAATATCGATGCGCATTACGACAAAGTGTTGCCAGAACTGGAGAACTATGCAGGCACATTTAAAGTAGGCAGATACAACATAGAAGCCGGCGAAACCGATATAGACGAGATTATGAGCAAGGTCAACCTCGCACTTTCAAGGGCTAAAAACTCTAAAGGCGTGACATTTTGCGACTACGATGACACATTTAAAAGAAATGTGCAAAAAGAGGCAGAGATTACCATTAAAGCAAAGCCTGCCCTTGAAAATAACGAATTTAAAGTATACCTTCAGCCAAAGTTCAGCACGACAGACGATAAACTTGTAGGCGCAGAGGCGCTTGTGCGTTGGATTGAAGACGATGGCACTCTAATATATCCGAGCGACTTTATACCGCTCTTTGAAAGAAACGGACTTATTGTAGATCTTGACAGAAATGTACTGGAAAATGTCTGCAAAACGATAAGGCGCTGGATAGACGAAGGCAGGGGAGCGCTTACTGTTTCTATAAACTGCTCGAGATTAAATCTAAGCAACCCATTCTTTGTAAGCGGAGTTATCGCAATAGCCGATAAATACAACATACCGCACGAACTGCTCGAAATAGAGCTTACAGAGTCGACAGCAATAGAAAGTGCGAGCACAATAGAGCAGCTCTTTGAGGAGCTAAAGAGCAACAACTTTAGAATTTCGATAGACGATTTCGGCGCTGGATATTCCTCGCTCGGTATGCTGAAGAACCTACAAGTAGATACGCTTAAAATGGACAGAAGCTTCTTTGTAGGAGGCAAAAATGCACGTAGAGACGACATGCTAATAGACAGTATTGTAAAAATGTCGCACAACCTTGGAATGTATGTCGTGGCAGAAGGTATAGAAACGCCTGAGCAAGTCGAGCTCTTAAAGAGCATGAACTGCGACGCTATACAGGGATATGTTCATGCTAAGCCGATGCCCATTACAGAGTTTGAAGACAAGTATGCAGAGCAAATGAAACGCAGTGCAATGGAGGACTTACATAGCATACCTCAAATTCTCAATATTAACGATGCAAAGTTTGCAAACTCCTTAGTGCCATGCGGAATACTTATTGCAGAGCTAAAAGATGGCTTTAGAATTGTAGAGGCCAACGAAGGATACTTTAACCTTATAGGCTACACAAAAGAAGAGGTTCGAGACCTATTCCAAAATAACGGGCTCGAGACAATCCATCCGGACGATAGAAACGAAACATTTGAGGACCAACTTAAAAAAGCATATGATGATCCCACAGGTAGATACGAGTGTGTGTGCCGCCTTGTAAACAAGTATACAGGCTACAAAACCGTACAGTGTGACGGTAGAATAGCCGTTAACGAAAGTGGGGAGACAAGGCTATATCTTTCGATTGTTGACATAAGCGGACATATTGAGAGCATTCGAGAGCTAAAAGGCGAGAAAGACTTTAACTCACGCATAGCCGATCTGACAAACAGCGTATTTTTTGACTATGACAAAGAGAGTAAAACTATACGCTTCTCCAAAAACTTTGCAGACAGATTTGATATTCCCGATACTATTGAAAATTTCTTAGAATCGGAGATCGGGCGAACAATGTTCTCTGGTTGTAGAGATATTTTCGAAGGTGACCAAGCATCTGTAAAGAAAAAGCGTGAAGGCGAGTTTTACATGACGCTCCCAAACGGCGAGCCAATTTGGTATCTATACAGCACAAGATGTGTATTTGATGAGGAGAAGAAGAGATACAGAACGGTCGGAAAGATGTCGGAAGCGCTTGCGCACAAGCTCGAAATGGGTATACTTAAGGTTAAATCTGAATCAGACCCCAAAACAGAGATGTACAACAAGAGTGCAACAGAGCGTTACATTCACAACTACCTACGAATTGCCACAGAGGAAAACGACACAGGCGCTTTGTTTGTGGTAGACCTTGATAATTTTAGCAGTATAAACAGCACATTCGGCCACGACTATGGCGACAAGTGTTTGCGTGATGTCGGCAGCAAGCTTAGAACGATGTTTAGAAGTTCGGACATTATTGGAAGAATAGACGAAGATCAGTTCTATATCTTTATCGGAAACTATAAGGAAAAGGATTTTGTAGAGAAAAAGGCGGCAGAGCTTTGCGGAGCACTCGGCACGACTCATGAGCTAAACGAACAAAAGGTCGAAATTACAGCAAGCGTTGGAATAGCATTATATCCGGAACATGGCGACGAATTTGATAAGCTTTACAAAAAAGCGGTACATGCCCTTGAAAAGGTAAAAAAGGACGGCAAAAACGGATATGTGATACACCAAGATAATTAACAATTAAAAAGGAGGCCGTAAGGCCTCCTCAGCTTGGAGAAAAAGCGTTTTCTCCAAGCTGACAAAATCAGCCGGAGCTGATTTTAACGCCCTCGGGGCGGGAATTTAACGCCAGAGGGCACCCTGATGGTGCCCCCTCGCCGCTCCCCCTCCTTCCGAAGGGGCTTGATTTTAGTTTTTTCTCCAACCTGAAAGGAGGCCTTACGGCCTCCTTTTTGATATATTTGACTGCTTGTAGTTGGGTATTCGTAAGCGGGCTTAATGCCTCTTGTTTTTTGCTTTTGGGAGAAAAATTTTCACCATTATATAAATATATCCAAGTACAAAAACAATGGTAAAAAAGGGAAGGCGCTTTTTGACAAAGTCGGAGAAAAAAGAGCCAATAATTGCGCCAATGCTCAGTAGTGTAAACTCGAATACTGCATAATCCAAAATGGTAAAAGTGCGCACCCTCTCCATGACAAAGTCCATCAAATCTTTCATGTTTGTAACAACGGGACAGCTAATCTTGTTCATAAAAAAGCCTCCTACAAAGTTATTTTGATACGTATAATAATTATAAAGCATGAATAAGAAGCCGTCAAGCTAAAATGCTACTTTGAATAAAACAATTATATGGGAAGCATGTAAAATAGCTAAATCCACACCTGCAAATGGGCGGCGCAGAGCATGAGGATATGTGCATAAAAAAGTGTGTTGTAGCGCTAATGTGAGATTAAACGGATAAATCCGTTAATATCAGCTCGAGCTACAACACACTTTTTATATTACTTGGCAGGCAAAGCTAAGGAAACTCAACCTGCAAGCATGATTTTCAGATAATAAAGCAAATCGTCGATGGTGCTCCTCTCCTCAACAGCGCTCGTTGTAACGAGTTTTGCCGTTAGAACTTCAAGGTCGTCGAGCATGTATATAACCTCGCCGACCGTCTGTCCCTCTACGACAGGCGCTGACAGGCTCTCTTGCGCTACGACCTTTATCGTCGGAGCTCTTGAGTCGCCCTTTTCCATAACGATGCTTATGTTGTCGGGAATGGCGGCAACTTCGACAAATTCTTGCTTGCCGCCACTTACCGCTATCGCATCGAGCGGTGGGCATAGAATGTTCTCGACCTTGTAATTGGCAAAGCCAAAATCGAGCAGCTTTGCGGCAGATGTAAACCTGTCGCTACTCGAAGGGGCTGCCATTATTACGGCAATAAGCTCCATGCCGTCACGCTCTGCACTTGCCGACATGCAGTATTTAGCAAGCCCTGTGCTTCCCGTTTTAAGCCCTGTAACGCCGCTGTACGACTGGATTAGCTTGTTTGTATTTGCAAGGGTGAATGTTCCGTCTCTAAGCGAGTCCATCCAAATAGAAGTGTACTGTTTTATCAAATCATAGCTTAAGAGCTCTCTCGACATGAGAGCGATGTCTCGTGCCGTTGTAACATGCCCCTCCGTATCGAGCCCGTGGACATTTAAAAATGTCGTGCCCGTCATGCCGAGCTCTGCCGCGCGCTCGTTCATAAGTGCCACAAAGCCCTCGGCACTGCCTGCGATGTGCTCCGCCATTGCTGTCGAAGCATCGTTACCCGACGCAATTACAATTGCCTTTAGCATGTCGTGCACACTCATGCTCTCTCCTGCTTCAAGAAAAACTTGAGAGCCACCCATAGAAGCGGCGTGTTCGCTCGTCGTTACCATGTCCTCGAGCGTAATGCGGCCGCTTTCGATCGCTTCTACAATTAACAGCATGGTCATTACCTTTGTAACAGATGCGGGCGGCAACATTTCATCGGCATTTTTTTCATATAAAACCTTGCCGGTCTCTGCCTCTATTAATATGGCGCTCGGGGCTGATATTTCAGGCGCTATGCCCGAAGCCGACACGCTAAAGGGGGCGAGAAGTGTGAATGCCGCAAATATAGCGGCCACATATGTTGTTCTTGTGCCGCAAGGCGTTCTTTTGTTATGCTTTTTGTTATTCACGGCAATTATCACCTCTTATAAATATTGGTAGGCACCAAGGAGCCCCGCGGAAAGCCCTTTGGCTTCAAAAACGGGTTCGGATTGCATCGCTCACCCTATATTGATAATATGCCGCCACGTCTGTTTTTATAACGAAAATATCTATTTTTGCCCCCTGTATTCGGAGGGGCTTAGCGTTGTTGCGATTTTAAATGTACGGGCAAAATATCTGCCATCGTAAAAGCCAACAGATTGGGCTATCTCTGATACCTTTTTATCGGTATTTGTTAGCAAGAATTTTGCCCTATCGATACGCACAGAGGACAGATAGTCCCTAAGCGTTGTGCCGACATCTTCCCTAAATTTATTGCTTAGGTACGTCGAGTTGACATTAGCATACTTTGCAATGTCGCCTGAGTATCCTGAGTTTACAGGCTCTGAGAACATCAGCCTAAACTCGCTTAACGATGCATTTAGCGATGGTTATCTTTGGAAGCAGTTTTACAAGCTTGTAACAGATCGCACAGAGAACATCGACGTTTGGTACGAGTCGCCAGCTGTTAAGCTAATTCAAGACCCACAGTCCAAGATTGTTTTAGGTGTTGAAGTTGAGCGTGGCGGCGAGACGCTAAACATCCGTGCGGTAAACGGTATCGTCCTTGCAACAGGCGGATTTGAAGCAAATCCCGAAATGATCGCAGACTACCTTGGCATTACAAAGTACCATGCAATTGGCGGCCTATACAACACAGGTGACGGCGTTAAAATGGCAATGGAAGTAGGGGCAGACCTATGGCACATGGAAGCATACGAAGGTATAGCTAACCTTGGCGGTAGCACACTTGCGGCAGAACCCGGCACACGTGGCGGCGTTCCCACATCGGGCCCGGCCTTTACAACAGGTAGCACAATCCTTGTATCGGGCTCGGGCGAGCGCTTCCTAAAAGAAGACGAGACATCTCGTCATGGTCACATCAAGCATGGCGATGCATGGATAAATGCTCGTCGTCCTCTTGAGAGCTACATTATCTGGGACGAAGCATCCTTTGCACACATCAAGGATAATCCTTCGCTATCTCTATCGACAGTATACGAGGCAGATTCGGTAGCCGCTCTTGCTACTGAAATCGGAATCGATCCTGCGGCTCTTGAGGAGACAGTAACAAACTTTAATAGCTATGCAACAACCGGATACGATCCCGAGTTTGGCCGTGATGCCGCAAACATGACAGCCTTCTCCGGCGACAAGTACTATGCAGCAGAGGTTGTTCAGCTAATAATCAACACACAAGGCGGCCCTCGCCGCAACGAGAACTCGGAAGTTCTTGATGTAAACGGCGACCCCATTCCTCACCTATACTCGGCAGGCGAGCTTGGCGGTATCACAGCTTACCAATACCAAGGCGGCGGTAACATTGCAGAGTGCGTAGTGTTTGGCGAAATCGCAGGTAAAAACGCAGCGACTGTAAAGGACGAGCTACCTCTATATACAGTAGCACCTGTCGAATCGGCAATTACGCATACACCCGGCACAACAACAGATCTTGTAATTGCAACTGTTGAAGTAGAAACAGCAGAGAACGAATACCTTGGCACAAGTGATGTAGGTATGGGTGGCCCTCTAACCGTTAAGGTTACAATGGACGGCGACAGCATTGCTGCTGTTGAAGTTATAGAGCAAACAGAATCTGAAGGCATAGCAGACCCTGCACTTGACACAATCCCAGACGCTATCGTTGCGGCAGGCTCGACAGAGGTCGACACAATTGCAGGCGCAACACTAACAAGTAATGCAATTATCGAAGCGGTAAACGACGCTCTTTCCAAAATAGGTTAATATAGCAAAATTGCCGAAAACGAACAAAACGTTTTCGGCAATTTTTCTCTGTAATTAGGCTGTAAACAGGTTCGCAAGAGGAGCACCATCGAGGTGCTCCTCTTGCGAAATTTTGCGAAATTTAGGTGGGTGCGTTATGTAAATTATCTTACAAAATGAGTTCTTGTACGTTCTTCAAGAACCGGCGGCGCTATGCCTTCGAGCGACTTTAGAAGCCATGCCATTGTAGCCCCTGCATCTCTTGCTATCATCATGCCTTCGCCGTCCTCTGTTACTTCGCCCTCTGTTCTGCCGTGAAGAGCGCCGAAGTATCTGGAAGGGGTTACGAGCATTTCGGAGAGCTGGAAGTATCTTAAAATCTGGGTATATGCATCAAGTCCGCCCGTTCTTCTTGCAACAGATAGTGCAGCGGCAGGTTTGTATGTCATTTTACCGCCATTTGTGTAGAAAAACCTGTCGAGGAAGGACTTTAATGTGCCGTTTATTCCTCCGTAATATACAGGTGCGCCCACTATAAGTCCGTCTGCGGCGGCAATTTTGTCCATAAGCTCTGTCAATGCGGCATCGTTAAAAACACATGCGCCGGTCTTTGCACATGCATTACACCCCATACATCCCGATATTTTTAGGCTGCCTATTTCCAAGATCTCGGTTTCGATTCCTGCTCTTTCGAGCTCCTTACATGACGCAATAAGCGCTGTCTTTGTGTTGCCGTTCTTACGTGGGCTTCCGTTTAGTGCTATGACCTTCATTGTGTTCTCTCCTTTAATATATAATAAGTTAATTATAGCGTGCTAAGAAAACATTGTCAAATGATGGGATCACTTATAACATTTACACAATATAATATTCTTATATTTTTCATATATAAAACACATAAAATACACAGGCGAACTTCATAATAGCAAGTGTAGAGAGCAACCCCACCACATTTAATATGTGTTATTCTCTATTTTGTGTATGTTTCTCCCACCCACTTCTTACTAAAGAAAAAAAGCACTGCCCTTGCGCATTGGGTAGTGCTTTTTTCTGCCTTTGCACGGCTATTTTGCAAGGTAGACCATCTTAAAAGATGATGGCTTTTGAGTGCCTTATATAATATACAACAAGCATATTATTGACAAGACAAATTGCGATGAAGGGGGAGAGAGATGTCGTAACATTTAAATAATATAATATTCTCATATTTTTCATATATAAAACACACAAAATACACAGGCGAACTTCATAATAACAAGTGTAGAGAGCAACCCCACCACATTTAATATGTGTTATTCTCTATTTTGTGTATGTTTCTCCCACCCACTTCTTACTAAAGAAAAAAGCGCTGCCCTTGCGCATTGGGCAGCGTTTTTTTCTGTTTATTTATTGCTGTTTGAAACTTGTATGAAATTGATAATATTACCAATTCTTAAGGCTCTATTGTCGATAGTTTATTAAATGTCAACTGTATAGACACAAGTCAATTGCCCTGCGAAATCCTCGTCAAGAACCTTTCGTGTAATGCAAGCATGGCTTGTCGTGCCTATTTGCTTTAGAAGTTTTAATGCATATTTTTGTATAACTACTAATATTCAGTGAATGAAGCATAGCAAATGGTTGTTAAGTTGTTAAGAAAAAAATAAAAATAGTTAGTTATTTTAACTAATTTTATTGATTGCAAAGTCATTCTTTAAAAGTAACAAAAATGAGATATTTCAATTTTGTGTAAAATATTGACATATTTATCTGCTGAATATATAATAAATAAGTAGACATTACAGCTATTTTGGTTATATTGTCCTAATTATCACAAAAATGTTATTATTTAATGTAACCTTTTTCTGAAAATCAACATAATATAACTGAAATGTAACCGAGCTACTTTATAATATGCACATACCATGCAAAGTCCCCCCCATTGTCCATTACGGCTATGCCGCTTGGAAGATAATATATCAAGCATGTTAAATCATGTAATACCCCGCAATTTTTAAGGAGGATGAATTATGAAAGGAACATTCAGGCGCACACTGGCGATGCTACTTAGCGTTGTCATGGTCTTGTCGATGGTGCCGGGTAACATGTTTGCCTTTACTTCGGCGGCCGTTATGGGCAACGACCAAACGAAAGACGATGCCGAAAGACAGCATTATGTCGATCCCGCGAATGTAGATCACATCAATGCCGACGGTTCGGTAAACACGGCAAATTCGGCAGAAATATCGGAAAATGGGTATGACAACAATTCCGATACGGAAAACGAGGTTACGGTAACAAAGAGTATAGAGCATAAGACAGATGAAAACGGTTTAATCGAAAATGCTTTTGACATTACTCTAACAGTTACAACACCTGAAATCATTGAAGACATATCGAAGCCGCTCGACAGCGCAGTTGTACTGACGCTCGATTTCTCGGGTTCGATGCAAAACGACTCGTCCAACACTGATATAGTTGGCGCAAACAGCTATGTTGACGATATGATAGTTTCGACACTTGAGTTTATCGACACATATGCCGATACCGGCACAAACGACGAGGCTGAAAGATGGCTTTCCTTCTCGACATATGGTACACATGCACATGCTGTGAGCGACGAGAATGGCGTTTATTGGTTTGATGTTGCCGATGACGATCAAGCAGCAGCCGCTAAAGCGTTAGTTACTTCTTTCCAGGCAAAGAAGAAAATGAACACATCAAAAGAGGGCATAGACAGCACATTAACAGGAAGTTATCTTGTTAGATACGATAAAACGGGCAGTGTAGTTGCGGTATTAGCTGAAAATGAAGGAATGCTAGGCGCACTAAAGACAGCATTTGCAGCAGCTACAAACACAGCGGTCGGATTTGACGTTGAAACCGATGTTGTATTTGATGCAGATGCGGTGGCCGAAGCCCTATATTCGCCCATTACAGTATCGCACCATGGCGGAGCAGACGGCAACACAATGACACAGGGCGGACTTATCTTTGCAAACAGCCTTCTAAATTCGCACCTTGTTGCGGACATCGATAATAAGAGCATCATTCTAATGGCTGACGGTGATGGCTATCAAACAAACGATAACATCGACCCGAGAAATGCAAATTCGTCCATTCCGTTTAATGATGTAGAGTACAACAACCCCGATCATGATAACATTATAAACAGCGGCAGTTCTACGGGCGGAAGTTACTCTATAAGCACATCCGACAAGGAACTAATTTCCGCAACGCTTGATGCAATTAACGATAATGGTTTTGATGTTAACTTTGTATTGTTTGACACATATAACACACCTGCAATAAGCACGATGGGTTACATTACAAACCATACAGACGGTTACTTTGTAGCGGAGGGCGACCCTGCCTTCTCGGCACTTGTAGGCGCATACGAAGCTGCTATTTCTTCGATAAGCACTTCGTCGCAACCTTGGATCGTTACAGATCCGATGGCACCTTACATCACATGGGGCGACTACATGATCGGAGATGCCCTATATGAAGAAATGTTTGCCGACACATCGGCTAAAAAGGTTGCTTCCTTTGACCCTGCGACAGGCAATCTTACTTGGGACCTTGCAAGCGTTGCCGACCTAAGCAAGGATGCTAAGGATGCAATGTACAACGAAAAGACAAACACATACACACTAAAGTACACAGTAACGCTCGATTCTTCCTATGTTGCACCTGCAAACACAGCAGGCGTGCAGAAGATTGAAGAAGGCAAGTTCTACCCAACAAATGGCGTAACAACTCTAAACTATGTTATTACGACCGAAAAGACAGAAGGCGATGTCACATCGACGACAATTCTCGGTCAAAACGGTAGCGTTGTTGACAAAGAGTTTATGCCAAACGATGGCGTTACAGACGAGGAGCTAAAGCCCTTCGTTGCAAGCTTTGACGTGCCTTCGGTAGAGGCATTCTTTGGCTCGCACACATTCACAAAGATCGACGCTATAAGCGAAGAAGGCCTAAACGGCGCAACCTTTGCGGTTTACAAGACAAATGGCGAAGGCGGATATACAGATAACGACCTTATAGGCGTTTACACTTCTCAAACTGTTGACGGCAAGAAGGGTGTTGTAACAATACCAAACGAGCTTGCTGTTGGTAGCTATGTAATGCTCGAGACAAGAGAGCCTGACATTACAGAGATAGACGGCGAGAGAGTTAAATTTGTACAGTCGACGGCTACTTCTTCCTTCGATGTTGCTTGGGGAGACCTTACAGTGACAATGTGGCCTGTCGAAGACAGCTCTGTATTCCCCAACGACAGAGACGAATATGAAGTAGAGCGTATAGTAAGCAAGGGCTGGATGACTTCGGCAAATCCGGAATTTGACTATTCGGCGCTTGAAATCGAGGTCGCTCTATACAAAGCGAGCGATGTTACGGTTGAAAAAAATACAGAGGGCTTTGAAATAAGCCGCACTGCAAATGCAGGAACAACTCCTGTTGCAACCGTTATTTTGACTGCGGCAAACAACTGGACAGATACATTTGGTAATCACGCAAGCTTTGATGTAGATGGAAATCCCATAAGCTACCTAATTATCGAGCAGTCGAACAACAGTAACTACGTTCCGACATATGGCACGGCTACATTTGTACCGGCTGATATGGACGGCGAAGAGGTTATTGTAGCAGAGCACTTCCTATACGGTCTAACAAACACCGTGGAAGTAGCTCCTATAAACATCCCCGTAACAAAGACATTTATAGTACCTGAAGGCATCGTTCCTCCTTCGGTAACATTTACACTAACACGTCAAGCAGAGGGCGAAAGCGAAATCGATGCTGACTTTAGCAAAACACTTACTCTAACAGTGGCAGAAGGTATGCTAACTGTGACCGACATGTTTGAAAATCTTCCTGTATATAACACAGAAGGCAAGGTTTACACATATACAGTTACAGAAACAGTTCCTAACGGTTACACAGTTGTTTACACCGATAAGGAAGTTGTAGCAAATGTAGCAGATGATGTTACAGCAGGCTTTGATGTTACCAACCTTCACGGCACAGGTACAACAAGCCTTAGCGGAACAAAGACTTGGTTTACAGAAGAAGTAATGGAAGTATATCCTGAAATTACTGTAACGCTAACAATAGACGGAGTTGCAAGCCAAGACGCTAATCACACAGCTACTCTAAACACAGAAAACGGCTACGACTACTCATTTGGCGATCTCCCTCTATACAAGTGGTTAGGCGTTGACATTAACCAAAACGACATGATAGATGCCTCTGAGGTAACAGGATTTGAGACAATTGTATACAGCATTACAGAGGACTTCTCCGATGCTGACTGGTACGATCCGATAGTTGCAGCAGAAACATCGTCGACAGACATCAACATTACAAACACATACAGAGGCAATGTTTCGGTCTATGTAACAAAGAACTGGAACGGCGTTGACGGTGTGACTGTCGAGTACACGCTAATGCAAGATGGCCAAGTATACGATGCAAACGGCGATGCTGAAGGCGGCACTGTAACGGTAGAGATTACAGGTTCGACAACAGACCCAGTACTACTTGCAGACGGCCTACCTAAGTATAAGATTGGCACAGCTGCAGAGCTACACGAGTATGGTGTTCGTGAAGAAGTTATGGTTGCCGAGGGCGACGATAGCACATATTACAGAGTGTCGAGGACAGAAGAAACAGATCAAGACGGAAACCTAATTGTTAGCTTCTCCAACGATATTCTTGACGAAACAAAGATAGCTATCGAAGTGGAAAAGAGCTACAAGCAACCGACAGGCTTTGATAAGCCCGAAGTTACAATCGAGCTATATCGTTACGACGACATGGGCATACTTGGCAATGCTCCGATAGATTCTATCGACCTACCAAAGACAATAGAGGTCGACGGTCAGTCGGTAGAGAGCTGGACACACACATTTGAAGTTCCCTCGCACGAGCTTGTAGCTATTAAAGACATAGAAACAGGCGAGCCGACAGGCGAATTTGATCAAGTACAAATCGAGTACTACATTGTAGAAAAAGAAGTACCAAACGGATACTGGGTCTCCTACCTAAACGAGGATGGCACAGAGTATGAAGGCGAAGTTGGCATAAATGAGTATATTTCCGAGTCGACCTCCATTATCGTACAAAACGAGAGAGACAATACAGAGCTTGTAGACGTAACTGTAAACAAGAGCTGGACTTGGTCGGATAGTCAAACAAAGCCTGAATCGGTCGAGTTTGAACTTCTAATCGAAACTATTGAGGGTGGCGAAACGGTCTATACTTCTGCAGGTGTCGCAAACAAAATTCTCGACACAGCGACCGAAACATTTGTAACATTTGAAGATCTTCCAATGTACGCTGATGACCACAGCAAGATCAGCTACTGGGTTAAGGAAGTTGGCAGCGGCACAACCTATGTTGCAAGTATAACAAAGGGCGAGACAGCAGAAAACGGCGACCAAGAGCTAAATGTTAACAACTCGCTAATCCAAATTAACATGCCTATAAGCGTCGAGAAGAACTGGTTTAAGCCTTCTGATGTTGCGGCTCAAGATGTAGTAATTACTCTATATCAAAACGGTGAGGCAGTTGCAACGGTCGACATTCTTGCAGCTGAGGCAAACACACAAATGCCATTTGTTCCCGTAGCAAACACAGACGGTTCCTACCCCTTCGGCTACATTGCAGGAACAGAGGGTCAGTCGGGCGGATGGCCTAAGTACGACATTGAAAACGGTAGCGACTTTGTTTACACAATAGTCGAAACGACGATTCCGTCGGGCTTTAGCACAAGTGCCCCTGCCGACGATGCACTTGCTGCACAGTTTGGCGACAACACAGTAACAAACAGCTTTAACCACACTTATAAAGATCTTGAAGCGACAAAGAACTGGGTAGGCCCTGCTACGACAAACTTCCCTGCAGTAGAGTTTACTCTATACAGCTACACAACCGATATTGACGATGCAAAACCCGTTGTAGACGGCCAAGGAAACATCGTTACAGCTATGACAGCAGGTGGTGCAGAGCCCGTTCAAAAGGCAGAGTTTAAAGATCTACCCAACTACGACTCGCAAATGAACAAGATCAACTACTATGCAGTGGAAACATCGGAAACTCCTGCATATACAATGGACGAACAAGATCTTGTAGAGTCGCCATTTGAAGTAACAAACCGTATAGCACAAGTAGACCTTGAAATAGAGGTTAACAAGGTTTGGGAGATGAACGGCAACGAAGATGATACACCTCCCGAGTCGGTAGAAGTGCAACTATACCTTGGCGACACACCTGTTGATGCAGACCCATCGACAGATGAAATCGACGCTCTAACACGTGTACTGAGCGAAGAAAATATCTGGACAGCATCCTTCGACGGTCTTGATCGCTACAACACAGTGACGGGCGAAGACCTTGCAGGCAAGTACAGAATTGTCGAAATTAATGTTCCCGATGCTTACAAGTCGGAATCGACAAGCCCTGTTGATTCCGATCAGGACGGTATCTTTGAAGTGACGGTAACAAACAGCTATCAGCTATACCGTTACAGAGTAACTCTACACTACAAGGCAACGATTGACGGTGTTGTAACTGTCAACGACACGCTACCTCAAGTTATTGTAGAGCTAACAGAGGCAGAGAGAAACGCTCTTGCAGCTAACACGTTCACGGTTACCAATCCGACAGATGCTATGTACACAGATTACGGCATCTACACATACGGATATGACGCGCTACAAGGTAACGATAATGTAATGCTCGAGCTACCCGGTGTACTATACGAAATAGACCTGTTCTACGAGTATGTTTACAACACACCTGAGCGCCCTGACAGAGAAGATCCACCGGATGATCCCGACCCAGACGATCCGGACGATCCAGACGATCCTACTCCTCCGGTAGAAGACATTCCCGATCCTGAAGTTCCATTAGTAGACCTACCTGAGCCCGAAGTACCCTTAGTAGATCTACCCGATCCCGAAGTGCCTCTTGCAGAGATTCCGGAAGTGGAAGTTCCTCTTGCAGTAGCACCTGAAACGGGTGATGATTCTAACCTAAGATTCTACATCGGCGCAGCGGCGGCCTCCGGACTGCTTCTACTATTCCTAACACGCAAAAAGGAAGAAGAAGCGGCAGAATAAGTTATTTAACAACAGCCCATCTGTGAAAACAGATGGGCTGTTCAGCTAAAGTTGATTTTAACTCCAGAGGACACCCTGATGGTGTCCCCCTCGCCGCTTCCCCTCCTTCCGAAGGGGCTTGAGTTTTTCTCTATACTGAACCGCCCATCTGGTATGCAGATGGGCGGTTTGCCTTAAAGAATATGGAGAGCTGTGAGCAGGTGACCCTTAAATAGCATTGTTACAACAACGATACTATGTTATTATTAATATAAGATAAAAAGAAAGGGATGATTATATGGCATCGAGACAAGAATTTGTGGAATTTGCTTGCGAGCAAATATCGGGCAACTTTGAGATAGATTTTAGAAAAATGTTTGGCGAATACATGGTTTACATTAACAAGAAACCTGCCCTTTTAATATGCGACGACACAGTATATGTAAAAAAACTCCCCGAAGTGGAGGGTCTACTTGGCGACAGCGAATGTGGCATCCCCTATAAGGGCGCAAAGGAGCATTATATTCTCGACATAGAAAACAGAGAGCTTGCCTGTCAGGTGGCGGCAATACTTGAAAGAGTTCTCCCCATGCCAAAGCCAAAAAAGAAAAAACCAAAAGTGTGAGTTAGAGTATTTAATACCAAAAATGTGCCAATCGGCACATGTAATGTCCCTTTAATTGTCGTATAATAGGATCAGAACGAAACTACAAGAGAGGGAAGGTATTACATATGAGTTTTCTTGACAAGCTAAAGAAGGGCATGGAAAAAGGCGCAGAAGCGCTGCAAGACATGGCTGAAGACATAGCAGACGGTGTGAACGACGGGCTTAACGGGGCTTCTTGCGAGAAGGTTGTTTTGTCTGACATTCCGACAGACTTAGAAGCATTCAAGGCTATGGACGGCATGGACTTTAAAGATCCAAACAAAGTAGTAGCCCTAACCGTTGCGGCACTCTGCGTATATCCTGCGGATAAACAGACATCAATAGACATGCTAAACCACCTTAAAGGCCCTCGTCCGCTCTCTGCTTATGAAATGAGTTTTCTTGCAGACCGATTTAGGGGAAAAGACTACCTCGCCGCCTCTTATCTTGACGGCGCAACATACAAAAACAACTACGAACCGTCCTCGCCTTACACTGTAAGCGTCTACAAAACAAGCCACAGCGAAGCCCAGTTTGGAGAAGGGTATTTACAGCTTTACCTAAAATCGGGCGGCGCAGATAGTGCAAGAGGGGTAAAACTTAGGAAGAAGGAGTCTACAAATCAGTGGTTCTTGTGGGAGTATTTCCTACTTCCCGACATAAGAAAACCCATAGAGCAAGACCCGTGGGCATAAGTGTTAAACAAGCAAAATTAAAAGCGGCATGTAACCCTCTTGTATAGAGGCGAGCGTGCCGCTTTTTTGCTCTTATTGGGTACAATATGCTATTGTATAAATCTAATTTTAATAGTATAATAAACTCGTATTATTGCGTTAAAGCTGCGTGATAATAATGAGCCAAGAATAGTAAGGATACTTTAGAAAGGAGTATGAAGATGATTCGTGTTTTTATTGTCGACGACCACAAATCGGTCTTAGATGCCTTTAGTAATGTTATAGACAGGGAAGCGGACATGACATTTATCGGCAGTGCAACGAGCACGGAATTTGTATCGAGCATATGTCAAAAGCTAAGGCCCGATGTTGTGCTGACAGACATATCCATGGAGCAAAACGACAGCGGAATAGAGCTCTGCGAGCAGCTCAAAAAGACCTACCCCGAGATAAAAATAATAGTAATGTCAGGTTTCGACGAAATATCCTACATACCGGGGGCAAAACTGGCAGGGGCAGATGCGTTTTTATCGAAGTCTCGCCCGATAGAGGAGTTTGTCGACATGATAAGGGCCGTTATGAAAAACGAGGGCACCTTCCCTGAACCTGTGCAAATTCCGACAGTGAACGGAGAATCCCCCTTTACCGACAGGGAAATAGAGGTGCTTCGCCTACTCTGCCGCTCTCATTCAAGGCAGGAAATTGCCGACGAGATGGGCATAGCGCTTGGCACCGTTAAACGTCATCTTGAAAATATGCTTGCAAAGGCAGATTGCAAGAGTGCAATGGAGCTCGTTGTTCATGTTATAGGCAACGGCTGGATTGCGACGAGTTGAGCGTGTATATTCGCAGCTTGGGCATTGGAAATTCAAGTTATAACAAAGTGCGTATAGTTTGTTAATTGAAGGATAATATAACTGAAATTTAGTGTAAAAATGCAAAAAAGATTTATAAAATGTGCCATGTGGCACATGTGCGTATGAGTAAACTTTAGTATAATATATTTATACTAAGTTTAAATAAAAATCATCTATATATTTTAGGAGGATAATTATGGGACTTATTAAAGCATTTGTAGGCGCTGCAAGCGGCGTTATGGCTGACCAGTGGAGAGAATATTTCTACTGCGAATCGCTCTCGAGCGATGTCCTTGTTAGCAAGGGCGAGAAGAAAACGACGGGCAGAAGTTCCAACAAAAAGGGCGAGGACAATATTATTACAGACGGTTCTGTTATAGCGGTTGCCGATGGGCAGTGTATGATAATTGTAGAAAACGGCAAGGTAACGGAAATTTGTGCAGACCCAGGTGAATTTACATACGACAATTCGACAGAGCCTTCCATATTCTACGGCAACCTTGGCGAGGGCATAAAGAATTCCTTTGCCAACATCGGAAAGCGCTTTACATTTGGCGGCCAACCTGCATCAGATCAGCGTATATACTTCTTTAACACAAAGGAAATTATGGGCAACAAATACGGCACACCAAGCCCTGTTCCCTTCCGTGTTGTAGACCAAAACATCGGGCTCGACATAGACATTTCGATACGTTGTCACGGCGAATACTCCTACAAAGTGGTCGACCCCATGCTTTTCTACACAAATGTATGCGGCAACATAGGTGGCGACTTCCAAAGAGACCAGATAGACGGCCAGCTTAAGAGCGAACTAATGACAGCGCTACAACCTGCATTTGCAAAAATATCGGCTATGGGCATCAGATACAGCGCACTCCCGGGGCACACAATGGAGCTTGCAGATGCTCTAAACGAAGTGCTTTCCAAGAAGTGGGCAGAGCTTAGAGGAATTAAAATTCACGCATTTGGTGTCTCCTCCGTTAAGGCTTCGGAAGAAGACGAGAACATGATAAAAGAGCTTCAGCGCAACGCTACATTCAGAAATCCCAATATGGCGGCGGCTCACCTTGTCGGCGCTCAGGCATCGGCAATGCAGAGTGCGGCATCTAACGAAGGCTCGGGCGGTGCTATGATGGGCTTTATGGGCATGAACATGGCTCAAAATGCAGGCGGCATGAATGCAAACAATCTATTTGCAATGGGTCAGCAGCAGCAACAGCAACAGCAGCAGCAACAAGCACAGGCGCAAGCGCCGCAGGGTTGGACTTGTCCGCAAGGTCATACAGGCAATACAGGTAAATTCTGCAACGAATGCGGCACACCAAAGCCAGAGGATAATGCAGGCTGGACTTGCTCGTGCGGCAACGTAAACAAGGGTAAGTTCTGCAACGAATGCGGAAAACCAAGACCTGAAGGCACGCCGCAATACCGTTGTGATAAGTGTGGCTGGGAGCCTGCAAATCCGCAGTCTCCGCCAAAGTTCTGCCCCGAGTGCGGCGACCTGTTTGACGATAGCGACAAATCTTAGTTTATTATAATATTAAAAGGAGGTGCATAGCATGTCGGAAACCATGCTTAAGTACCAATGCCCCGCCTGCGGAGCACCGCTCGAGTTTAGTCCGGAAAAGCAGATGCTCGTTTGTAACTCTTGCGACAGTGAATTTCCAATGGATGTCATTGCGGCAGAACAAGGCGGCGCAGCAAGTGGCGAGGCGGAGGTAGCCGCTCCCGAGGGTAACACGGGTAGGGTTGACTGGAATATAGAAGGCTACGTAAGAGAGCATGTCCCAGTGGAAGATAGCGCAGGATTTATATGCACATCTTGTGGTGCAGAGGTTATATCAGACGGCGACACGGTTGCGACAGAGTGCATGTACTGCGGCAATCCGGTCGTTATGACAAACAATGTAAGCGGTATGGTAACGCCTGATATGGTATTGCCCTTTAAGATTGACAAAAAGCAGGCCGAGCAAATGCTACTCGACTTCTATAAGGGCAAAAAGCTACTGCCCGATGCTTTCGTAAAGGGCAACAGAATTTCCAAGATTGCTGGCATGTATGTCCCGTTTTGGCTCTTTAGCTGTACAGGTAGCGGCAGTGTTGCCTATAACGCAACAAAGGTTCGCCGCTGGAGCGACAGTGATTACAACTACACAAAAACAGAGACATACGAAGTATATCGAGAGGGGCACATAGGCTTTGACAAAATCCCCGTAGATGCCTCGACCAAGATGGACGACAACTACATGGACGGCATAGAGCCCTACAACTACGACGATCTTGCCGCCTTTAACACAATGTACATGGCAGGCTACTTTGCCGACAAGTTCGATGTAGGCGTGCAGGAGAGCACAACCCGTGCAAACGAGCGTGTTAGAGCCTCTGTCGAAGATGCCTTTAAGGATACTGTACGTGGCTATACAACGGTAAATGCCAAGGGCTCTAACATACATATGAAGGGCGACGACATTCACTACACGCTAATGCCTGTTTGGATGCTTAATACTAAGTACGAAGGCAAGATGTATCAGTTTGCCATAAACGGGCAGACAGGCAGAGTATCGGGCGAGCTACCGATAGACAAGGGCAAGTTGCTAAAATATCGCATAGGTATATTTCTTGTAAGCGCATTACCGATTGTGGCGATAGCTACTGCCATATTGGCATGGTAAGGGGGAGGAAAATGAAAAAGATTATTAAAAGAGCGCTTCCCTTTGTCGTAATAATGGCAATGACTCTAATGCTTGCGACAGGTGCATTTGCCTCAAGCTCGATGGTTAAAGTTATAGACAACGAGTATATGCTAACTGTCGATCAGATAGACGATATAAATTATCTACTGGAAGATTTCACTGCAACTACCGGAGTCGGCGCATTCTATGCAGTAAGAGGGAGCAACACGCTTGACACAATGCCAACCTCGGAGTATGCCGACGCAATTGTTGCATATTACACAGACGAGCTTGGAGCGGATATGCCGAGCCGTGGCATTGTAATTGTGTCGGACTTCTACGAAAATGTGCTACACTCATACCCATACGGCGGAGCGGACCTAATGTTCGACGAGACCGTAACGGGCGAGATTTTTGATGTAATGGTAGGTTACGATAGCGACGGCATGTATCTCGAATCGGTAGAGGCAGGTCTTGGAGTTGCTTTAGAGGCCGTGAATGAGTACTACGGTTTAGACATAGAAAACGACTATGTAGAAGAAGTGGAAGATCCTGTGGCGCCAACCTACGCAGGGCAGTACACGGCAGGAACACCGATTGTAGACGAGGCCGACCTGTTAACGGCCGAAGAAGAAGCAACGCTTATCTCGCAAATCGAGCAAATAAAAAGCCTTTACAACATCGATGTGACCTTTATAACGACATACGACACGGGTGGTCTTTACATAGAAGACTACATCGAGTTCCACCCAGCGCTTGACCAAGATGCAGATGGAGTTGTATTTGGTCTTGATATGACAAATAGAGACTTCTTTACAATAGGCCGCAACTTTGGACAGACTACAATGACAGACGAAGCGCTTATTAAAATTGAGGACGATGTTGTACCATATCTAAGTAGAGGCGACTACTTCGGCGCTTACTCAGAGTATCTCGATTCTATCGAGATATTTGCTGAGGCATCACGCTCGGGCGTGACATATTCAGGGCCGCTTATCCCCGAAGGAGTGCTTGGCACTGCTCTACTTGTAGGTGTGGTTTCGGGTGCTATTATAAGTTTTATTATCACCAAGATGATGATAAACGACATGAACACTGCAAGAAAGCAAAGAGAAGCTTCTGTTTACACACGCCCGGGATCATTTAACATAACAAGGAGCTACGACAGATTCTTGTTTGAGCACACAACAAGAACGGCAAAGCCCAAGGCATCGAGCAGTAAAAGTAGCGGCGGTGGCGGCGGCTCGAGCAGAGGCGGCAGAAGCGGCGGTAAATTTTAAGGGCAAACCAAAATTATATAAAAGAGAGGGATTATTATGGGACTATTTGACAAAAAAGAATGCGACATCTGCGGCGGAAAGATCGGTATGCTTGGAAACAGGAAGTTAGAAGACGGCAACATGTGCAAGGACTGCGCAAAGGAGCTGTCGCCACTTTTCTCGGAGCGTCGCTCGTCGACCGTTGATGAAATCAAAGGGCAGCTCGAGTACAGAAAACAAAACGAGATGGCAATCAAGTCATTTTCTCCCACAAGATCCCTCGGTAAAGACGGGGAAATTCAAATCGACGAACGTAGCGGCACATTTATCTATTGCCAAAGGGACAACTGGAGAGACCACAACCCCGATATTATAAGTGTCTCTCAGGTTACAAGCTGTATTTTAGACATTAAGCAAGACGAGCAGGAGATATACATGACAGATGGCGACGGAGACCGCAAGAGCTACAATCCGCCGAGACACAAGATTTCCTACGAGTTTTGGATGGACATTCAGATAAACAGTCCGTGGTTCGACGACATTAATTACCGTCTTGACACCTTTGAGGAGATTGAAAACACATTCGATCCCAATTTCCAAAAGTATAGCCAGATAGGCTACGACATCTGCGCAGCACTTGGCAGACCAATGCAACCGATCACGATGGGCGGCTATCAACAAGGTATGCCTATGCAAGGCGGCTACCAACAAGGTATGCCAATGCAAGGTGGCTATCCACAACAACCAATGCAAGGCGGTTATCCACAACAGCCAATGCAAGGCGGCTATCCACAACAACCAATGCAAGGCGGCTATCCACAACAACCGATGCAAGGCGGATACCCACAACAGCCAATGCAGGGCGGATACCCACAGCAACCGATGCAGCGCGGCTATCCACAACAACCAATGCAAGGCGGATACCCACAACAGCCAATGCAGGGTGGTTACCCACAACAGCCAATGCAGGGTGGTTACCCACAGCAACCGATGCAAGGCGGATACCCACAACAACCGATGCAAGGTGGTTACCAACAACAGCCAATGCAGGGCGGCATGAAACAGCCTATGGGCGGCGTGGCAATGCCTGCTGTTTGTGCTACTTGTCAAGCAACAACAGAACCCGACATGAACGGCAAGTGCCCCTTCTGCGGAGAAGATATGTGATTGAAGGTACAACTTTTAAAGGGCGATGCATGAGCATCGCCCTTTAGCACTTATGCAACGAGTGGTATAAATATAGTCAAGCAGCTATATGTAATATAACAAAAGCGCATTGATAAGAAATTTGCAAGAAGTTTGATTAAGCAGCTAAAAATATTAAAACAATCGCAAAAAAGAGAATATCAACATAAAAGGTTGACATACATTTAGCAAAATGGTATAAATGTATATAGTGGATAAAATAAAAAGCTACGGGAGGCAACTATGGAGGATAACAATTTAAAAGTGAATATATGCAGAATTTTAAATAAATTTCAGTATGTATTTGAAGAAATGCCTTATACAGACGGTATAAATGTAACATTTCCCTCTCCGCGGCATTTAAATAGCCTCTTTGCTAAGCGTATTATAAAGTTCGATAACTTTTTTTGGAAAAAACACGAGCTTGATTATCTGTCTCCATGCGAGCAATGCAATATTGAGATATATTTTTCAGATGACGGCAAAGGCTTTGAAATATCAGCCAATTTAACTAACGAAGAACTGCCACTCGAAGCTCAAATATTGGCGCCGCAATATGTTATGATCCTCAATTTAGCGGCCTATACAGAGCGGCATCCCGGCTTTTTTGGATATGATGAAATTTCAAACAAAGTAGTATATAAATTGTTTTCAAACTGTTCAGATCAAGAAATTGATATAGACGACTTAGAGAGCACTATCGATCATGCATTTGAAGTGTTCCTAACATACAAGAATTTCTTAGACAAAAATTGGCAGAGCATGCTGCCTGCTTTGGAGTTTAGAAATGAGCTGTTTTCGATGCTAAACTTGATTGAATATGTCATAGCAGACTACACCGACCCCACACCTATCGAAGGTAGCTTTTATCATGGCCAAGAGCAACTCGCAAGGCGAGAGAAAATAGCAAAAGAGAGTCTTATAAGCTATGGAGAATATTTACATAAAGTTATACCAAACGACAAAATACTGACATTAACACAGAGTATGACACCAACGCAGATATTCCAAATTGGCTTTGGAACACAGGAAAACCCACAAAAATTTAGCGTTAGACTATTTGTAAATTACATAGACCGCCTTTGCCTTGATTCTCGCATTTTATTAAAAAATGTTAAGTACAGTCATGGTCAAATGGAAAAACTTGCAATGCCGATTAACTTCTTAAACGGTCTAATGCAAAATGGGCGATATGTATTCGACCACGACAATTATCTTGCGCTAAGATACGATATACCTATATATCAAGCCGAGCTAACGACCGATCTGCTTTGGAGGGCGGTCGACATACCGCTTTCATCTGTGGAACGTCATATAGACTGGTTTACCCCTGAAAAAGTCGATCATGAGGACTTTGATTACAATATTAGAGTAAACATTCTTACATATCTAATTGATTATTCCTTATATAGCTATGATCGCAAAACGGCAATAGATATTTTGAACGGACGATCTGTTATCAGCTCGAACTGTATTTCGGGCGAGGACAGCAAAAACGACCTTACAGTTGAGGTAATCGCAGATCAAGAGGAACAGATATTAAATATCTATCACTACTTCAATATGAGACCATTTGCAGACGAGCAAAGGATAGAAAAAGCCCTTAAAGAAATAAATAATGGCGTGTTAGAAGGAGAGCTAAAGGGAATAGAATCTCTACCTGAAAATTCAGAACTTATATACGACTCTGAAGGCTATACATATAAAGAGGTCGTTAGGCTATCGGTACCAAAAGTAGATATGCATATTATGAGATCTATAATAAGTGAGTTTAGAGTAAATATAAAACACGCAAGAGCGTGCATTTCCGTAATTGAAGGTAGAGATTTTGAAATTTATTTGTAGTAAAAGACGGGGTGGAATAATGAGCAGTACAATACTTCTTATTGAAGACAACATAAACGTGCAAAAATTCAACTCGGATCTTCTCCGAGAAGAAGGGTACGAAGTGTTAACGGCAAGCACTCTAAAAGAGGCCAGAGAGAAGATAAGCATTCCCGACCTTATTGTGCTTGATGTTGGTATGCCGGACGGTAGCGGACTTGATTTTTTACTTGAGATAAGAAAAAATTCGGATACACCTGTGCTAATACTTTCGGGTTTTAGCCAAGACACAGATGTCGTTTCGGGTTTTAACAAAGGGTGCGACGACTACCTTGCCAAGCCATATTCCTTTGATGTGCTACTTGCAAGAATAAAAAGACTAATGCAAACACACCAAAAACCAACTGCGGAGATTATAAAGGGCGGCCTTACACTCGATGTCGACAAAGCAAGAGCGAAGATAAACGGCGCAGATCTACATTTAACGCTAAAGCAGTTTTCGCTACTTAAAATTCTCGTAGAAAAAGAGGGCGAGTCGGTCTCTTTTGACAGTATATACGACGCAATTTGGGGTCAGCAAACGGAGGACAACACAAAGGTTCTTGTAAACACGGTATATAGGCTTAGAAAAAAGCTAACCAATTCCGGTTATACCATCAAGTCTGAATACGGAAACGGATATGTTTTCGAAAAAAAATAATATAGAGCTAAAGATTAAAAAGACCTCGTGTTGCACAACACGAGGTCTTTTGATATAAAAAAATCTTTTTTGAAATTGTCTGACTAGGGTGATAGATATAATCCGAACCCGTTTTTGGAGCCACAGGGCGCCTTGTGG
>CAYJFK010000021.1:0-37340 GCA_964369475.1 uncultured Oscillospiraceae bacterium | reverse complement strand
GGGGTAGGTACAAAAAAGGAGGCCTTTAAGCCTCCTCAAATACCCCCTTGCAAATAAAAGCAAAAATTCAAGCGGTGCACTTTGTTTTTTTGCGCACACATAACGTTTTTTTATAATAAAATCAGTCTATCTCCTTGCCGTATTCTCTAAGTACATGACGGACAGCATCGCCGCCTATGTCGTCTGACAGGATATAGCCGCCGCCCACTCCCTTTATTTTGGACGCTCTGCCTACCGCAATGGCGGCATCGAGGGCCGTGTCTATATCGTCGAATAGAAATGTAAAGGCGCCGTTTTTCTTCGACTGATCTCTTGTGCGTTTTTTGGGTCTGCGTGTTACGGTTAGAATGCAACCGCCGTCTGTACCGGGGCGTGCCTCTATTACAAGTTTATAGCCATCGCTTGAAAAGCCTACGACATCTTCTGCCCTGTCCATTATGCTTCTAAAGACCTTTTGTGTTTGCGGCTTGGAATAATCTATATCCTCGTATGTAATTCCGTAGTCCCTCATGTCTGCCCGATCGAGCAGTAAACGCAGGCGATTTTCGCCCATAACCTCAATTTTCATAAGCACTCCCCCATATATGCATTATAAGCTACCAAAGCAAAAAAATCAAAGCATAATTATTGGAAGATATGTGGAGAAATAAGCCTTTTTCCAACAATTTTCTACTCATTATTGATTATTTTTGCGGCATAGGATATACTGTATATATTATATGTAAAAAAGTCTGTGGAGGTGTGTATGGCCAAGCTTAAAAGATATCGTGGAAAGGGCGGCGTAGGTCGGGTTGTTTTGGTCGTTCTTCTTGTAGTGGCAATAATTGGAGTTTTTACTCTTTACACATATAATACCAACGAGCAGTTTAGCGGCGCAGTCGATGAAATTTTTTCCATTTTGAACGGAGAAGGGCCGACAAATTTACCGCCTGACCTGCCTGAGGAAGATGACATTTTACCGCCGGAAGATTTAGTGGAGGAGCAAGTTGTCGAGGAGGTGCCTGCGGCGACCGAGGGTAGGGTTGTTTCGCTTAGCGACATGACGGTAGACGAGGCCATTGCGGTGGGGGCTTATGCGGTTATGGTAGATTTAAAGCTTGCGGGGGGCGAGGTCGCTTATCTGTCGTCGGTGCCGTCGGCCGCTCCTGCTACTATTGAGGGGGCCATCGATCTTGCGGCGCTTGTGGAGAGGTGCGATGCAAATGGGCTTGCTCTTTGGGGGAGAATTTCTGCCTTTGACGATGAACTGGCTCCTCGTAATGTGTCAAACTCGGGCACAACGGTAGATTCTGGGGTGCTATTTTTAGATGGGAATTACGAGCTTAGTTTAGACCCATATAAGCCGGCCGCCGTTAATTATGTTACGTCGCTTGCGAGGGAGGCCGTAGATATGGGGGTAGACATGGTGGTATTGTCTGACATGTGCTATCCTTCTTTTGGGCGGCTTAGTTTGATAGATTATCCGCAAAGCCCTACAAAGACCGAGCAGATAGAGGGAATTTTGGCGGCAATGTCGGATCTTCCTATTACCGTGCAAATTCCCATGGAGGCATATTATAATGAAGATTACAACCTTGCCGCAGGATATGGTTTTGCGGCTGACAGTGTAGCTGTTGTTATAGATGAGGAGCAGTTACCGCAGACTGTAAATGGAGTTTTGTGCGAGAGCGCCGAGCAGTTTTTTGAGGCGAGCGGCGGTGATATTGCCATAGGTGGCGGAAATATATCGCCATTTTATGTGGGGTAGAGGTTTTGTTTTGGGTTAGCGAGGCAAGCGTTGACTGGCAAGTGTTTAAGAAAAATATGCAAAAATTGCTGAAAATATAATTGACAGATAGGTTTAATTGTGGTATACTGTTTTAGCCTTGGAGAGATGTCCGAGCGGTTTAAGGAGCTGGTCTTGAAAACCAGTGACCCCAAAAGGGCCGTGGGTTCGAATCCCACTCTCTCCGCCACATATCTTGATAAGGATATATTTATTCGACCATGGAGAAGTACTCAAGTTGGCCGAAGAGGCGCCCCTGCTAAGGGTGTAGGTCGGGAAACCGGCGCGCGGGTTCAAATCCCGCCTTCTCCGCCAAGAAAAAGTCGCCTGAAAAGGCGACTTTTTCGTTTTTTTGAATGGATAGTGGCGACTAAATTTTGCAAATCGGAACTTTTTTGTAATTTATACGTTTATATATGTAAAGCTGTGTTAAAATAAATCGGAATGATTGTATTTATGACCAAAGGGTGGACTGCGTAGATCACCCAAGCTAAATGATGACTGGAGAATTTATGTCTAAAACGAAAAAGAAGATGAGCGCAGGTCTCGTTTTTATGTATATACTGCTCGCCATCTCTTGTATGGCTCTTTTTTGGGCGGGTTGGTTTGTTTTTGATGTTATATACGCCGTCGAGGAAATTGTAGACGAGGAACCGCCGCCATCTATCGACGAGGTACCTGTTAACAAAGGGGCATATAATATACTGCTTATCGGCACGGACGGTACAAATGCGCTTACAGATACCATGATGATGGTTGGGGTCGACCTTGAGTCGGGTAAGATTAGCATTACGTCGCTTCTTCGTGATACGAGGGTTAAGATTGGAAATAGCTATGGCAAGCTAAATTCGGTAAATGCCTATCAGGGGCTTGAGGGGCTTATTTCCTGTGTGAAGGAGATGACAGGTGCGCCTATGCACTATTATGCCAAGATAGACTTAGATGGTTTTGAAGCTATGATCGATGTGCTGGGCGGCGTGGAGTTTTATGTGCCGCAGGACATGTATTACACCGATCCGTATCAGGATTTGTATATTGACCTTGAGGAGGGGCTGCAACATCTTGATGGGGAGCACGCAATGCATCTTGTGCGTTTTCGCAGATACGCCGAAGGTGATGTGCAGAGGGCGAGGGTGCAGAGGGATTTTATCAGCGCTTTGATTGAGCAGAAGTTGACGCCTGAGTATATACTTCAACTGCCAGACCTGTTCGAGGCGGCGGCGCCTTATGTTAGCACAAATGTTGCGCTTTCCGATGTGCTTGCAAATCTGTCGGCCCTTACGCTTTTGTCGGAGAATGATTCTATAACGGTCTACGATCTGCCAGGTGTTAGTGGGTATGTTGGGCAGACTTCGTATTATCTGCACGATCCCGAGGAGACGCTTGCGCTCTTTGAGGAGCATTTTGGGGGCGAGGGCGCTCCCGAGGAGCTCGTTTATACAGATTACAGTAATGCCGCCCCCATGAATCCGGGTGGCGGATACATATCGCCTACACCGCCTCCTGTGGAGGTAGCGCCCGAGGAAGTAGTGCCTGACGGTACAGAGAGTACGGAGGGTGTGGACGGTACAGAGGGCACAGAAGGCACAGAAGGCACAGCGGGTGCGGATGGCACAGGCGACACAGAGGGTTCAGGTGGTGCAGAGGGCACAGACGAGGGGACTATTGAACCTGTCGAGCCTGTCGAGCCTGTTGAGCCTGTCGAGCCGCCAATTGTAGATCCTGTTGAGGTCGTGCCGACAGAGCCGCCCGATGGGACGTAATGTAATATTAGTAAATAAATAGCGCTTACTTTTAGGAGGGTCGTTGCACCCTCCTAAAACTATCTAAAATGGAATGGATATCCCCACATGCCGTTTTTGGTATTGTGGGGGTGTTTTATTGTGTGGAAGGTTATTTTCATGGTAACAGTCCATATTTGAGAAGTGTCAAATGTGGTTTTGTGTTTGCTGTGTCAATAGGTAAAATGGAGTAAGAAGAAAAAGTTTTTTGCTTAAATTAGGCAGTTTATACAAAAATATTTTTTCGACGTATTTCGGTTGACATATGGGGTCAAATAGCGTTACAATATCTAATGTAACACAATATATAGTTATGTGTGTTGCGTTAGATACAATTTATAGTTGTTTATGCATTGTGCTTAAGATAAATAATTATACGATATAACATACTTAAATATATTACGGAGGACTGGGAGATGTACACACAGATTATAAAGAGAGACGGTCGGCTTGCCGATTTTGATGCAACAAAAATTGCAGATGCCATATACAAAGCGGCACAGGCGCTTGGGGGATCTGACAGAGAAATGGCGGAGGAGCTTGCTAAACAGGTAATAGATTTTATTAATGCCAACAGCTACGAAAAAGCGCCTACCGTTGAAGAAGTACAGAATGTTGTTGAGAAGATTCTTATAGAGAGCGGACACGCAAGGACGGCTAAGGAGTACATTTTATACAGGGCTGATCGTACCCGTGCTAGGGATATGAATACAAAGCTTATGAAGGTTTATGAGAATTTGACCTTTATGGAGGCGAGCGAGGTCGATATTAAGAGGGAGAATGCCAATATCGACGGAGATACCGCTATGGGTACAATGCTTAAGTACGGCTCGGAGGGTGCTAAGCAGTTTTATCATATGTTTGTGCTCGATCCACTTCATTCCAAGGCACATACAGAGGGTGATATTCATATTCACGATCTCGACTTTTTAACGCTGACGACGACCTGTTGTCAGATAGATCTTGATAAGCTCTTTACGGGCGGCTTTTCGACGGGGCATGGATTTTTGAGAGAGCCTAAGGACATTCTCACATATGCCGCACAGGCTTGTATTGCAATTCAGTCAAACCAGAACGACCAGCATGGTGGTCAGAGTGTGCCTAATTTTGATTATGCGATGGCAAAGGGTGTTGCCAAGACATATATAAAGCTATTTTGGGCTAACATGGCTAAGATTTTGGACATTGGCAGTCATGTTGAGAATGCAGATGCTGTTGCTGTCGATCTAAAGGCAAAGCTTGACGGTATGGGACTTGTTGCCACTGCCGGCGGGTGCGATAAGTTTGACGAGGCTCTTGCAGAGCTTATTGAGGAGTTTGCAGAGGGTGGAGCTCAAGTTGTTGCCACTTGCAGGCGCTATACATTTAAGGAGACCGACAAGGCGACTTTACAGGCCATGAAGGCATTTATTCACAACCTTAACACGATGCATTCGAGAGCCGGTGCGCAAATTCCCTTTAGTTCGATAAACTATGGAATGGATACTACCGTTGAGGGTAGAATGGTTGTGAAAAATCTATTGCTCGAGACAGATCGTGGGCTTGGAAATGGCGAGACACCCATATTCCCGATACAGATTTTTAAGGTAAAAGAGGGCGTTAATTTAAACGAGGGCGAGCCAAACTATGATCTCTTTAAGCTTGCTTGCAAGGTTTCGGCCAAGAGACTTTTCCCCAATTTCTCCTTTATCGATGCGCCATTTAACAAGGCATATTACGAGGAAGGCAAGCCTGAGACCGAGGTAGCATATATGGGTTGCCGCACGAGGGTCGTTGCCAATGTGCATGATACGAGCCGTCAGACTGTTTTTGGTAGAGGTAATTTGAGCTTTACTTCGATAAATCTGCCAAGGCTTGCCATTAAGGCGAACAAGAATACAGACTTTTTCTTCGAGATGCTCGATAAGGAAATTAAGCTTGTTTCGGATCAGCTTCTTGACAGGTTTAAAATTCAGAGTGATAAGAAGGTTAAGAACTACCCCTTCCTTATGGGTCAGGGAATTTGGATGGATAGCGACAATTTAGGGCCTGAGGATACGATTGGCGAGGTGCTAAAGCATGGCACGCTTACAATTGGGTTTATAGGGCTTGCCGAGTGCTTGAAGGCGCTTACGGGGTATCATCATGGCGAGAGCGTTACGTCGCAAAAGCTCGGGCTTGAGATTATCGGCTTTATGAGAAAGCGTATGGATGAGTATGGTCAGAGGACTAAGCTTAACTTCTCGCTTATCGGAACTCCTGCCGAGGGGCTTTCGGGTAGATTTGTCAAGATGGATAGGGATAAGTATGGCGAGATAGAGGGCATTACAAATAGGGAGTATTACACAAACTCCTTCCATGTGCCTGTTTATCATGAGATTTCGGCATTTGACAAGATAAAAATTGAAGCACCTTATCATGCACTTACAAATGCAGGACATATTACATATGTCGAGCTTGATGGTGATCCTGCACAGAATTTGGACGCTTTTGAGGCAGTCGTTAAGTGTATGCACGAGGCAGGCATTGGTTATGGTTCGGTTAATCATCCCGTTGACAGAGATCCTGTTTGCGGATATACCGGCATTATAGGCAACGAGTGCCCCAAGTGCGGACGTGTTGAGGGGGATATTCCCTTTGATAGAATTCGCCGTATAACGGGATACCTTGTTGGTACACTTGATAGATTTAACAACGCAAAGCGTGCCGAGGAGAGCGAGAGGGTTAAGCACGGCGTTGAGATGGAGAGTATTTAATAGTAACCGCTGAGAATTTATTTTACAATGGGAACTCTGCGGTGCTTGATGTGAAATTGTAGAGGATTATAAAATGATTAGGATAGCAGGCGTTGTTAGGGAGTCCATTGTAGATGGGGACGGTATTAGGTTTACACTTTTTACACAGGGGTGTTACCACAATTGCAAGGGGTGTCATAACCCCGAGACTCATGATGTAAATGGGGGATATTTGGTTTCGGTAGAGAAGGTTCTTGCCGAGATCGATAAAAATCCGCTTTTGTCGGGCATTACCTTTAGTGGGGGAGATCCGATTTTGCAGGCAGATAAGCTTATTCCTCTTGCAAAAGGTGTTGTGGAGCGTGGGCTTAACTGTTATATATACAGTGGGTACACCTTGGAGGAGCTACTTTGCATGGGGGACGATGTGCTTGAGCTCTTGTCGCTCTGCGATACTCTTATAGACGGGAAGTTTGTTGAGGCCGAGAAGGATTTGACCTTGCAGTATAGGGGGAGCAGAAATCAAAGGGTTATTGCTCTTGCCGATGTTATGAGCAAGGTCGGCAGGGCGAGCAAGTAGGGTTTATAGGCAAGGGCTCTGTTGGCGGTATTATATTTGAGAAAAGTTTAAGACCCTCCGATTGCAGGATGATTTTTGCAATCGGAGGGTCTTTGTGTGGGCTATGATTTTGGGTTAGATATATTGGTCATAAGGCTGCCTTTGTGGGGGAGTTGGGATTTGGTGGCCATAAAATGGGCAGCAAGTTAGTTGTGGGTAAATTAAAATGATATGAGGGTTGAAATTAGATTCCTTTTGTGGTATAATAATAGATGTTTCGGAGGTGGATATTGTGAAGGATAATGAAACGCAGGGAAAGTCGCAGCAAAACTTAACAAAGGTGCTTGACTTAATGGAGATAATGGCGACGGCGAGGGCGCCCATGACCATTACCGAGATTAGCAAGGCGCTTAATATAACGAGGACTACGGCTTATTCTATAATTAAGTCGCTTATGGCGAAGAATTTTGTTGAAAATATTGATGGGAGCGGCAAGTATTCCATTGGGTATAAGTTTTATCAGATAGGTAGCTTATATCCCATGAAGTACATGTTTGTTAAGTCTGCCGAGCGGCATGTTGAGCATATGTCTAAGAAGTGGAATATTAAGATAAATGTTAGCATTTTAAGGCCGCCGCTTGTCGCTGTTGTTCTGCTTACCATGGACAGGTCGCTAATTCCCAAGATGCTCTTTGGGCATGTTATGCCTTCTCATGCTACGGGGGTTGGCAAGCTTCTTCTTTCCTATTTGCCTGTTGAGGAGGTTATAGGCGGCATGTCGGAGGTCGAGATGAAGAAGTATGGGCCTCGCACTATAACCGATGTAGGTAGCTTGTTAAAGGAGCTTGAGATTATAAGGGAACGTGGGTACAGCATTGAGCTTGAGGAGCTTGCCGCTCGTCATGCTTGTGTGGCGGCACCTATTAGGGATTTGTCGGGCGATGTTATAGCAGGGGTTAGCTTTTCGGCAGATCTTGAGCAGTTCGAGAGCAACAGAGAGGGACTTATTGCCGATATTATTCTGCTTGGGCAGACGATATCGGCCGAGCTTGGTTACAGTCCGCTGTTGGGGTAGCTATGATAGGTAAGAGGTAATAGGTAATAGGTAAGAGGTATGGAGGAAAAACCCTTTGGGGTTTTTCTTTTTTTATAAGAAAAGAGCACGGCTTTGCCGTGCTCTTTTGGGTTTAAGTTAAAATTGCTTTGCAATTTTTTCCTTAGTTATTACTTATTACCTATTACTTCTTACCTAATTTTAAGCAAGGTAGTCCGATACGAACTGGAGTGTTGCTTTGCAGCCTACAAGTAGGGCATCTTCGTTCATGTCGAATCTTACGTTGTGGTGAGCTGCGCCTGCGCCCATTTCTTCGTCTGCTATGCCGACAAATGCAAATACGCCGGGTACGAGCATTTGGTATGCGCCGAAGGACTCGGATGCCATCCAGGGGCTTTCCTTTTTGCGTGCGCCGGGAAGGACTGTGTCGACCGATTTTGCAGCAAGGTCGCTAAGATTTGCATCGTTGATGACGCAGTATAGGGGCTGTGGCCAGTCGTATAGGTCTGCTGTGCACTTGTTGGCTTTGCAGATGCCTTCGATTGTGTCTTTAAATGCGCCCATTACAGCGTGGAACTGCTCGTCTGAGAAGTAACGTAGGCTACCTGTAATTGTGCAAGTGTCGGGGATGATGTTCCAAGCTTCGCCGCCCTTGATCGAGCAGACCGACATGGAGCAAGGCTCGTCGGGAGCTACGTTTAGTAGGATTAGGGACTGCATTTTTGCAACGATTTCAGCCATTGTTATGATTGGGCTTATCGACTGGTCAGGGCGAGAGCCGTGGCCGCCTCTACCGTTGATTGTAATGCCAAAGCGTGCGCAACCTGCCATACGTGGGCCTGCATCGACCGAGATTGTGCCGACAGGCATCATTGCGTATAGGTGCATACCCCAAACTGCATCAACCTTTTCTTTTTTCATGGCTTCAACAAGGTCGTGATAGCTGTTTGGTGGTGCCTCTTCAGCCGACTCGAACATTAGCATAACACGGCCTGAGAACTTGTCTTTGTTTTCTACAAGGTACTTAGCAGAGCCGATTAGCATTGCTATATGACCGTCGTGACCGCAAGCGTGTGTTACGCCTTCGACCTTGGAGACGCAAACCTTCTTTTGCTTTAGGTTGTTTTCCGACTCGGGCATTGCAAGAGCATCTATGTCTGCTCTTAGAGCGACCGTCTTGCCGGGCTTTCCGCTGTCGATAATGCAGTAGAAAGCGATGGGGTGGCACATTACGGGCTCGAGGCCGAGCTCTTTCATTTTGCCTTGGATGTACTTCGAGGTCTCGTACTCTTGGCCTGAAATTTCAGGATGCTCGTGAAGGTATCTGCGGTTTGCTATAATTTCGTCCTTCATTGCTTCGACAGACGAAATGATGTGACTTGTTTCAAACATTGGGGTTTCCTCCTAAATTTTAATAAATTTTATATTTAGCAACCTTTGGCCTATTTGCCGTGTGTTAAAGGGCCGTGAATTGCGTCTATAACTGTGCTTCTGAAGTTGCCCTTTTCGAGGGCTGTTACTCCTCTTATTGTGCTACCGCCCGGAGAGCATACGCTATCTTTTAAAATGCCGGGATGCGTGCCGCTCTCGAGTGCCATTTTTGCGGCTCCCATTACGGCGGTGGCGGCTATTTGGTAGGCCTTGTCCCTTGGGAGGCCGTGATATACTGCACCGTCTGCAAGGGCTTCTATAAACATGAAGGCAAAGGCAGGGGTACAGCCTGAGAGTGTGCCGGCTACGCCCATTAGCGAAGGGGAGAAGTGCTCGACCTTGCCTACTGCGTTGAACATTCCTTTTACAAAGGATAGTTCCTCCTCTGTTAGAGTGCCACCGGCTTCGACTATTGCTGTGCCTGAGCCGACCATGCATGTAATGCTTGGCATAATAAATTGTACCCTTGAGTTTGGCATGAGGGGCGCTAGTTTTTCTGCGCCGTAACCGAGCGCTATCGAGACGACCGCTTTGCCCTTTAGCGATGTGCCAAGATCTGCCACTACGCTTTCGAGGTATTGCGGTTTAACGCATAGCATTATTATGTCGCACTGCTCGGCGAGTTCTTTGCCGTTTTGGCAAGGTGTTGCGCCGAGATTTTTGAATTCTTCCATTAGGGTGCTGTTTAGGTCGAATACGCTAACATCTGTTAGGTAGCCTGCTGCCATGCCACCTTTGGCTATTGCGCCGCCCATATTGCCTATGCCTATAAATCCTATTTTGTGCATATTACTCTCTCCTATTACTCTCTCCTTAAACGGTTGCTCTTTAATATCCTCGTCTACCTTGTTTTAGGCGTGCAAGGAAGAAAAGCACTCCCATTGCAACTACTATGAAAACTGCAAGGTATGCTGCTGCCGCCCCTATGAAGCCTAAGAAGGAGCTCCAAGGACTCTCGTCTTCGTTTGCAACTTCGATTTCTCCGTCTGCTCCGAATGCCGTTAGCCCTATGCACATAATTAGAGCTATTGCCAAAAATAGTGCGGTTATACGTTTTGTTTTAATTGTCATGCAAAAACATCTCCTTTTTTAGGTACTTCGATATTATATCAAATTTTTTTAATATTCGCAATAGCTGACATAGCCGTTAAATATAACAAAATTTTATAGATATTTTTGTAACACTACTACATGATTTGTAACGTTTTGATAGCTGTTAGAAAGGGTTCAGAATAGAAAAAAACGAAATCAAGCCCCTTCGGAAGGTGGGGGAGCGGCGAGGAGGCACCATCAGGGTGCCCCCCTTGGCGTTAAATTCCCGCCCCGAGGGCGTTGAAATCAGCTTGGTTTGCTCTTTTTGGCTATCTTCTCGGCTTGTTGGGATCTACACCCATGGCACGGTTTACCCTGTGCAAGAAGAAGGAGAGCGCCACTATTGTGGCAAGTCCGCTACCTATGAAAAATCCTGCCCAAGAAAAACCGCCTTCTTCTACTTCGCCCATTAAATCTTCGTAGAGGCGCACTGTGCCTACCGCCATGTCGTAGGAGGTAGCAAGCTCGCCGGATGTTGCTGTTATCGTTACAAAGTCGTCTTTTTTGCCCTCTACTATCATGCCTTCGACTTCGAGGATATTGCTGTCTGATGAAGTTATGGTTACAGGAGCTGTTGCGCCGATCGTAACTGCTTTAATCTCTGTTCTTTCGTTTAGTGGGAGAAAAGCAGGGGTTTGGGCAAAGAGCACTTCGGGTTCTTTGCTTGTTATGTCGAAGGTAAATTCTCTTTGGTTGCCGTCGACCGTTATTGTGCCGATAATTGTTACGCTGCCTTTGCTTAGCATGGTAAGCTTGCCGTTTGCGTAAGACACAACTCCTCTATCGGAAGATGTTGCTTCCAAGCTGTGCTCTATTCCGGCCGGCACATCTGCAATTATTTCTATTTCTTCGCCTACAAGTGCGGCATAGCGTTCGGGGAGTACCGATACATAGGGAGCGTAATAAGCATCTGCTTCGGGTTGATCTTGTACTATACCGTTTATCGTTGCAAATACGTTGTCGCTTAAGCTTTCGGTGATGAGCATTTCGCTCGACAACATGGAGGCACAGTTGCCCTTTATTAGAAGTTTGTCTTCGTATATAGTGGAAAGGTCTTTTGCAACGAGCAGTTCTCTGTCGTCTATCGTGACACTCCAAAACCAGCCGTCTACCAGCTCGCCTACCGAGGAATTCGTGGTTGGAGGGTATAGCTCTACTGCACATGCAAGGGCGGCTTCTTTGCCGACATCTGCCACCGAGTCGTGTGGGGAGTAGCTACCTGAAAATCTGTCGTCGCCCGATACTCTTATTCCGTCGGCATAGGGGGAGAAGGTTAGGGTGTATCCGTCTTCTGTTTTTGCCATATTGTCAGACAGTATGCCGGCCATGCGTAGCTCGCCTGTGTCGGTAGAGGAGCGAATTTCGAAAACATATCTGCCTTCGTCTAACCTTTTTATTACAAGCAATCCGCTGTTATCTGAGCCACTGCTTAGCCTGTATACTCCTGTTGTGTAAGACGAACTGTCTGCGGCCGGTAGGTCGGTCTTTGCAAGGGGGAGAAATGTATAGTCCTTTATGTATTGCTTGCCCGACTGCGTGCTTGCGACCGTTACCTTGGTGCTCGTGCTTGCAAGTTGACCGTTTGCGTTTTGTACGGTCACTATAAGCTGGTAGTCGCCAAGCTCTGCATGTGTTGGGTTAAATGCAAAGGATTTTATGGCAGGTTCTGCGCCGTGGAGTGTTTCTATTTCGGTTTCGGGCCAAGATATGACGGGGTTTGAATCTTGGTCTATAAGGTCTGCTTTGAATGTGCCGCCGTATATACAGCTTATCGAGTATTGTGCAACAAACTCGCCGTTTCGCATGTAACTTTTTACAAAGTCGACATCTACGGGAGTTGCGGCAATTGCGCTTGTTGCCAGTGCGGTCGTTAGCATTACAACAAGCATTATACATAGTATTACCTTTGCGATGTGTGTTTTTAGCATGAGTAAAAATCAGCCCCTCTTAATAATATCTCATGGAAGTATATCACATATTGTGACAAAAGAAAAGGGGTGGCATAAAATGAAAATAGATTGGGGTATTTTTGAGGTGATGCTTGTTTTGCCGCCTATGTGGGTTGCGTTAGGGGGGGTGGATTGCATCTATCACCGAAGTGTCGCTGTGGATTTATCTTTGTCGAAAAAAATATAAGGAGCGAACTCGCTTTGGAAAAGAGTAAGAGGGCTGTTATAGAGGTTTGCGGTCTGTCCTTAAAATATCAGACTGAGTCGGGCGAGGTGGAGGCTCTCGAAGATGTTGGTTTTGATGTTTTGGAGGGGGAACTTGTCTCGATTGTAGGGCCTTCGGGGTGTGGAAAGTCGACATTGCTTTCTGCAATTGCAGGACTTTCGGGGGAATATTCGGGAGTTGTTAATGTGAAGGGTGGCAAAGATGCCATTGGTTATATGCTTCAGCGTGATCATTTGTTTGAGTGGCGCACCATTATGAAAAATGTTCTTCTTGGGCTTGAAATAAGGGGGCGACTTAACGAGGAGAGCGAGGCCGAGGTTGTGAGGCTGCTTAAGACATATGGGCTATATGAGTTTAGAAATAGCTACCCGAGGGAGCTGTCGGGCGGTATGAGGCAGAGGGCGGCTCTTATTAGGACGCTTGCTGTAAGCCCTTCTGTGCTACTGCTCGACGAGGCTTTCTCGGCGCTTGATTATCAGACAAGGCTTGCCGTTACAGATGATATATCGAGCATTATTAGGAGTGAAAATGTTACGGCACTGCTCGTTACGCATGATATAAGCGAGGCTGTTTCTCTATCTGATCGCATTGTTGTGCTGTCGGCAAGGCCTGGACATGTTAAGTCGGTGCACGAGATAAAAATGGAGGGGGCGACGCCTGCAAGTCGCAGGGACGAGGCGGCCTTTAGGTCGTATTTTAATATTATATGGAAGGAGCTTGATGAGCATGTCTCCTGAGAGAAGTGCATGGATTAGGAAAAAACGCAAAAAGGATATTTCTGTTCGTGTGGCGAGAATTATGATTTTGGTCATATTTTTTGGGGCGTGGGAATTTACGGCGAGGGTTGGGATTATCGACCCTTTTATTATGAGCAGCCCGAGTAGGGTTATGGCTTCGATATACAGAATGGCAAAAGATGGGCAACTTTTTTATCACATTAGCATAACATGTATGGAGACGGCGGCAGGCTTTATACTGGGCACGGTGCTTGGCGTTATTATAGCGACCGCTCTTTGGTGGTCTGACAGCCTGTCTCGTGTGCTCGAGCCTTATCTTGTTGTTTTGAACTCTCTGCCGAAAATTGCACTGGGGCCTGTTTTTATTGTATGGCTGGGCCCTGGGGTTTTATCTATTGTGGTAATGGGGCTTGCTATTAGTCTTGTTGTTACTATATTAGAGGTGCATCACGGCATGAGCAGGACGGATGGCGACAAGATAAAGCTTGTGCAATCGTTTGGCGGCAATAGGTGGCAGGTTTTAACAAAGGTTGTACTTCCATCTAATTTGCCCACCATGATGAGTGCTCTTAAGGTTAATGTCGGGCTTTCTTGGGTTGGGGTTATAGTTGGGGAATACCTTGTTTCTAAAGCGGGTATTGGCTATTTGATCGTTTACGGCGGTCAGGTTTTCCAGCTCGACCTTGTTATGGCGGGGGTCTTGATACTTGGGGTTTTGGCAGGGCTTATGTATCTGCTTGTCTCCTACCTTGAGAAGATTTTAATCGGAGGTTATGAATGAGATTTATTAAACCACTGCTTGCCGTAGGGCTTGCAATCTGTATGCTACTATCCTTTGTTGGGTGCGTTAGCGAGGGGGCAGATCCTGCTCAGCCTACGCCGCCTGAGGTGCAAGGCGGAGAGGTAGAGCCTGTCGAGCCGACACCGGAACCCGAACCTGTGCCTGAGCCTGAACCTGAGCTTAGGAAGGTTCAGCTTAACGAGGTTACACACTCTGTCTTTTATGCGCCGCAGTATGCCGCAATGGAGCTTGGTTTTTTTGCCGAGGAGGGCATAGAGCTTGAGCTTGTAAATGGCGGCGGCGCAGATAAGGTAATGGCCGCTGTGCTGTCGGGCGCCTCCGAGATCGGTCTTGCAGGGCCTGAGGCGGCAATATATGTCTATCTTGAAGGCAGAGAGGATTACAGCAAGATTTTCGCCCAGCTTACAAAGCGTGACGGTGCTTTTCTTGTAGGTCGCCAGCCTGTGGAGGACTTTACGTGGGAGTCGCTCGAGGATAGTTATGTTATAGGCGGTCGCAAGGGTGGAGTGCCTCTTATGACGCTTGAGTACCTTCTAAAGTCGAAGGGGCTTGTGCCTGAGGAGAACATAACAGTCGACAGCAGTATACAGTTTACCGCAATGGCAGGCGCATTTGTCGGCGGCACGGGGGATTATGTAACACTATTTGAGCCGACGGCATCTATGCTCGAGGCCGAGGGTCAGGGTTATATTCTTGCCTCTGTCGGCGAGGAGGCAGGCGAAGTGCCTTATACTGCGTACTTTGCAAATAGCAGCTTTATCGAGGAGAATCCCGAGCTTATAGCGGCATTTACAAGGGCTGTTGCCAAGGGTCAGCAGTGGGTTATGGAGGCAGATGCCGCAGAGATTGCCGAGGTTATAGCACCTCATTTTATTGACACCGATATAGACCTTCTTACGACTGTAACACAGCGTCACAAGGATATAGACGCTTGGAACGCAACTCCTGTTATGGAAGAAGAAGCCTTTAACAAGCTTCAAGACATAATGGAGACGGCAGGCGAACTTACAGAGCGAGTCCCGTTTGAGGATCTTGTAGACAATTCTTTTGCGGAAGCTGTGCAGTAGTTTTTTGCAGTAGCTTGTGAGCAAATAAAAAGCACCGTCCCGAGCCAACAGGCTTGGGACGGTGCTTTTTTAAGTAATAGGTAATAGTGAATAGGTAATAGGTATGGTGGAAAAACCCCAAAGGGTTTTTCTATATTATATTCAATACTTAATTGCCGAACGGCAATTAAGTTACCATACTTATTACTTCTTAACTATTACTTATTACTTATACAAAACAAGCTCCTCCCATAGCTTTGCGCTTGCTTTGTCTGTTTGTCCGAAGCAGCCTGTGCATATTGCGCCTTGGGTGGGGCATTTGGCGTTGCAGCCGCTTATTGTTATGGGGCCTTTGCAGGGGAGGCCTTTTTTGATAAGGCAGGGGTTTTCTTTTAGTTTGCATTCCATGCAGACGGGGAGGGTGCTTTGTTTTGGGGTGATGCCGTCCTTTATGCAGTTTAGGGTGTAGACAAGTCTAGGAATGTTTACGGGGCATCCGTGGGCGGTGTGGGTCGCTGTGGCGCTGTTAATTGCGCATCTGCCGCACAGTATTGCGTTTTCGGGGAGGGGGGAGTCCTTTGTTTTGCCGACTATAAGTGTGACGTCGGGGGCATCACTTAGCAGGTCTTTATTAAGGCGGAGTTTTTGCAGTTCGGCTTCGCATTTGCCGCAAGATGAGTGGATAGAGACCTTCATATCATGCCCTCCTTGTCCTTTATGTCGCTGTATTTGAAAACAGGCCCCTCTTTGCATATGCGAAGTCCGCCGCATCTGCAATGGCCGCACATGCCTATGCCGCAGTCCATGTGGCGCTCTAAGGAGAGCAGTATGTTGTGCTCTTTTACTTCGAGCGTTAGCAGTTTGTCTATAACATGTTTATACATAGCAGGTGGGCCGCACAGTAGGCATATTGCCGTTTGTGGAATTTTGACCTCGGCTATTAGGTCGGGGAGATAGCCTTTGCCCTCGTTGTCGCACCTTATGTGGGTGGCAATTTCGGGAAATAGGAGAGCTTCTTTGTTTCGTGCGCCGAGCAGAACAGTGCCGCCTCTTTTTGTTATCATGGGGCGGAGTGGGGCTATGCCTATACCGCCTGCTATGTAGTATATATCGCCTTCGGGGGCGATCTCGAAGTCTGTGCCGAAGGGGCCTCTTATGCCTATTTGGTCGCCCTCTTTTGCCATGTGCAGTTTGTTTGTGAACTCTCCGACATTTCTTATGCAAAACTCCATGTCGCCCGTTATGGAAAAGGGCGCTTCGCCTACGTGGGGGATTGTTAGCATGGCAAACTGGCCTGCTTTGTATGGCATGTCGCCCTTTAGTTTGAATAGGGCGGTGTCATTTGTTAGTTTTGTTATTTTTTCTATTGTTGTCATTGTGGGGAGGTAGGGGTTGTTAGTTGTTGTCATGCTGAGCCTCCTCGAATAGTTTTCTCATGCCGTTTGATGTGGGACATGCCCTCTCACACCGTCCACAACCTACGCATAGGCGGCGCTCGCCCTCGAATTTGCGCTCCCATCTGTGGGCACTTCGGGCGATTTCGGTCGGGGTCATGGTGTGGCCGCCTGCTATTGTTGTGAAGTCCTTTAGCATACAGCCGTCCCATTTGCGCATGCGGCCGTCCTTTGTGTCGGCGACAGAAAAACATACGCATGTGGGGCATACCATAAAGCATATACCGCATGATAGGCATGTGTCGCCCTGTTCTTTTATGGCGGCGAATGGGCGAGGGGGGATTTTATGTGGATGGGGAGTGCCGACGGTTTGGCGACTGTCACCCAGCGCTTCGCAAAAGCAAAACTCATCGTAGGGGGTGTCGCAGGGGAGGACTATTAGAGTTGTGTTGTCGCTCTTTTGGGCAAAGTATGGGTCGGTTATATCGCCTGTTAGTTCTTGCTCTGCTAAAAGTGCCGCTCTTGCCTCGCATGGGGGGATGCCGACAATTGCCCTTTTGTGGGCGAGGTAGTCGTCGGGTGGGGCTATCGGCATACCGTCTATGTATTCAAATAGTTTTTCGTTAAAGGGGAGGAGGTGTTTTTTTAGGGGGAGTTTGTCCATGCCCTCCCATGTTGTTATGTGGTAGCCCTCTGATTGGTAGTTCTTTATAAGTTCGGGGAGGGCTGTTTTTGTTGTTTCGACTATCTTCATAAAAGCACCTCCCTTTTTTGTCTTGTGTCCTCTAAAGTTAAGGCTTGTTGCGGACATGCTTCTACGCAAAATGGGCCCTTTGGGCGGTCTTTGCACATGTCGCATTTTCTTGTGCCATGTGTTGTTTTTATTGGGGCGAGGTGGGGACATGCCGGAATACATGTGCCATCGCCTTTGCATTTAGTGGTATCGTGGGTGACGAGCCCTTCGGGGGAGATGGTATATGCGCCATTTTGACATACCTCGGCGCACCTTGGGTCGGGGCAGTTTTCGCATGATGTCGAGAGGTAGATAGCAGGGGAGTTTTGCTCTCGGGTGGGGTTTTGGGCGGTCACTTTGCGGTAGGATATGCCATCGTTTTTTTGCTTGCAGGCCATGACACAGGAGCGACAGCCTATGCAACGCTCCTCGTTAAAGTGGAAGAATTTCACAGTATCACCCTTTCTATGTCGCATGTTACCGAGTGGAAGGAGGCGCCGCCGCCCATGTCGGTCGCTGTTGGTGGGAGCAGGACATTTAGGTTTGCCTGTCCAGAAGATATGGCGACCGTGCCGATGCGCACCTTTTGGCCGACAGTTGCCTTTGCGAGAAAGCTACCTCTGTTGTTGTATATTTTAACTGTATCGCCTGTTTTTATGCGGTGCAGGGCTGCGTCTGTATGGTTTATATGTACCGTGTCGTCCCCTTCGCCGTCGAGCCAGTCGTCTTGTATAAACTGGCTATTTATGCGGTTTTGTGGGTGGGGGGTTATAAGGTGGAGAGAGCCGCCACCTTCGAGTGGGGCTTTTTGGTATATCGGTAGGGGGTCGCAGTTCCATTTTTCGGCAAGGGTGTTGCAAAGCAGTTCTATTTTTCCCGAGGGGGTATTGAATTTTAGGTCGCTCCATGCCACGTCGCTCCAAACGGGGAGTTTTACGGGGGTATCTATCATGTCCTCGAGCGTTTCGGAGTAGCCCGAGGCCTTTAGCACTTCGGATAGTGCTTCTTTGTCGTCTTTTGGAAAGTATTTTTTATCAAAGCCGAAGCGGTCGCCCAGTTCTCGCCAAATGTCGGGCTCGGAGCGGCAACCATCGGGTGGGTCGAGCACTTTTTGTCTGTATTGCAGGTAGTTTTGGCCGTAGGAGAAGAAAAGGTCGTCTCGCTCCATGAACATGGCGACTGGCAGTACGACGTCGGCAAGTTTTGCCGTTTCGGTTAGAAAGGGGTCTGCTACCACTACAAATTCGAGAGATTCGATGAAGCTTTTCATCTCGGTCGTGCCGGGGGCGCTCACCATTGGGTTGGCACGTTCTACCCACATTGCTTTTACCGGTGGGTCGAGTTTTGGGATGTCGACAGGGACTCTGGCTACGGGGACGCTTGTGCGTATGCGGTCTTTTGGGGCTTGGGGGAAGTAGGGCCATTTGGGTGGGTGAGACATGAAGGTGCTTACATGCAGTCCGGCGGATTTTTTGCCGACAATGCCGCAGATGGCGGCAAGGGCTGCTATGCTTCGGCAGGTGTGGCCGCCGTTTTGGTGGCGCTGGAGGCCTTTGCCAAGTATTAGAGAGAAGTCGGGGATCTCTTTTATTAGGTCGGCAAGGGCGTATATTTCGGCCTCGGCAAGGCCGGTTTCAGTGCATATATACTGCATGGAAAGCGTGTTTAGGTATGCCGTGAACTCGGGCATTCCATGTATGTGGTCTTTAATAAAGGCCTTGTCCTCGAGCCCTCTTTCGAGGGTGATTTTACATAGTGCAAGGGCGAGAAGGCTGTCTGTGCCGCCTATTGGGGAGATGTGGAGGGCCGCTCTGTCAGATGATTCGTTCTTTATGGGGTCGATCGCAACGAGCTTTGCGCCCTTGTCGAGCGCTTGGTGTATATAGTGCATGGAGTGCATATTTGTAAAGGTAGGGTTTTTGCCCCACAGTATTATTAGCTTGGAATTTTCTATTTCCGAGATAGAGCCGTATTGCTCCGAGCCAAACATGGAGTTTATAACGGTGTCTTGAGCGGCATCGCACAGGCCGCCTGAGTAGGTCGTGTAGCCGCCGAACTGATATAGGAAGCTAAAGGCGAGTTTTTCCATGCTACCGCCAAGGTTTCCGCTGCCCTTGTAGAACATTAGGCTTTCGGGGGTCTCTTGGATTTTGCGTAGGTTTTTTTCTATTAGATCCATGGCTTCCTCCCACGTTGAGGGGGTAAGTGTGCCATTTTTGCGTATTAGTGGGGTTTTAAGTCGTTCGGGGCTATTGATTAGGCGGGGGTAGGACATGCCTTTTAGACATAGTTTGCCCATTGCTTCGGGGTAGTAGTGACTGCCACGCAGTTCGATGATTTTTCCATCCTCCACATCGACATCGATGGGGCAACCGCTGTAACAGTTCATGGTGCAGGCTGTGCGAAGTGTTTTTGTTGCCATTGTGGCCTCCTTTTTTGCAGTATTATTATAAGTGTTTGAAACTTTTTTATTGATGTAATTATATCATGGTGTGCTCTTTTTGTATAGTGGGAGTGGGATTAATATGCAAAAAAAGAGCGGTGTTGCCGCTCTTTTTTGGTGTGGTTTGGAAGGCTTTATTTAGATTACATCGCTTAAAAAAGCGACGGCTCTGCCGATTATGTGGGCCTTTTCGAGAAGGTCGTCTTCTATTACTATATTGGAATAAAGGGGGTTTTCGGCTTGCAGGACGACCTTGCCTTCGTATTTACGGACACGTTTTAGCGTTGCTTCGTCGTCTATAATAACGGCGGCTATCTGGCCGTCGTCGACGTCGGTTTGGGCTTTAAGGTAGACAATGTCGCCGCTGAAAATTCTTGCATTTATCATGGAGTCGCCTTCGCATCGCAAGGCAAAGTCTGCTCTTACTCCTTCGGGAGGTGATACATATTCTTTATAGTTTTGCTCGGCTAGAATCGGTATGCCGCAGGCAATAGAGCCAAGCAGCGGTATTGGGTTTTTGGAGGTCGTTCCAAAACGGAGGTATTCGATGCTCACGTCAAAGAATCTTGCAAAGGCTTCTTCCGTTTCGAAGTCGGGCTCTCGGTTGCCAAGCTCGTACATGCTTACGGCACTTTTGGAAATTCCGAGCTTGTCGGCAAGCTCTTTTTGGGTTAGGTTTTGCTCTGTTCTGAGTTTGCGAAGAATTTGCTTAAATGTTGACATTTTGCGGCACCTCCGTTCGGATTTTGATTTTTTTATTTTTTTTGGTAATTTATTGTAAATTTTTGTCATGACATTATGTGACATTATACCACAAAACGTGAAAAAATCAAGTATAATTCCACATTTTGTGTTGACAAATATTTACAGCAAATATATAATAAATACACAATACGTGAATTGAGGTGACTTTGTGTGCAATGCTTAAACTGTGGGCAGACGGTTTTGGAGCCGGAGCGATTTAAGGAGAGAATTGGCGAGTATTTCGGGGATGTGGTGTATGAGGAGAGCATGAGGTGTCCGTATTGCAAGGGGGAGGTGCTTTGTGATGGCGATTGAATTTTTAGTCAAGGCGAGGGAGATAGAGAGCGAGGCAAAGAGCATTTTGAGGGCGAAGATTAGGAGTATGGAACTTGCGGAAATGAGCTTTTCTTCGGTAGAAGAACGTGTGAGTGGAGGTGATAAAGAGGGAGTAATTCGACGGTTTTCTACATATGCGGATTTGTCGAAAATGCTCGATTTAAAACTTAGCGAACTTTACAGCACGCAGATGACATTGCTCGGTGTAATTGGTAAGGTGGAGAGTGCAAAGCATAGGACACTGCTTACCGAGCGGTATATAAATTGCGAGACATGGGAGATTACCGCCGAGCGTATGGGGTATTCGGTTAGGCAGATTATGAGGCTGCACGACGAGGCCGTTTTGTCTACTCAGCGTGTTTTGGAGAGTGAAAATATAAAAACATGGCATTGAATGTCATACACGAAACGTGTTATTGTGTATACGGAAGGAACTGCAAGGAAGGCAGTGTGCGATGAATTTTTAATCATAGGAAAAGACAAAGGTTCGGCAGTTTGCCGAGCCTCAGACTGGAGAAAAACATAAAATCAAGCCCCTTCGGAAGGAGGGGGAGCGGCGAGGGGGCACCATTAGGGTGCCCTCTGGCGTTAAATTCCCGCCCCGAGGGCGTTAAAATCAGCTTTAGCTGATTTCTCAGCTTGGAGAAAACACTTTTTCTCCAAGCTGAGGTTCGGCAGTTTGCCGAGCCTTTTGTTTTGGGAAAACAGGAAGGTTTTGGGGGTTTAGGGGGGAGCGCATACACTCGCCCGAGGAGGGCGAGCGCCGTGGCCGTTTGAGTTTTGGTCGGGGTGGGGGTTTTGGGGGAGGAGCTTGGTTGGTGGGAAGTGGGGCGGCTTGGGGACACGGCTCACATGCGGCATGGGACAGCTTTGGGTTTTAGTTGAGGCATGCCGCATGTGGTGTGCGCGACCTGGGTCGTACAGCGGCGAAGGTATGCTTGTGCGGTTGTTGGTGTGGGCGGGTGTGGTGTGGGTTTGCTGTGGGCATAAGTCCTTCGGCGTGGGTGTGGTGTGGGTTTTGTGCTATGGTTTGGAGGGGGATATGAAAAAGGAGACGATGCAAAGGGCGATAGTGTCGCAGTTATATAAAATTGCGACGACAGATGCGACGGCACTTGTCAAGGTCGACGAGGAGGGCAACATCAGAGCCGCTGAGACCGACGGGCTTACCTCGTCGCAGAGGGCGGCGGTGTCCTATATAAAAGATGGCAAGGGAGCGCCTGAGGTCAAGCCTTACGACAAGCTAAAGGCGATAGAGCTTTTGGGAAAGCATCTTGGTATGTGGGGAGGCGATACTGCTCGTGATGTTGAGGACTTGACAGAGGTTAGAGAGGAGGTGTTTGGAAGTAAAGACGATTGAATTTAAATTTGGCAAGCGTCATAAGGACTATATGAAGAAGAGTAGAGAGTGCTTTATGAATGTGGCGGAGGGTGCGGTTAGGGCAGGCAAGACTGTCGACAATGTATTTGCGTTTGCCCACATGCTGGAGCAAAGCCCTGACAGGATGCATCTTGCTACGGGGACGACAATTGCGAGTGCTAAGCTTAATATCGGCGATGCAAACGGATTTGGGCTCGATTCGCTCTTTCGAGGGCGGTGCAGGTGGGGTAGGCACAGGGACAACGAATGTTTGTATGTAAGTACGAAGGTAGGCGAGCGAATTGTTATATTTGCAGGGGGCGGCAAGTCGGACAGTTACAGGAAAATTCGTGGAAATTCCTATGGAATGTGGATCGCCACCGAAATAAATTTGCACAGCGACAGTTTTATTAAGGAAGCATTTAATCGTCAGCTTGCCGCAAGGATGCGCAAGGTTTTTTGGGATTTAAACCCCGACGATCCATCGGCATTTATTTACACCGAGTATATAGACAAATATGCAAAGCTTGCACAGCGTGGGCTATATCCCGGGGGATTTAATCACGAGGTCTTTACAATTTGGGATAACGATGCTGTTAGCCCTGAGCGTATAGCGGAAATTGAGGGGCAGTATGACAAGTCGAGCGTATGGTATAGGCGAGATATACTCGGTCAGCGATGTGCGGCAGAGGGGCTTATTTACAGGCAGTTTGCCGACAGCAGGGAAAGTTACACAATGGGTGCGCCTCCCGATATAACATTTGCTGTAATAGGTGTCGATTTCGGGGGGAGCACCTCGGCTCATGCCTTTTGTTGCGTTGGTTATACGGCAGGGCTTAGGGAGCTTATTGTGCTTGACGAGTACTATCTAAAGGAGATAATCACACCCACAAAGCTCGAGACGGATTTTTGGGAGTTTGTTACACGGTGCAAGGCGAGGTGGAGGGTTTTGGAGGCATACTGCGACAGTGCGGAACAGACTCTAATTCAGGGGCTTCGTCGGTCGGGCAGTGGGGTCGTGATAAAAAACGCTCGCAAGGGGGCGGTTAGTCAGCGGATAAGATTTGTAGAGCGTATGCTGTCTCAGCGACGCTTTTTTATTACGGAGCATTGCAAAGTCACATCGGCGGCATTGCTGTCGGCGGTATATGCACCGGGGGGTGGGGACATAAGACTTGATGATGGAAGTCGCAACATTGACAGTCTTGATGCGATGGAGTATGCAATAGAGCCTTATATGAAGGATATGGGGAATGTTACGGTAGGCTAGGGGCTAATTTGGCAATTAACAATATAAAGGGGGAATTTAAAAGGTGAGAGCTATAACAAAGTACCTGAGGGGGCTTGGGTATACGACGGTAGAGGACGGGTATTACGATTTTATCGGGGAGATGGGCGAGTGGTACAGCGGAAAGGTGCGATCTTTTCACACATACCGTCAGTACAACGGCAGGCGCAGAATTATTAGAGAGAGGGCATCGCTTGGCATGGCAAAGACGGTGTCGGAGGATTGGGCAAATCTTGTTTTGAGTCAGAAGGTTGAAATTATTATCGAGCACGAGAAGGGTGACGAGATTAGGAAGGTGCTCGACGATAACAATTTTACCGTTAGGGGGAACAGGCTTGCAGAGCTTGCATTTGCCCTTGGGACGGGCGCATTTGTCGAGTATCTCGACGGGGGTAAAATTGTAATCGACTATGTTAGGGCAAGCATGATATATCCGCTCTCTTGGGAGAATGGCGAGGTTATAGAGTGTGCATTTGCAAGCGAGAGGGCGCATGGGGGTAAGCGGTATATTTATCTTAATATTCACACTCTGGAAGATGGCGAGTATGTTGTGCACAATCGCATGTTTACAAGAGAGGGCGAGAAGCTTACTCCCTGCGAGCTGCCCGAGGATATAGAGGGCACTGTTTACACGGGCAGTCATCTTGCTTTGTTTCAGTTTATAAGACCTAATGTTGTGAATAACTACGACACTGATTGTCCGCTTGGCATTTCGGTCTATGCAAATGCAATTGATGTACTTCGTGGAATTGATCTTGTGTACGACAGCTATTGCAACGAGTTTAGGCTTGGTAAAAAGAGAATTGTCGTGCCTACGACAATGGCGAGGACTATTTTGGAGGAGGACGGCGGATTTATGCCGATCTTCGACGACAATGATGTTGAGTTTTATGCTCTTGACCTTGGAAACGACAGCGAGCCTTCGCTTAGGGAGATAAACATGCAACTTCGCAGTGAGCCGCACGAGCAGGGGCTTGACAGGGGGCTCAATTTGCTTTCCTTAAAGTGTGGTCTTGGCAACAATCGCTATCGCACAGACCGCTCGGGGGCTGTTACGGCGACCGAGGTTATAAGTGAGAGAAGTGAACTTTATCAGAATTTGAAAAAGCACGAGCTCGTTATTCAGACCGCCATAGAGCGTCTTGTTGAGGCTGTTTCATTTTTGCTTGGGTTACCCGAGAGGGTGTCGGCAAGGGTTGTTTTTGACGACACCTTAATAGAGGATGTTACGGCAGAGAAGGAGCGCTGCATGAGAGAGGTCGAGCAGGGACTTCGTCCCAAGTGGGAGTATCGAGTTAAATGGATGGGCGAAAGTGAAGAAAGAGCAAAGGAGATGACGAGAGATGAGATGTGATGAACTTACGGCGATAGGCCTAACAGAGGAGCAAGCACAGGCAGTAATGGGGCTACATGAGGGGGCAATAAACTCGGTTAAGCTCGAGGCTGAAGTTGATCGGGCATTGTCGGGTGCTAAGGTGCGAGATGTTAGGGCGGCACGGCCTTTTATTGAGATGGACAAGCTGAATTTTGAGGGTGGCAAGGTGACAGGGCTTACCGAGCAGATACGTGTTATGAGGGAGCGTCAGGGGTATTTGTTCGAGGAGGAGAGGCGAAGCAAGACGGGGATGCGTCATGGGAGAGAGCCCAAGGGAGACAAGAGGGGCGAGGCTAACGAGGCGCTTAGGTCGGCCTTTGGTAGGCGGTAGAGTGTAGGGAGTAGGCGCAGGGCAATCGCTCGGTAGAGCGATATGCCTCGTGGGTAGTGAGGTGGTGGGGGAGTGGGGGCCGGTGCGGTATGGGTAGGTGGGGCGTGGCAGGTGTGGGCACGAGGCTTACGGGCGCTCTGTGGGTGGGTGTGGGTGAGTGGGTGCGGTCGAGGAGTGGGACCTGGCAGGTTGCGGTGGGGTGTCGGGGGCGGCCGTGGCCTGCGCCGGAGTGGGCCGGCGGCAACCGGCGGTTTTTGGGCGAGGTGGTGCGTCCGTTGTATTTGGCCTTAAGGCGTGTGCCTTTGGCGATATTATGCTCGCCATTGTGCGAGACAGATTTTGAGGAGGAAGAAAAAATGGCAAACATGATCAGCAGAGAGTCGGCAGAAGCTTTAATTTCGGAGCAGGTGGCGGCAGGGGTTTTTCAGGATGTACCCAAAACATCGGTATTCATGCAGCTTGCGAGAAAGCTGCCAAACATGACGGGTAAACAGACCAGAATACCTGTCCTCGACATGCTACCCCTTGCGTACTGGGTATCGGGCGATACCGGCATGAAGCAGACCTCTCGTCAGGCTTGGGACAATGTTTATCTAAATGCGGCAGAGCTTGCGGTAATCGTGCCGCTACCCGAGGCTGTGCTTGACGATGCGGACTTTGACATCATAGGCGAGGTGCTCCCACGTGTTTATGAGGCCATCGGAAAGAGGGTAGACGAGGCGGTAATTTTTGGGCTTAACCGTCCACCCGAATGGCAGGCAGACATTATCACGAGGGCAAGACAGGCAGGTAACAATGTGTCGGGGGCAACCGTTGATTACGATGCGCTACTTGGCACGGGCGGTATTATTTCCAAGGTTGAAGAAGAGGGCTTTATGGTGTCGGGCGGCATTGCCTCGATGGGCATGAGGGCAAAGCTACGTGGGATAGTAGACGATAGCGGCCGTCCCTTGTTTACTACATCTATGCAAGGTGTGGCGCAGTATGCACTTGACGGTGCGCCGCTTCATTTCCCTCTAAACGGTGGATTTGACGGCAGTGTGGCACAGCTCATTGTTGGCGACTGGTCGCAAGCGGTATATGCAATACGTCAGGACCTGACCGTAAAGATACTCGATCAGGGTATCATTCAAGATCCTGCCGATCAGTCTATCGTTTACAACCTTGCACAGCAGGACATGATTGCAATTCGTGTTGTATTTAGAATGGGATGGGCGCTGCCAAACCCTGCTACAAGACTAAACGAGGGTCGCACAGGTTGTCCTTTTGCCTATCTCGAGCCGACGACCGCCGCCACTACTAAGGAGCTCGTCTTTACGGTAACCGGTGGCAGTCCTGCTGCCGCTATTGAGGGTGCTGTTGTAGAGGTTGAGGGTGCAAGACTTAAGACAAACAGCGAGGGCAAGGCGACATTCAATCTGCGTGACGGTACATACAAATATCGTGTTATTGCGGAAGATTACAAGATTGCCACAGGTAGCAAGACAATGGCAGGTGTTGCGGCTACCGAGGCTGTGCTTCTTGTTTCGAAGTCGTAAGGTAGGTTGATATGAAGCCTGATTTTGTTTTTTACAGCGAGGTATACGGTGGCACGCTGTCGGAGGGGGAATTTTCTGTGGCCATAAAGCGTGTTTTTCCGATACTCTCCTACATAGTAATGGGCAAAGAGGCGCAGGGCGGCGAGGCAGTTAGTCTCGCCGCTTGCGCTATGGTAGATGCGGCAGGAGGAGAGCCTGATGATGGGACTGTTATTACGAGCGAGAAGATAGGCACGTGGAGCAAAACATTTGAGGGGCGCTCCTTTGTTGCCCGCATGTATGAAGTGGCAAAGCCCTATCTTGCAAAGACAGGGCTACTGTACAGGGGGTGCTAAATGTTTCCTTATATTGCGACGTTATACAGAGAGCATGAGGGTGCTATAACGAGAAAGGAACTCCCCGGTGTTGTTTGGTTTTTGGATTGCGAGAGTCAAAGCGGCACACGGCCTTATTATGGGAGCAAGATTTATGTGCCTATGCGCTCTAACAAGGGTATTGGGGTGCGGCCCGGCGACTGGATAGTGCTTGGGGTCTGCCCTGATGTTCCGACAAACAGGCTTAGCGAGATTGCGAGTTTTGGCAGGCCGTATATTACGGTTAGCGCTGTTAAGGAGAATGCCGTTGCGAGGTTTTTAAGTCATATTGAGGTGCAAGGTTAGGGGGATTAGATGAGTGTTATTGAGGCTATGCGCCGATATGTGGCGGAGTTTACAGGGCAGTGCGAGATAGATTTCGAGGGCAATGCGCCGACACTTGCCGTCGAGCTGACAGGGTCGCCCGATGTACAGTATGACCTTGCCGGCAATAGGGCGGTGCGTCAGGATTTTGCCGTTAAAAAGCGGTGCTTTTTAGCCCAAGGTGGAGACAGGCAGGCGGCGCATGACGAGCTTTGTATGTTGTTGGATTATTTTGAAGGGGCACTGCCACAGCTCGATGATCCTCTTGTGGCCGAGGCGGTCGAGGTTGGGGGCATTACGGCAGACTCGCTTGACAGCTCGGGACAGACGGGGGTGCTTGTGCTTGAAGGGGTGCTTGTTTACACGAGATATTCGAGTTAGCGGCAAGTTTTTATGTGACGATTTAATATGAATTATTTGGGAGGTTTAATGTGAAGAAGGTAAAACGCAGTGAATTTGCGACATTTTTAAATACGGGGACGACAGCTTCTCCGACTTGGAGTTTGATGGGCAACGGCATTACAAGTCAGGTTGTAAACTACAATCCGCAGACGTCGGAGGAGGTTTATATTCACGAGGACGCAGGAACTGTCGACGTGACGAGCTACAAGCCTGCAATTGAGACCCCACAGACCGCCTATGCAGGCGATGCTGTTTTTGATTATATCGACGAGATTAGAAGGTCTCGCAAGACAGGCACTTCGGCCAGAAGTGAGATCGTTCTCGTTTATCTCTATGATGATGCTGTGGGTGGGGAGTACCCTGCCGAGCACTGTGCTTGTTCTGTGCAGATAGACGACTTTGGCGGCGAGGGCGGCGGATCACTCGAGATTAACTACACTATAAACATGGTGGGAGACCCCGTTATGGGCAAGTTTGATCCTGCCACAAAGAGCTTTACGGAGGGCGCATAATGGGTGGCATAACGATAGATTCGGGTGCTGTTCGTATTGAGGTCAACGGCGATCCGAGTCGTGTTATTTCCTTTAATCCCGAGGACGTTGGCTTTGCAGAGAGGTTTTACAGCCTGCTTGGAGAGTTTGCCATGCCGAAAAATTCCTTTACCGGGGTCGTGGAGGCATGTGATGGCGATGCTAAGGCGGCGCTTATTGCAGTTAAGGAGGCCTGCCTTGACATGTGTAGTCGCATAGACGGTGTCTTTGGAGAGGGTACGTCTAAGGCGGCATTTGGGGAGGAGATTTCACCACGTATGCTAACGCAGTTTTTTGAGGGCATAACGCCATATATTGCCAAGGCGAGAGAGGCAAAGATGGCGGTGTATAAGAAGTGAGTGGCAAGGTTAGCGGCAAAGAGGGAAGTGTTAAAGGGGCTTTTTACAGCGCTCCGTCCCCGTTTCGAAGTGAAACGGGGACGGGCTTTCCTTGTTTGGTGTCGATAGGTGGGGTCTTGCATGAGGTTAGGTGGGATTTTGTCAGCTGTATGGAGATTATAGCCATGCTTGAAGATGGTAGTCTTACCGATGGGGAGAAGGCTGTGCTCGTTGTCGACATGCTTTTTGTAGACCCTCCTTCGGATATAAGGGGGGCGCTGGACGGAGCTTTTTGGTTTTTGGGGTGTGGCGAGCCTTCTGTTAAGGGGGGCGGTAGCAGGCTTTACAGTCTTACGAAGGATTACAAGTATATATACACAGGGATTTACAGGCGGTACGGCGTAGAACCGTCGGCCGAGCTTCATTGGTGGAAGTTTTGTCGTATGGTTACAGATCTTGATGAGGACTGTTTGTTTTACAAATTGATAGATTTGAGAAAACGCAAAAAGTTGGGCAAGCTCTCGAAGGAGGAGGCCAAGGTGCTTGCCTCGCTCGATGGGGAGCAAGGGGCGGCAGAGGATAGCATGGCAAAGAGTGATTTTTTTGAGAGGCTTGCCAAGGATTGACAGGGGATTTTGGAATAGGGGGTGTGATGCATGATAAACAAGAGTAGTGGAAAATCCGAGATAAAGGAGCTTACTTTGTCGCTTAAGGAGCTCGAGAGTGCCGTTCAGGGGGCGTTTGGGGTAAAGTGGGTAGATCGGTTTGCAAACTCGCTCGATACCGTTACTTCTAAGACGCAAAAGTTAACGACCGTAACAAAGAAAAGTTTAAAGCTTGCAAAGGCAGATTTTGATCAGCTAAATCAGCTTGCAGGTGGGAGCAGTACCCAGACAACGACTACCACTACCGTTACGACCGAGCAGGCGGAGGAGTTTGACAAGGTGGCATCTATTATAAAGGGGCTTGAGGATTGGATTGGATCTTTTTCGAGCGAGGGGGTTTCGATCCTTGCAGATGCGCTTGCCGCTATTGGGGCGGTGGCGGCATATGTGTCGCCCGGACTTGCTCGTCTTTATAATGATTTTTTAAAGCCGATTGCGCAGTTTACCGGAGGCATTGCGATAGCCGCTATAAGGGCACTGTCGTCGGGGCTTGAGGGGCTTGCCTCTTTTTTAGGGTTTAGCAGTGGGAGTGCTTCTGATTTTATAGCGGTGGCAGGTGGAATCGGGAGTGTGCTACTGTCGGTCGCCGCATTGGTCGGGGGAGCAGAGCTTGCCTTTGCGGCGTTTGGCGGAGTGGTGGCGGCACTTGCGACACCTGCCGGTGCAATAGCGGCGCTTATTTTGCTTATTGGGGGCATAGTTACAGCGGCAGGCAACGCAGGCGAGATGATAGAGGCTTTAAAACTTGTGCTTACAGGCATTGGCGACTTTATTGTGGGCGTTTTTACAGGGGACTGGAAGCGTGCTTGGCTTGGGGTGTCGAATGTTTTTAAGGGGATATGGAACGGCATGGTTATAGTTTTTGAAAGTGCCGTTAATGTGATAATTACCGGGATAAATTGGCTTATAGAGCGGCTTAATGCCATAAGTTTTGATATACCCGAGTGGGTGCCCGGCATTGGTGGTCTTACATATGGGATTAACATTCCGCCCGTTAGCAAGATCAGTTTGCCAAGGCTTGCGGCAGGGGCTGTTATTCCTGCCGGCAGTGAGTTTTTGGCCGTCTTGGGGGATCAGACTTCGGGGCGAAATTTAGAGGCGCCCGAGTCGTTAATTCGTCAGATTGTAAGGGAGGAGAGCGGTGCCGGTACTACTGTGCGGCTCGCCTTTACGGGGAGTTTATCGGAGCTTGGCCGTGTTTTAAAGCCCGTTATAGACAGTGAGTCGAAACGTGTCGGCACAAGGCTTGTTGTGGAGGGTTGATATGCAGGATTTGTTTTTGATAGACGGTATACGCTTTGATGTAGGCATTGTTAAGCTCAGTCGTGAAGGAGTCGTTAACGATGGCGAAAATGCAGGGCGAACGCTTGATTATGTTATGCACAGAGATGTTAAGGGGACTCTTTACAATTATTCTCTTACGGTCGGCACAAAGTCGCTGTCGGCAAGCGACTATGACGAGCTTTACGAGGTGCTGACAGCGCCTGTCGACAGTCATCTTGTTAGACTTCCCTATGGGCAGGGGAGCAAGACTGTGCAGATGTATGTGACGAGCGTTAAGGACGAGCTACTTCGCAGTCGTGATGGGGTAAAGACGTGGGGGAACTTGAGCTTTAGCTTCATTGCGATGGAGCTTGAAAGGAGTCCTTGATGATTAGAGTTATGTACAAGGATGTCGCCCCAAATGCCAAAGAGGGCATGACGGCGCTAAGCTCGCCGCTTGCCTCTTTTGGCGATGTGACGGAGATAGAAAAGGACGGTATATCGCCGCCTGAGGTTGCGACGCTTGAAGCCGGGAGGTGGCTGCTTGACGGTAGTCTTGAACTCATGTCGGGTGGCGATTTTGCCATTTGGAGCGAGGGCATTTTAGGGGAGACGGCATTTGGTCTGACGCTTGGGTTTGACACATTTCACAAGTCGACAGGGCTTACAGTTTATTTTTACGGAGATGCGTGGGGGAAAAGTGTTGCTGTTAGGTGGCTTAGAGAGGGAACGGTAGTTGCCGAGGGGATCTTTGAGGGGGTCGGCGATACTCTTGTTTGTGTTAAAGAGGTGTCGGGCTATGACAAGATTGAAATCGATATTTTGAGCATGTCGCTTGGTGGCAGATATGTCAAGATTTCAGGGGTCGACATTGGGCTTGTTAGGGTCTTTGGGGAGGACGAGCTCGAGAGTGTTTCGGTCTACGAGGAGGTAGCACTCTCTTCGGAACAGCTTGCAAGTGGGCGGCTAAATGTGACCATTAGGAGCGGTACAGATACTCCTTATTTGTTCCAAGAGCGTCAGCAGATTGCTGTCGAGAAGGACGGCGAGAGCTTTGGGACATTTTATCTCGATACAGGCACAAGGCTTTCGGCCAGCAGGTACAGGATAGAGGCGGTAGATGCTGTCGGTGTGCTTGCCGAGTCGGATTTTTTGGGCGGCATGTACTTTGGGGTGACGGCATCGGAGCTTATAGGAGAGGTGCTTAACGGAGTGCGATTTACAGCTCGGGTTTTGGAGGATAGAGAGCTTTCGGGGCTTATTTCTATCACGACGAGGAGAGATGCGCTGTCGCAGATTGCTATTTCATCGGGGCTCTGTGTTAGTTGTGCGAGGGAGAGTTTTCTTCGCTTTTTTGTGCCGCCGAGCGAGCTTAAGGTGATAGGCGAGAACAGGGTCTTTTCGTCGGAGGTCGAGAGCAATGCGCCGGCTACCGCTGTCGTCGTTACGGCTCATACATACGAGGCACAAGAGGGGGCTGTTACGGCATTTTCGGGGGTGCTTTCGGGAGGCGGCAATGTCGTTAGGTTTACAGAGCCGCTTCACTCGCTTACCGTGTCGGGCGGAGTTATTGAAGATAGCGGTGCAAATTTTGCTCGTGTTACAGGCAGTGGCGGTACTGTGCGTATTGTGGGCAAGGTTTATGGCGATAGTTTAAGTCAGGTGGTGGCACGAGACGAGGTCACAGAGGCGCTCGAGACCGAGAAGGTAATTAGAATAGAGGGCGCTACACTTATTTCGGCAGACAATGCGGCCGAGGTGGCGAGGCGAGTGTATGAAAATTATCATTCGAGGAATGCCGTTACGGCACGTATACTGCTCGAGGGCGAGCGTGTCGGCGACATGGTAGAGATCGCCACCCCTTGGCATGGCGTTATAGTGGGGCGCATCGAGAGTCTTGATATAACGCTTGGCGATAGGAATGTTGCCACTGCCGTTATTAGGTATTAGGGGGGCTTATGGAATTTATTACGGATAGAACGAGCGATGATGTGACATTTGCTAAGCTCCTTCGCTCTAAGGTGGCGAGTGGGTCGGCGAGCGAGGCGGAGCGTGTCATGTGGAACGAGGGCAAGCTTAAAGGCATGTACGGCGAGAGCGACATGAACAGGGTAGAACATGCCTGTTTGGAGTTTTGGGAGAGGTTGTCGAGGCTTGGGTATGGCGTTGGGGGTATAGATGCTAAAACTTGGCAGGTCGCTGACATTCCGACGATCGAGGACTTCAAGAGGTATTTAGCCAATGTCGGCAAGTGCTCTGCCTTTTTTCCGATTGGTCAAAGCTTGCCGAGCGAGGTCGGGTTTGACTTTGAGAGCGCAAACAGGATAGAGCGAATACTGTCGAGCCTTGATGGGGTGATTGCTTTTATTGAGGGCACGGTCGATGCCGCTTGGGTAGGTGGGCTTTCTTATACGGGGATATATGCAAGAAGCGGGCAAAGCGGACCTGTCGACAAGCTCTATCTTGTGACGGAGGAAGGCACATTTATTGCCGATGAGCACATGTCGCTAATGGATATGCGAGGGTTGTCGACGGGCGATGTAACGGAGGGGCTGATAGTGGTTTACGACGGCGGCACATTTAAGACGGAGGTAAAAAGATGAGTATTGTAAGGATTAGCGATCTGCCGCTTAAAAGGCCGACAGATGTCGACATTGTGCCCGTTATGGGGGCGGACGGCACTGTGTATGGGGTCGAATATAGGTATTTAAAACCGATAGAGCCGACGCCGAGCGTGAGTAGTGGCATGTTTGAGGTGACGAAATCGCAGCGCAATAACAACGAGGAAAATCCAAGTTTTAACGAGGGTGCTGCAACGGTTACGTTGTCTGTTAACAACGAAGTTGTAGCAAGATACGAGATTAGAGATATATAGGAGGAGATGAATTATGCTACCAAAGCAATACTCACACGGGATGAAAAAGATGACAGTAGAGATGCAAGGCGACATTTCAAAGCTAAACGAGCACGCAAAGAGGCTTAATTTGGCTGTTATGCCTACACTTTATGCATCGTGGCAGGTTAGAGATATAAAGACAGATACAGTTGAGGTCGACAGCGGACTTCATAAGTGCAACTCATTTACCAGAAACTTCTACAACTCGCTTTGTCAGATTTTTACAGGTCAGTCGGGTTTGGGTGATGGCATTCCCATGATGCATGAAGGAAACAACTATGTATACGATAATGTCAGTGGGCAAAAACACCAGGACACTGCTGTTTACTCGTTTAACCACAGCATGAGTACAGATGTTATGAGTGCCTTTAAGACTGCAGGCTACGGTATAGCGCTCGAGAATGTGCCTACAATGGAGGATTTTAACGATACTACATATCACTTAATAACCGATGGCACAGGGGTTGGGGCTCTTACATACATGCCTACTGTGGTAAATTTGTCGTACAATTACAACAAGGAGAGCAAGGCATACATAACAGAACTTAAAAAAGTGTTGAGAAATGACGGTATATACAATGTCGATATTTTTTCGTCGATTTTGACTACAAGTGAAAACTGCCTAATGGAGAGATCTAATTTTCCGGAAAAGATAACCTTGCAACCCGGCAAGTTAATAGAGGTAACTTATGTTTTTTCTTATATTTTCCCTGAGCCGGAAAAGGGGGTTGAAAAGTATTTTATAAACTATAACACTACGACAGAGCCTGACACATTTGTTCAAAAGGGATTTGACAGTATAGGTGCTCTTAGAGGGTATTTGTCGACACTTAAAGCGACACTTAAGACGATAGCCCTATCACACACTGCCGAAGCAAACGAGCCACTTTATTCGCTTGCTCAGATGTTTGCAAGCTTTGCTCAAGTGGAGAGCATTGACATGTCGGAGTGGGATGGTACAGGAATTACCAGCATGGTATACTTTGCGTCTGATTGCTACAAACTCGTCAACGTCGTATTGCCTTCAAATATGCCAAACATTGAGGTGCTCGACTATTTCGCAAGTCTTGCTTCGTCAGGGCCGACAGGCACCTCTACGCTTATACTTCCCAAGAGTGAAAAAATTAGGGGATTGTCCAATGCACTTTATCTGGGATCTCACTCGGGTCGAGGTGGTTTTGGACATTATTCATTTGGAGATGGAGAAGCGGTTAGGATAACGAGTGAATATGTGGACATGACAAACATGTTTAATTACAGGGGAAGGGACTTGCTGAGCATAGATCTTTCGGGGGTGATTTTTCCGGAGAACACAATAACGACAAATGCATTTGCACTTGGGCCATATACATCAGCGAGCCTTATTTGTTATGCAGCAACACAGGAGAATGCTGACATGTTTAATGCCTCTGTGGGCAAGCACAGCAACGTCAACTTTGTCGTTAAACCGTCGTAAGGGGGTGTCGTGATGAAGGACAGAATACCTACATATCCGGGGCGAGTGACACTTATTCCCGTAGAGGGTCAGGCAAATACATTTACAATGACGATGGCCGACTCTCCAATAGTGGAGGGAACACCCCCTACAAAGGCGAATTTACTCTCCGATGAGACGGCCTCGTTTTTGGGGCTTGACATAGAAACGGCAACGGTAGACAAGGCGCTAAGGACGGCGTTACCTAAGGGGTGCATCGTCATGTGGTCGGGCGCTGTGGCAAAAATTCCGACAGGTTGGGCTCTTTGCGACGGGCAAAACGGCACGCCTGATCTGCTTGGTCGGTTTGTCGTTGCGGCGGGCGGCACTTATTCGGTAGGGCAGACAGGCGGTGCTGACAGCGTTGTACTGTCAGAGGCACAGATGCCCTCTCATACGCATACAATGGAATTGGCGGGGGAACACACGCATGTTATTGAGTTTGCGGCAGCCGGTAGCAACCCTACGTATTTGGCGCCTGACAATGGATCGAACTATACAGGGAGCGAGCTTACCGCTAATGCAGCAGGGGAGCACACGCATACCGTAAACAAGACGGGAAGCGGCACAGCTCACGAGAATAGGCCGCCATTTTATGCGCTCTGTTACATTATGAAAATTTAAAGGAAGTGGCAAAATGGGTACCTTAACGTGGGATATAGCCATATATCTTATAGGGATTGCCGTTTTGTGGGGGACTATGCGTCAGGAGATAAAGGGGCTAAAAGAATGTGTGATACGGCTCGAGGCATCGCTTGACAAATGCACAGGACTTGGCGAGCGACTGGCGCTTGTCGAGCAGTCCATTAAGGCGGCATTTAGACAGATAGATGAGATAAAGAGTAAATTTTAAAGGATCGGGAGGTGATTAAATGTTTAACATAAACTGGGCGATAAGGCTAAAGGACAACTCCTTTAAATTTCAGCTACTTCTTGCGGTGCTTGTGCCGATAGGCTCGTATTTTGGGCTGTCGGCAGCCGATTTAACCTCGTGGGGAGCTGTGTGGGAGACGGCGGTTAAAGCGCTCTCAAATCCGTATGTATTGGCACTTGTTGCAACGTCGGTTGTAAATGCCGTTAGAGACCCCACAACAAAGGGGATGGGGGATAGCAAAGATGTTTTAGATCTCGAAAGCGTATACGAGGATGGGGTAGAAGTTCAAACAAATGCATAACAAATAAGCATGACAAAAGATTAAGGAGAATTATCATGAAAAATTTAGCACTTATTGATTATATAGACGAAATATTCGAAATTTCCCGTGAGGGGCAATACTTAGGTTACGACATAGGCATTGCAAGGGATATATTTACAAATGCAATCCGTGAGGGAAGAATACCGGACGGCGAGTCGGAGGAGACAAGGGAGATACTCGGCCGTGCGTGCGCTGACATCGACTTTGCGGTGCTCAAGACCAAGTTCGACGGCATGACGGTAGAGCAGTGGCACGAGAGCATAAAGACATTTAACGAGGAAGTTAAGCGCATTATGAAGGAGAAAAACAAGGCCTTACAGTAGGCGATTTGCACTTATATTGGAAAGAGGAGACATGTTTAAATTATATCTTGATTTGGGGCACGGAACGCTTGCGAACGGCCGAAACGACCTTGGTGCAGTGTCGCCAAACGGCGTTACAGAGGCGGAAATTGTGCTCGATATAGGGCTAATGCTCGAGGCCATGTTAAAGGACAAATGCCATGTGCTAATGTCGAGATGGGACAACGTGACGGAAAACGGCATAAATGCAAGGGCGATCGAAGCAAATGAGTGGGGGGCAGACATGGTGCTGTCGCTACATTGCAACAGCTTTTCGCAGTCGTCGGCAAATGGCACAGAGGCGCTTATTTTGTCAACGGGCGGCATGGCGGAAATGTTTGCCGGCGAGGTCGTAAACCGCATAGTGCCCTCTCTCGGCACATGGAACAGAGGAGTTAAGGTGCGTTCCGACCTTGGCATTTTAAGAAAGACCGATGCACCGGCAGTGCTTGCCGAGCTTGCCTTTTTGTCCAATGCCATCGACGAAGCACGGCTTGTAAACCAAAAGGGCGACTTTGCAATGGCACTATTTGAAAGCGTTAAGGCCTGTGCAAGCCTTGCGGGCAAACCGCTTGTAGAAGCGATAGAGGAGGACGATGTTATGACGGTAAAAATAGGAGAGAGCAAATCTGTACCTTCCGTACTTATAGACGGAGTTACATATGTGCCACTAAGAGAAATTTTAGAGGCGATAAAGCTCGATGTAACATGGTCGCCCGAGGAGGGCGCAAAGGTCGTGCTGTAAGGGTGCGGTAGCGGTATAAAAAGAGGCAGAGGCAAATGGTTTTACCATTTGCCTCTGCCTCTCAGCTTGGAGAAAAAGTGTTTTCTCCAAGCTGAGAAATCAGCTAAAGCTGATT
>CAYJFK010000020.1:0-37929 GCA_964369475.1 uncultured Oscillospiraceae bacterium | reverse complement strand
GACAGGCGCAAAAATAGCAAACAAACAAGGATACAGCAAGAGTGTAACGGGAGAGCCTGCTTAGCAAAATCAAAGATTTTGCAAGTAAGAAGTAATAGTGAAGAAGTAAGAACTATTGTTGAAAAACCCTTTGGGGTTTTTCTATATAATATTTAATACTTAATTGCCAAAGGCAATTAAGTTACCATACTTATTACTTCTTCACTATTACTTATTACTTAAAAAAATAAAAGGGGGATGTAAAAATGAAAAGTGCTATTAATGTTTTTGAGAGGACGCTCGAGGAAATCAGGGAATCGGGCAACTACAAGGGGGAGCGGGTTATCAGTACGCCGCAGGGGTCTAAGATCGATACCGATCAGACTCGTGGGCTGCTCAATATGTGCGCCAACAATTACCTTGGGTTGTCGGACAATCCCGATATTATCAAGGCGGCAAAGGATAGCTACGACAAATGGGGTTTTGGGCTTTCTTCGGTGCGTTTTATCTGCGGCACGCAGGAGCTTCACAAGAACCTCGAAGCACGTCTTTCTGCCTTTTTGGGCATGGAGGACACAATTTTATTTTCCTCTTGTTTCGATGCTAACGGCGGCATATTCGAAGCGCTGACAGGGGAGGGCGACGCCATAATATCGGACGAGCTAAACCATGCAAGCATTATAGACGGAGTGCGCCTTTCCAAGGCGAGCCGCTACCGCTATAAGAACAACGACATGCAAGATCTCGAGGCAAAGCTCATCGAGGCAAAGGACGCTCGCATTAAGCTTATCGTTACCGACGGTATCTTCTCGATGGACGGCTACATAGCCAATTTGGAGGGGGTCTGCACCCTTGCAGAAAGGTATGATGCGCTTGTTATGGTCGACGATAGCCATGCCACAGGCTTTATGGGAAAGACCGGCAGAGGCACTCATGAGCACTGCGGTGTTATGGGCAGGGTAGACATAATATCGAGCACCCTCGGCAAGGCGCTCGGCGGTGCATCGGGCGGATATATTTCTGCCTCCAAGGTAATAATAGACCTCCTTCGCCAAAGGGCTCGCCCATATCTTTTTTCCAACACCTTAGCCCCTGCCGTCGCCGCCGCTTCTGTTAAGGCGCTCGACATTGTAGAGGACAGCACAAAACTTCGTGACAGGCTAATGGAAAACACCGCGTTTTTCAGGGAGGAACTCGCCAAGGTCGGCCTTGACGTTTTGGAGGGCGAGCACCCCATTGTCCCGATAATGCTATACGACGGCCACATTGCCGGCAAATTCGCCGCTCGAATGTTAGAGCTCGGCGTCTACGTCGTGCCATTTTCCTACCCCGTAGTCCCCAAAGGCAAAGCCAGAATAAGAACCCAAGTCTCGGCCGCACACACAAAAGAGCAACTCTTATACGCCGTAGAATGCTTCGCAAAGGTAAAAGGGGAGTTGTTTTAGTGAAGAGTGAAGAGTGAAGAGTTATGGTAACTTAATTGCCTTTGGCAATTAAGTATTTGATACAATAAAAAACCTAAAGGTTTTTCTCTAAGCTAAAGGGCGGGCACCAAAGGTGCCCGCCCTTTATTATTATATAAAACCAAAAATTGCCTCAGCAATTTTTCACCATAACTCTTCACTCTTCACTCTTCACTCTTACTTAAAACTAAAGTATCCTAACCGCCGTACCATATGCTATTACCTCAGCTGCTGATTGCATTACAGCGGAGGAGGAGTAGCGCATCATTACTATGGCATTTGCGCCTTGCATTTGGGCATCCTCTACCATGCGCTTTGTCGCTATTGCCCTTGCCTCGTTCATCATTTCGGTATATGCCGATATTTCGCCGCCGACAAGGCCTTTAAGTCCCGACATAATGTCCTTGCCGAAGTTTTTAGACTGCACGGTAGACCCCCTTGCAAGTCCGATTATCTCGTATGTTTTTCCGGGGATGTTTTCAGTAGTTGTCAAGATCATCTTCTATTCCTCCTTTTAATTCGTTATATCTGTGTATTAGGTTGTACAAACTTACAACAATTAAACATGCGGGAATTCCACAGGCCAGCACCTTAAACAATATGTTAGAAGGTGTAAAGATCAGTGCAAATCCCCAAAATGCAAAATACATGCAAAGCAGTACCGTCACGACCAAAGGCGCCACAAGCGACCCCCATTTTTTTGCTGTCAAAATAAGAACCCCCTTTTTTAGGTAATAAGTAAGAGTGAATAAGTAATAACTATGGTGGAAAAACCTTTGGGTTTTTCTAATATTATATTCAATACTTAATTGCCAACGTCAATTAAGTTACCATTCTTATTACTTCTTAACTATTACTTATTACTTCTTTAATCATTATACCCCATTTCGGATAAAAACGCAAGATATATAGTGTGGTAACGGTTTATGCAAACAAAAAAGAGGGTTGCCCCTCTTTTTTAGTTACATTTCCATGTCTATTTCGCCATCGAAGTACATCTCCGGGTCTGCATCTATCTCATAATAGGTGGTGCCGAATAGTAGGCGAAGTAGCAGAGCGAGTGAGAAGCCGCCTGCAAGGGCTGCGGCGAGCTTTGTTTTGCCCTTCCAAAAATCCGCCGTGAATATTGCGAACAATACCCCTATAAAAAACATTGCAAACTTAAAAAGACCAAAATCAAAGATTGAGAAGTTGCGTAGCCTCTCGAGCGACCAGTCGAAAATCTTGAATAAAAACACCTTGCACCCTCCTTTATATATTTAGTATATTTAATTATAGCATAACATTTGCTATACATCAATAGCATTTTTGCATATTTTCTCATAATTTAATTGTTATATATAACCTAAAAACGCAAAAACACGCTCTTTGCAAAAAAATATGAGGTCTCTGCAAGCAAAAACTACTGCAGCTTGGAGAAGCGTTTTCTCCAAGCTGAGAAATCAGCTAAAGCTGATTTTAACGCCCACGGGGCGGGAATTTAACGCCAGGGGGCACCCTGATGGTGCCCCCTCGCCGCTCCCCCTCCTTCCGAAGGGGCTTGACTTTAGGTTTTTCTCCAGTCTGACTACTGTGCCGCTTTTTTTCTTGATACGATTAAATTTGCATAATTTCCGCCAATTATCAGCGCCGCCCCTATATAGGAGAATATCGTTACTGTCTGACCGAATATAAAGAGCGAGATTATAAGCGAATATACATTTTGCACATATAGGAATGGTGATACCTTAGAGGCATCTGCAAGGCGGTAGCCGAGGTTTAGGAAGTACTGTCCGAAGGCTATTGTTACTCCCATTAGCATCATGTATATAAACTGCGAAAATGTCGGCATTCCTGCGCCTTGGTAGAGCTCGTATATATACATCGGCACCGAGCCCAAAAAGGAGACAGCTCCAAAGCAAAATACCACTGCATAGGGGTGTGCATAGTTTTTTAGGCTTCTGACAATTGTATAGGCGACCCCTGCAAATGCCGCACCGCCGAGGGCAAAGAGCCAAAAGGGATCGGTAAATAGCTGTGGCGAGGGTCGCACCGTTACTACGACACCGACAAAGCATACAATTATTATAATTATCTGCGCTTTTGTTACCTTTTCCTTTAGCCAGAGTGCCGCTGAGATCATGGAAAATATCGCCGAGGTCGAGGAGAGCACTGTTAGCTCGAATAGCGGTCTGCTACTAAATGTGCTTGCCGTTATTGTTAAGACGGAGGAAAAAAGCCCGAATAGGCATCTCGAAATCATTAGCGACGGCTTACCGCCCAGCATTGGTATATGCTCTTTCCAAATCAAAAAGCCGAATATTGCCATCGGCACTAAATTTAGAAATACCAGTTTTTCAAAAACACCGACAGTCGAGCCGAGGTAGTTTGATATTGCCTGATTTAATGAAAATCCAAGGGCGGCAAGAAGTATGCAAATTGCCCCCTTGATAAAGTTAGATTTATCGGATGTAGTAAGCTCTTTCTCTGCCGACTCTTTCTCTGCCAAATCTGCCGACAGCTCGGCATTGTTTGATTCTTTTTCCTCAAGCTCGAGCGGCAGCTCCGAGCTCGCCTCTAAAAGTCCTGTCTTTTCGCCCTCCATTGTTGCCCTCCTATTATAGTACATAAAGTTTTACTTTTAACGATCTGCCCCGATGAGCAAAAACACATGCCATTTCGAGAGACCTTCAATCTATCGCTATTTAACCTCTCGCTTATGCAATCTATATATCTATTTCCATTCCGGAAATGTCTTTGCCTACAAGGTCTATAACCTTTTTATAGCCCTCTCTGTCCTTAATCTTTGTGCCGAGCGAGGTTGCGACGAGCGTTACAATAGAGCGGTCGACACCCTCCATAAAGGCATTTACAGCAGGGGGAAATTTTCCTGCCCAGACGGGGAAAACAAGCACTATCTCCTTGCCTTCTTCTATGGCGGCATGTTTTATCTCGGTGCGCTCCTCCTTGGAGGCCTTAGCGCCGCCCTTTAAAAAGCCCACAACACCGTCCCAATTTTCTTTGTCTATTATCTGATTAGAGAGCACTCCGAATTTATCGGCAATGCTCTTTGCCACCATCTGACTGCGCCCTGTTTTTGTGAAGTAAAAAACCTGCATATCTTGCATAAAAACACCTTCCATTTATAGTTTTGCCCTGTATCTATTTTGCAAACTGTAACATAAATACATGTAATGATACCACACAAATACCACTCTTGTAAACAGGGGGATTTTAACTGGGTGTAAACAATTTAAATTCATTTGCATTTATCTCTTTGAGATTTTTAGCTCTTTTTGTAAAAAAAGAAAAATACCCCCTCAAGGCATATCGCCCAAAGGGGGTAAGGTTTATAAAAATTGCGTAATGCAAAGCTATCTAACAGGCTTGCCCGGTGTGCACTCGTCGGCAAATATAACCTTGCAGTCGGTCTCGGTGTTATCACACGCAAGGAGCATTCCTTGCGACTCTACACCCCTTATAACGGCTGGCTTTAGGTTTGCAACGATAATAATGTTGCGGCCTATTAGCTGCTCGGGTGTGTACCACTCACGAATTGACGAGGCAATGGTGCGCTTTTCGCCGCCCACATCGAGGTATAGTTTTAGCATCTTGTCGGAGTTTTCGACGATCTCGCAGTTTTCGATTTTGGCCACTCTAAAGTCCATCTTGGCAAAGTCGTCGTACTCGATTATTGGCTTTGGAGCGTTTTTCTCGGCTTCCTTTGCAGCCTTTTTAGCGGCCTTCTCGGCTGCCGACTTGCGCTTTGACTCTTCCTTTTCGAGCTTCTTCATCTCCTCGGCAAGATCGATTCTGGGGAACAAAATTTCGCCCTTTTCTGTCTTAAACTCGGCAGTCTTGCCAAACTCGTAGACACTGTCCCAAGCACGAGCGGCCTCAGACACACCGAAGAAGTTTAAAATCTTCTCGCTCGTTGTAGGCATTGCCGCTTGGCAGAGTATAGCTATAACACGGATGGTCTCGCAAAGGTTGTATATAACCTCTTGCAGGCGTGGCATTGTCTCCTCGTTTTTCGAGAGTTTCCACGGCATTGTCTCGTCGATATATTTGTTCGAGCGTGAAACGAGCTTGAATACCTCGGCATATGCTGTCGAGAACATCATTTTGTTCATCTCGCCGTGGTATGCCTTAACGCTCTCGTCGAGCTGTGCCTTTAGAGAAGCGTCAAACTCGTCTGTAACGCCCGAGGGGGTAATAGTGCCGCCAAAGAATTTGCCAGCCATTGTCAGGGTACGGCTTACGAGGTTGCCAAGGTCGTTGGCAAGGTCGGAGTTTATGCGGTTTATAAGTGCTTCGTTTGAGAAAACACCGTCTGAACCGAATGGCACTTCACGAAGTAGGAAGTAGCGTATTGCATCTCTGCCGTATCTCTCGCACAAAACGGCAGGGTCTACAACATTGCCCTTGGACTTGCTCATCTTGCCGCCTTGGAGCAGTAGCCAGCCGTGACCGTATACCATTTTGGGTAGCTCCATGTCGAGCGCCATTAGCATTGCAGGCCATATAATTGTGTGGAAGCGCACGATCTCCTTGCCTACAAGGTGAACATCGGCAGGCCAGTATTTCTTAAATAGGCTGTCGTCGTCACTTCCCCAGCCGAGCGCTGTGATGTAGTTGGAGAGGGCATCGACCCAAACATATACGACATGCTTATCGTCGAAACTTACAGGGATACCCCATTTAAAGGAGGTACGGGAAACGCAGAGATCTTCGAGTCCCGGGCGAATGAAGTTCGAGAGCATCTCGTTTAGTCTCGACTGTGGGGAGATAAAGTCGGGGTGTGCCTCGTAGTAGTCCTCGAGTTGTTTTTGGTACTTGGAGAGCTTAAAGAAGTAGCTCTCTTCCTTTGTCTTCTCAACATCTCTGCCGCAGTCGGGGCATTTGCCGTCTACAAGCTGATGCTCTGTCCAAAAGGATTCGCAAGGTGTGCAGTATAGACCCTCGTATTCGCTCTTGTATATGTCGCCCTTGTCGTAGAGCATTTTAAATATCTTTTGAACGGCTTCCTTGTGGTAGTCGTCTGTCGTTCTTATAAATTTATCGTGCGATATGCCCATTAGATCCCATAGCTTGTGTATGCCGTCTACAATGTCGTCGACATACTGCTTTGGTGTCTTGCCGGCCTCTGTCGCCTTGCCCTCGATCTTTTGGCCGTGCTCGTCCGTTCCTGTTAGGAACATAACGTCAAACCCCTCAAGACGCTTAAAGCGTGCCATCGCATCTGCCGCTACCGTGCAATAGGCATGTCCTATATGCAGGTTGTCCGACGGATAGTAGATTGGGGTCGAGATGTAAAAGGTGTTCTTGTCGCTCATTTTCTTTCTTCCTCCTTATAATTAAGACAGCTTGTCTAATATGCCTTTGCTATACGAATATGCCCTCGCCTACTGAGGGGGTTCTTGGTTTGTGCCGTCGTATATTTCTGTTGTGTCGCCCATGTCGTCGCCGCTCTTTAGGTAGTCCCTGTATCTCGACGAGTCAAATTCTATGGTAGGCGTGCTCTTTTCTATCGGTGCACCTTGCAGGTCTAAGACCTCCTCGGGGGTTAGGTTTACATGGCCGCTATGACTGCCGCTGTAACTTCCGCCTTGCGGTATGTCGTCGAATGAGTGGTTGCGCATCGTGTCGAAATCTTCTATATATTTAAAGAAAAGTGCGCTTGCTTGGTTAAAGTAGGGCACGACCCAAAATGCAGCTATACCGATCGTTAGCGGTATTAGCAAAAAGTTTAGGAAAAAGCTTAGAACAAATACAAAGTATTCCCATTTGTGCCCCTTCATAAGCCTTGTGCTGTCGCCAATAGTTTGCACAACGGTACGCTCGGGGTGAAGTATTATTATATAGGGTGCGGCGGCATACCGTGTAAGGAATATGCTTACCAGCATGATGGGGAGAATGATTGCCATATACACTATGATAAAGGCAAGTTCCACTCCGAATATTACAATATTTCTCGCAATGACCGTCGCCAATACTGCAAGTGGGGGAATTGCAAAGACAAGTGGTACTATAAAGAGCAAGCTCCAAAGTGTAGACAGTATGCCGACAAGTAGAGACTGCCCTATGCTTTTTCCGTAGAAGGCAAGGGAGGAGTACCAGCCAAAGGCAAATGTTACGGGCTGTTTTCGTCCGTCGCCAAGTTCTAAGAACCATTCTCTTATACCATAGAGCACAGGAGTTACGAGAAGGAAGCTAATAACTCCCGTTATTAATGTAAGAATTACATAGGTGCTGTCCTGAGCCAATATTTCGCTCGGCGTATCGAGTGGATAGCCAAGCCCAAAGGTTATCATAAGGTCTATCATGGCAAATGCTAAGGTTAAAATAACCGGTATTATCAGCACTCCCCATGCGGCAAAACGAGACCCTTTTAGTGATTCTTTTGCCCTTTTTTTAATATTTCTTCTTATAACAGCTTTATCCACAAAAATTCGCCTCCTTTAATATATGGTTTATTATGCCATTATACACTGTATTTATCACATTTGCAATATCTTGATAAATGTGATAGACTACAAAAATAAAATAAAAAAGATACAGGTGAATTAACTTGGACAACACATTTATATCTCTAAACCTATCGGCCGAGGTGCAGAGCGCCATAGACGATATGGGTTATGTAGAGATGACGGAAATTCAGCAAAAGGCACTGCCTATTTTACTTTCGGGCGGCGAGGTCGTTGCAAAGGCGCCGACAGGAACGGGCAAGACATGTGCATTTGGTGTGCCGCTTATCGAGAGCGCTACGAGCGGCAGTTTTATAGAGGCCATTGTGCTCGCTCCTACGAGGGAGCTTGCCGTGCAGATAGGCGAGGATTTAAAGGCACTCTCGAAGCATAAAGAGGGCATTAATATTGTAACGGTATATGGCGGCGACCCGATAGCACGTCAGGTGCAGGCCCTAAAGAAAAAGCCGCAAATACTTGTGGCGACACCGGGGCGGCTTATCGATCTCTTTAAGCAGCGTCATGTTCGGCTTGACGGTGTGCGCAGAATTGTGCTCGACGAGTGCGACAAGATGCTCGACATGGGTTTTTACAAAGATGTTTGCTATATAATAGAAAAAACTTCCAAAGAACGCACTCTTAACATGTTCTCTGCGACAATATCGAGGGAGGTAATGGACATTTCGTGGCTTTACCAAAAAGAGCCCGAGGAGATTACCGTTACACGCTCCAAGGAGGACATTCCAAAGATAAAGCAGTTTATTATCGAGGGTGTCGGCACGCAAAAGACAAAGGATACGGCACGAATTATAATGACAAAGCAGTTCGAGCGTGTTGTTGTATTTGTCAACACAAAGCGTATGGCAGATATGCTGACCCTTAGGCTAAAGGAGCGTGGGCTTAAGGCAGATTGTCTGCATGGCGACATGCGTCAGCAGGCACGAACAAAGGTTATGAGGGATTTTAAAGCCGGCACACTGCCCGTTCTTGTGGCGACCGATGTTGCGGCAAGGGGCATTGACGTTAGCGGTGTTGATGCCGTTATAAACTACGATATACCCGACGAGGCCGCCCACTATCTGCACCGAATTGGCAGAACGGGCAGGGCAGGCAAGGAGGGCGAGTCCTACACCTTCTTCTATGGCGAGGACGATGCTCCAAAACTGCGTGAGCTCGCTCGTATATCGGGGGCTAAGGCGGTTTTGGTGAGGTTTAATTCCAAGGGCGAGCTTGAAATTGTCGAGACCGAGGAAGAACCCGAGCGCAAGCCGATGCGAGCGCCGTCACCACCTAAGCCGAGAAGAAAGCGGTAGGCGAGCCGCTTGTAGGTGGGGCGCTCCACCGAGAGAGCCTATCTCGGTTGGTGCTCAGTCGCCCGAGTGAGGGCTACTTTTTGCGCTCAAATTAAAGGGGGTGCGAGGTGGATAGTAACAAGCGTGACTCGGAGCATTATATATCGCTGCTCATGAGCAAAGACGAGGGAGGCCATACGGCCTCACCTCTGCCCGAGAAAAGGGCGGTAAGGCGAGGGTCTGTTGGGTTTTATCTTGTGCTCTTTGCCATTTTGCTATGCTCTTGCCTTGCCATGCTCCTTTTGGGCGGCAATCGTGTCGGCTATGGAGACGGCACTTTAGTGCAGTCGGAGCAAAACGACACTACGCCACCGCAGTATATAATAGACGGCAAGATAGACATAAACAGCGCCCCTGCCGACCTACTCGACACCCTCCCCGGCATAGGCCCGACAATAGCTGAGCGCATTATAGAGGGCAGGCCATACAGCGAGGCAGAAGATTTACTGGCGGTCTCCGGCATTGGGGAGAAGGTCTTGGAGGGGCTTTTGGAGTTTGTGGTTTTTTTAAAGTAAGAGGTAAGAGTGAAGAAGTAATAGGTAATAGTGAAGAAGTAATAACTATGGTGTAAAAGCTACCGCTTTTATATTAAACATATCAAATTGCCCTTGGCAATTTGAGAGTAAAAAAACGCTGTGCGACATATTGTCGCACAGCGTTTTTTTACTTAGGCAAGAAGTACTAGGTATGGCAGAAAAACCCTTTGGGGTTTTTCTATATAATATTTAATACTTAATTGCCAAAGGCAATTAAGTTACCATACTTATTACTTATTCACTATTACCTCTTACTTCTTCACTATTACCTATTACCTAAAAATTGCCAAAGCAATTTTTATTAACCCTCACTGCCGTAGCTGATGATGTAGGTGTCGATTTCTTGCCAGCTTGTGTCGTTTAGTTCGTAGTAGCTGTCGCCGCCTATGATTAGGGCTGTTATTGTTACAGGCTCTAAGTGGCCGATCGCCGCTAAGTTTTCTTCTAAGGCTGTAAGGATAATGTCTGTGTACTGCTCCTCGAGCTCCTCCATTGCCATTTCATCTGCGCCCTCTTGCGAGTAGACTGCCTCGAGTGCCTCTGTTACAAACTCTACCGTTATTACCTTCTCGATAATGTCGATCGGGTAGATTGTTATGTCTACTTCGTAGTTGGAGCCGCTCTCACGAACTTCGCCTATTTCGTATTTTGTGTTTGTGTAGATCTGATCAAAAAGTGTGTTTGCACGATCGATTGTCTCTTGCGAGAGCATTTCGGTGTATATTTCCAAATAGTAACCAAGGAAGAAATCTACCTCAGCCTCTACGCCGCCATAGTACATTTCTTCGAGGTCTTCTACCGTTACATCGTCCGAAAGCATGTCGATAAATTCCTGTGTGTGGTTGTTTAGGTAAGTAGATTGCAGCTCTAAGTTCATGTAAGCGCCTGCATCTATACCGCCGCCGCTGCATGCCGTCATAACAAGGCACAGAGCAAGAAGTATTGCGATTTTTGCTATGTTTTTCATACTGTTTAATCTCTCCGTTTTGTTTATTTTGCGAAACTCAAAAGTTACGCTGTAATATTATATCACAAATTCGGGATTTTTCAATGGTTATTTGTAACTGTGTGATTTTTTTGTGAAATGTGTACAGTAATATTTTTAAGATACCACGGCATTTTTAAATTAAAAGCAGAGCTTTTATGCCATACTTATTACTTCTTAGTTACTGCTTAACTAATCCCACGATAAGCTTGACTGATTTTTCCAGTTTAAAAAATTTTCTCAAAAGCACTTGACAAAGGCTCTCAAATTGTATATATTGTATATACACAATACAACAAAAACAACAGAGGGGAGGTCACTGCTTGAACATAATAATAAAGCCCGATGGCGGTGCTATATACGAGCAGATTATAGATGGCATACGCTTTGCGATTTTGTCGGGGGAGCTAAAGAAGGGCGACCCACTGCCCTCCATGAGAGCGCTTGCCAGCGAGCTTAGGGTTAGCGTTATAACGACAAAGAGGGCATACGAGGAGCTCGAGCGCCTCGGCATAATAGAGAGCATGGTGGGCAGGGGAAGTTTTGTTAAGGGCGGATCTGCCAAGGACATGCGCAAAGAGGGTATAAAACAGATAAGGGCGGCAATGGCGAGTGCCCTTGCGATTGCCGATAAGTATGGAATAGAGAAGGATCTTTTGCACGATATGCTAAAGGTTTTGACAGATGGGGAGGAAAAATAATGAGCGTGGTTTTAAAACTTGAAAATGTTTGCAAGAAATACGATGGGTTCGAGCTGAAAAATGTCTCCTTTACGCTTGAGGGCGGCACGATTATGGGTTTTGTTGGCGCAAATGCAAGCGGCAAGACGACGACCATTAAGCTTATACTTAACATGATAAAGCGCTCGAGCGGCACTATCGAGATATTCGGCCGTGACAATATAGCGCACGAGTTTGATGTTAAGCAGGAGATAGGCACGGTGCTCGACGGGGCTTTTTTCTACGATCAAGTTAATGCAAAGAAGATAGAGAAGGTGCTCTCGACAATGTACTCGACATGGGACAGCGAGCTATTTGCAAGCTACATGAAAAGGTTTCAGCTACCCTTTGACAAAAAACTAAAGGAGATGTCGAGGGGAATGCAGATGAAGCTATATCTTGCAACGGTGCTTGCAAGGCGGCCGAGACTGCTACTGCTCGACGAGGCGACCTCGGGGCTCGATCCCCTTGTGCGTGACGAGATACTCGACATTCTGCGTGACATTGTAGAGGACGAGGGGTGCGCCATTTTGATCTCCTCCCACATTACGAGCGATCTTGACAAGGTTGCCGACATTATAACAATGATAGATGGCGGCGAGATACTTCTTTCGGAGGGCAAGGACGATCTGCTCGACCGTCATGCAATATGGAAGGGGAGTGTGGAGAGCTTTATGCAAATCCCGAGCGAGGCTGTTATTTCCCACAGAGAGGGGTCGTTTGGTGTCGAGGCGCTTGTACTTCGTGGGGTCGGCATAGACGAGGCGAGCTGTCTGCGTCCGTCGGTCGAGGACATTATGATCAACTACACAAGGAGAGCGCAATAATGAGGGTCAGGGCAATAAGGGGGCTTGTTTTAAAGGAGCTATTAAATGTGCAAACAGCGGCACTTGTTATACTTTTGCTATGCGGCATCTATTTAGTTATAGGCATTTTACAAGGCGAGACCTTTTTATATGCGGTACTTGTCTTTGTAATGGCAGGGCAGGTAAGCACCTCTTTTACATTCGACAGCCTGTCGAAGTTTGACACCTACGCAATGACACTCAATGTGACACGGCGAGAAATTATAACGGCAAGGTATATGTATGGGATTGTAATGACGGTGACAGGTCTCTTAATATCGATTGCCATGGTTTATATTCAGTCCTTTATAACAAATGATGTAGCAATATCCAATGCCATTAATGTTATATTTATCTCCGCATGGAGCGCTACATTGTATCAGTCTTTGGTAATGCCCTTTTTGTACCGCTTTGGGGTAGAGCGCACAAAAATTTTAATGTTTTTATTTATGTTAGTTCCTATGGTTTCTATTTTTACCTTTGGTGGCGATGCGCACATTGCCCCGTCTAACCCACTTGCATTTGTGGCGTCGCTTTTTGTTTATTTTCTCTCGAGCAGGCTCTCTGCAAGGGTGCTCGAGAGAAAGGAGAGTTAGGAGGAATTATGAGAAAATCAGCAGTTAATGGGCTTGTGCTCAAGGATTGGCAAAATTCAAGCAAATCGCTCAACACCGTTTTGCTTCTCGGGGTCGTATATCTTGCCATCGGCATAATAACCGACATGTCATTTTTATACTCGGTGCTTGTCTTTATATTGGGCTCGCAGATATATTCCGCCTTTAGCTACGACGCAATGTCGGGCGGCAACAAGTATGCTATGACCTTAAATGTAACAAGAAAAGAAGTTGTAGACGGCAGATACAGCTTTGGCCTACTGACTATATTTGTCGGCGGCGGCATTTCCACTCTGCTTGTTTTGATTCATTCCATGCTATACGGGCTTGAATATGACATAGCGATAGTTGGGGTAATGCTTATCTTTATAACAATGTCGGTCAGCCTACTTTATCAGGCGGTATCGATCCCCATTCTTTACAAATACGGTGTGGAAAAGACAAGGATATTAATGTTTTTGTTGGTATTTATCCCGATAGCCGGTTACAGCGGTCTTATGGGTCTTCAAATGTCTGCCGACCTAACAACGATCTCCCTCGGCGCAATATCATCGTTACCGTTATGCCTACTTGCACACTACTTTTCGAGAAAACTTTCACGAAAGGTCATGGAAGGAGTCGATGTGGGGTGAGAGGGTTTTTAAGTAATAAGTAATAAGTAAGAAGTAAGAGCTATGGTGTAAAAGCTACCGCTTTTATATTAGAAATATCAAATTGCCTTTGGCAATTTGAGGGTAAAAAACGCTATGCGACAAAATGTCGCATAGCGTTTTTTTGCTTATCCGCTAAACCCCGTTGGGGTTTAGCTCCGAATATAATTAAAATTGCGCAAGCAATTTTTTCCATAGTTATTACTTCTTCACTATTACCTATTACTTAGTATAGTTCTTACTTATATAGTTCTTAATTTATTATATTTATCTTGAATTTTTTCCCTACATATGATAATATATATAATTGCAGAGAAGCGTTTATTTGTAATTGCCTAAAAAGGAGCACTTTTTATGATACTGAATGTTGGGGATATTTGCATTATGAAGAAAAAGCACCCCTGTGGCAGTAGTCGGTTTGTTGTTATGCGGACGGGGATGGACATTCGGTTTAAGTGTGAAGGGTGCGGTAGGGAGCTTTGGATGGTACGGTCTAAGGCTGTCGGCGGCATTAAGAGTGTCGAGAGTAAAGCGGTTGAAGATGGCAACATAGAACTTGGTTAATGCTTGCTCTTTTTGATATTTTGGGTAGATATAGATAGTATTATAAAGTTGTCGCACAGGCGATAATATATATTTTAGAATGGATGGTTAAAACATGCTTGAAAGCCTTGCGGCGGTAGAGAGTCGCTATATTGAAATAGAGGGTCAGTTGTCTGACCCTGATGTTGTTTCCGATCAGAATTTGTATCGTGAACTGATGAGGGAGTTTAAAAATCTTACTCCCATTGTTGAAAAGTACAGGGAGTACAAGGCGGCCGTCGCTGCGCACGACGATGCAAAGGAGCTTATGAGTGATCCTGACATGGCAGAGCTTGCCGAGGAGGAGTTTCACTCGTCGAAGGAGACAATCGAGAACTGCCTTGAGGAGCTAAAGATTTTGCTACTTCCCAAAGATCCCAACGACGACAAGAGCGTTATTGTGGAAATTAGAGGCGGTGCAGGCGGCGACGAGGCGGCACTTTTTGCTCATTCGCTTTACCGCATGTACACCATGTATGCCGAAAGCCATAAATTTAAGACCGAGGTTATGTCTATAAACGAGACAGAGCTTGGCGGTATTAAGGAAATTAGCTTTATGGTAGAGGGCGAGGGGGCTTATAGCCGTCTTAAGTTTGAGTCGGGTGTTCACAGAGTTCAGCGTGTGCCCGATACCGAGTCTTCGGGGCGTATTCACACATCGACCGTTACCGTTGCCGTTTTGCCCGAGGCCGAGGAGGTCGAGGTTGAAATTAACACTGCCGATCTTGAGATTGACACATTCCGTGCAGGTGGTGCGGGTGGTCAGCATGTTAATAAGACAGAGTCTGCCATTAGAATTACCCATGTGCCGACAGGTATTGTTGTAGAGTGCCAAGACGAGCGCAGTCAGCACAAGAATAAAGATAAGGCTATGCGTGTTCTTCGCTCTCGTATATACGAGAAGATGCAGTCGGAGCAGACCGCAAAGACTGCGGCAGAGCGTAAGTTGCAGGTCGGTACGGGCGATAGGAGCGAGCGTATTCGCACATATAATTTCCCTCAGGGGCGTGTTAGCGATCATAGAATTACTCTAACGCTATATAAACTCGAGGCCTTTATGAATGGCGATCTTGACGAGATGATAGATGCGCTTATTACGGCAGATCGTGCCGAAAAGCTAAAGGGCGCAGAGGGTAACGCATGATAAATATGGAGGGGGGGCGAATATTTCCCCCTACCGAGCAAAATATAGAAATAGCGGCCGATATACTTAAGGAGGGGGGACTTGTTGCCTTTCCGACAGAGACGGTATATGGGCTTGGCGCAAATGGACTTGATGGGGCGGCTTGCAGTCTTATTTATAAGGCAAAGGGCAGGCCGTCGGACAATCCTCTTATACTGCACATTAGTAGCGTAGAGATGCTTGAAATGTTGTGCTGTGATATTCCGAAAGAGGCATACAGCTTAACTCAAAAGTTTTGGCCGGGGGCACTTACTCTTGTTTTGAAAAAGAGCGACATTGTGCCGCACATTGTGTCGGCAGGGCTTGATACTGTGGCGGTGCGTATGCCGTCGCATCCTGTGGCGCTCGATTTAATTAGGCGAGCAGGGCTTCCTATTGCCGCTCCCTCTGCCAATATATCGGGCAGACCGTCGCCCACTACCGCACTTCATGTAGATGGCGATTTTGGGGAGGATCTTGGCTTTATTTTGGAGGGCGGACAGTGCGATGTCGGGCTTGAGTCGACCGTGCTTTCGCTTGCGGTATCTCCCCCGAGGCTACTGCGTCCGGGTGGTGTAACTGCCGAGGAGATAGAGGAAGTTATTGGAAGCATTGATATTGACCGTGCTGTTTTGGGGGAGATTGAAAAGGGGAGCATCCCCTCGTCGCCCGGAATGAAGTATCGTCATTATGCCCCTAAGGGGGAGCTCTATTTGGTGGAGGGTGACCCCTCTGCCGTGACGGATTTTATGAAGGCAAAGAAAAATGCCGTTTTGCTCTGTCTTGAGAGCGATGCGGCAAGTTTTGAAGGATATAATGTTATAACGCTCGGCAGAGATCTTGGCGAGGCGGCTCACAATATATTTGCCGCACTTAGGACTGCCGACGATATAGGAGCAACAGAGATATATTGCCCCGTCCCAAAAAGAGAGGGTCTTGGCCTTGCTCTTTATAACAGGCTTATTAAGGCGGCAGGGCATAGAGTTATAAGGGTGTAGTGTGGATTAGATAGGCATAAGATTTTTCTAAAACCTACTATGCTCGCTCTCTCCTATGGCGGCACATGGAGCTTTGCAATATGCCTCTTTCGCTCCATAGTCGCAGAGAGCGCCCATGCTCAGTGCGTATACTTCGCACGCCCCCATGCATCTGCCCCCTACAAGACCACGCTCCACCGCATGGGGCTCGGTGGGCGGCTCGCTCGCTCCTGCGGGAGCGAGAGCCTTTGCGGCAAGGGGCACACAGCATAAGGCAACCTCTCTTTCCTTTTTTGGGAGCACCAAAGACATAAGCACGGCACTAAGCCGCAAAGGCGCACGCAAAATGCGCCCTGCTGTAATTTTAGTCGAAGCATTTTGCGTGCAGAGCCGCCCGTGCTTGCGTAGGGTGATAGATATAATCCGAACCCGTTTTTGAAGCCACAGGGCGCCGGATGTTAAGTGATGCGCCCGATCGCCCCATGCGGTGGAGCGGGGTGCGCAGGGGTATAGTTATTATACGAGCTAAAGGACAACGATAGATATGATTAAATTTGGAATAACGGGTAGGAGCGGTGTCGGCAAGAGCACCGTCGCTCGCCTTTTTGAAAAGCACGGAGCAGAGCACATCGACTCGGACAAGCTTGTACATAAGGTGCAAGGCCCTAATACCCAGTGCGCGGCAGAGCTTGCCGAGTATTTCGGCGAGGGCATTATAGGCGAGGACGGCGCAGTTAACCGCAAGGTCTTGGGCCCTATTGTATTTGCCGATCCTGCAAAGATGAAGGTGCTCGAGGATATTGTTTATAAGCACCTTGGAATACTCTCTCGTGAAATAGAGGAAAAGAGCACCGCTAAAGCGATTATTGTTGATGCCATAAAATTTATAGAGGGCGGCAGGGGCTGGCCTGTCGTTGCTGTTATTGCGCCTTACGAGCTATCTCTCTCTCGCATTATGGAGAGGGACGGTATAACAAAGGAGCAGGCAGAGGCACGTCTTGCCGCACAGAAGGGCGAGGAGTTTTTCACTTCTCATGCCGATCATGTAATTATTAACGACGGTGACATGGAGAGTGTCGCCCGTCAGGTGGACGCCGTTGCGAAAAAACTCGGCTTATAGTAAAAAGAAAAAGATGGCGGCAAGGAGAGTTTTTGTCTCTTTGCTCTCTTTAACATTGCTCTTTTGTTTGGCACTTTTTCAGCTAACAGAGCTATTCCCCCGAGATTATAGGGCAGAGGTAAGCGCCGCCGCCACCGATCACGGCATTCCCGAGGAGCTTATTTATGCCGTTATTTGGGCAGAGAGCAGATTTAACGAAAATGCAACCTCCCCTGTCGGCGCTTGCGGTTTAATGCAGATAATGCCCGACACATACGAATGGTTAAGGCAAAAACGAGATCTGCCACAAGAAGATTTATATAGTGCCGCCGTTAATATTGATTACGGCAGTTACTATCTGTCAATGCTTATGGAGGGCAACTCGCTATGGATCGCCCTTGCCTCTTACAACGCAGGCCCAAACCGTGTAGAGGGCTGGATAGCCGATGGCATAGGCCGTGGCGACATCCCCTATACCGAGACGGCGACATATGTAGACAGGGTCGAGCTCGTTTCAAAGGTATATAAGATATTATACTTATTGTAGAATATTACCTGTGAATGCCGATTATAAGACTTGGAATTTTACAATATATTTTACAGTTTGTATAATATATTGTAAATACTACAATATATAGAAAAATAACATATAATAACATAAATACTAAACAAGAATATTTCCGCCTATCAGCTGTGAAAAAAATGCCGGCTGACAAAAGCGGCTTTAATATGACAAACAACATTATTCGAAAGGACACATGAATGAACAAAGACAACAAACCCAAGCGCAAGGCTCGGCCTTCTACCCAAAATGTGGGAGAGGTTATGCCCTCTATTTTCGACAAAAGAGGAGAGAGCGCTCAAAAGCCCGAGGGAGGCAGAGGCAAGAGAGGCGGCAAACAGGGCGGCTCTCAGCCTAAGAAAAAGCCCGAGGCGCAAAACAAGCAAGCAGAGGGCACAGCCCCTGCAAATACAAATCAGACCAAGACGAGCGGTCAGGGTGGACAAGGATCTAATGGTCAGGGCGGTCAAAACAAGGGAAGAAATAACAAGCGCCGTGGCGGTGCCAAGATAATGACTACAAGAAAAGCCCCACAACCTGCCGCACCGAGAGTGCCGCAAAATATTCTAAAGCGCTCGCCCGCACTAAAGACAGACAACTCCTCCAAGCTACGCATTATCCCGCTTGGCGGACTGCACGAGGTCGGCAAAAACCTTACTGTAATCGAGTGCGGCGACGACATGCTTGTGCTCGACTGCGGCATAGCCTTCCCCGACGATTCTATGCCCGGAGTCGATCTTGTTATACCCGATTTTACCTATGTGGTAAACAACGCAAGCAAGCTCCGTGGTATCGTTATTACCCACGGTCACGAAGACCACACGGGCGGCATACCCTACCTTTTAAAGCAGGTTAATGCGCCTGTCTACGGCACAAGGCTTACATGCGGACTTGTTAAAAACAAGCTCGACGAGCACAAGCTTACCGCCACTACCGAGCTATATCAAGTAGAATACGGCGATGTGCTTACCTTAGGCTCTTTTAAGGTCGAGATAATTCGTGCCAACCACTCCATTCCCGATGCATGTATGCTCGGCATAGAAACACCTGCCGGCCGCATTATATTTACAGGCGACTTTAAGATTGACACGACCCCGATAGACGGCGAGATGATAGATCTTGCACGCCTTGGCGAGCTTGGTAAAAAGGGTGTTTTGGCACTTCTTTCCGACTCGACAAATTCCGAGAGGGCAGGACACACAAAGAGCGAGCATGTTGTTGCCCGTGCCATCGACCGCCTTTTCGAGACGACAAAAAAACGTATTATAGTTACGACATTTGCCTCTAACATTCACAGGGTTAAGCAGATAATAGATGCCGCCTCCAAGCAAGGACGAAAGGTCGCTGTTTCGGGTCGCTCTATGATCAACAATGTTAATGCCGCAATTGCTCTCGGTGTTATCGATGTGGAAGAAGGCATTTTGATAGACATAGACCGCATTAAGGACTACGAGCCACACCGTGTTGTGCTCGTTACTACCGGCAGTCAGGGCGAGCCCATGTCGGCTCTTTCAAGAATGGCGGCGAGTGAGCACAGGAATGTTGAAGTTGGGCCAGACGACCTTGTTATTATTTCGGCCTCTCCAATCCCCGGCAATGAAAAGACTGTCTCCAAGGTTATAAACGGACTTCTTAAAAGGGGCGCAGAGGTAATAACGACAAAACAAGCAGAGGTTCACGTTTCGGGCCATGCCTCGCAAGAGGAACAAAAGCTCGTTTTGGCACTTACAAAGCCGAAATATTTTATTCCGATACACGGCGAATACTCTCACCTCGTTGCCCACGCTGCAACAGCAAAATTAATGGGCATAGACGAGAGCAGAATTTTTGTTTCCGAGATAGGCCGAGTTATAGAAATGACGGCAAACAGCTGCAAGCTAAACGGTACAGTGCCTTCGGGCAAGGTGCTTATAGACGGAATAGGTGTCGGCGACGTTGGCAGTGTTGTCCTTCGTGACAGAAAGCACCTCGCCGAGGACGGCCTTGTAGTTGTAGCCTTGACAGTAGACCGTGCCACAGGCGAGCTTGTCTCCCAACCCGAGCTCGTTTCGAGAGGCTTTGTATTTGTTAAGGAATCAGAGGATCTAATGGACGGCGCACACGACGCACTACGCACCGCCTTAGACAAAACCCTCCCCATGATGCCAATCGAATTCGGCGCACTAAAGAGCGCTATAAAGAATGCACTTTCGGGCTATATTTATCATAAAACAAAGAGAAGCCCAATGATACTGCCGGTTATAACGGAGGTATAAGGCAAAATCGAAGATTTTGCAGGTAATAAGTAATAGTGAAGAAGTAAGAAGTATGGAGGAAAAACCAAAGGTTTTTCTATATAATATAAAATACTTAATTGCCACAGGCAATTAAGTTACCATACTTATTACCTATTCACTATTACTTTTTACTTAAAAAGCTTCAATGAGTTATTACTCATTGAAGCTTTTTTTTGAAGTATTTAATGTGGATATTAGCATTTTTTTGAGGGATTTTATATAGTTTTCCAATTGGTTAAATTTAATATCAAAATAGTTTGTGCGTTTTAAGATTATGAGCCAATACTCACTTTCTGCACACTCTTTTAGAGCTATCTGCATTTTGGAAATAAAGTCTGCCTTACTAACTCCATAAAAAGCCTCGTGAATATTCGCACCAACACTTGTTCCACTTTTAAGTAGCTGCTTAGACATAACAAATTCTTTTTTCTCATAAACAAGCCACTTATAATATTCCACAATACAAACAGAAAGCTCTACCGACTGACGGGTAAGTTCACTGTCCTTCATAAAAAACGCTCCTCTTTTTTTAAGTAATAAGTAATAGTGAAGAAGTGAATAAGTTAAGTAATAAGTAATAGTGAATAGGTAATAAGTATGGTAACTTAATTGCCGTTGGCAATTAAGTATTGAATATATTATTGAAAAACCTTTGGTTTTTCCACCATAGTTGTTACTTATTCACTATTACTTCTTACCTGCAAAATCTCCGATTTTGCTATATAAAATCCCTAAAAAGCCCCACCACTTTGCCTAAAATAACAACTTCTTCCACAATGATCGGTTGATAGGCATCGTTTTCGGGCATTAGCCAGAAGGCGTTTTCTTTTTTGTAAAAGCGCTTTACCGTTGCTTCGTCTTCTATTAGGGCTACTACTATTTCGCCGTTTCTTGCGTCGGGGGTGCGTTCTACAAAGACTGTGTCTTTATCTAAAATGCCTGCATTTATCATGCTGTCGCCCTTTATTTTTAGGGCAAAGAGTTCTCTGCCTCTAACAAATGATGGGTCGACAGGCACTGTCTCCTCGTGGCTTTCGATAGCTAAAATTGGCTGGCCTGCCGTTACCGTTCCGAGCATGGGGATATATGCCGAGGGCTCTCTTTTTTCTGTCGGCATTGCGCCCCTTTTTCTGCCGCTACTGCCGCCGAGCAGCCCATCTGCCTCGAGCTTTTTTATATACATAAAAACAGTCGAGGTCGACTTTAAGCCAACACCGTCGCCAATCTCCCTTGTTGTGGGGGGGACACCCTGATCTTCCATAAAGTCTCTTATAAAATTATAGACTTCCATCTTTTTCTTTTCGCCCTTTGTCATAAAAAAACCTCCGCATTGACACAATGTGAATAATACAATAAAATATACTTAATTTGATTATAGCACAGCTCATGCAAAAAAGCAAACATTTGTTCTTATTTTTATTTTAGGAGGGAAATATGTACGACATTCTTTTTAAAAATGCAAGAATTGTAGACGGAACGGGAGCACCTTGGTATAGGTCGTCGCTCGCTGTTAAGGACGGCAAGATTGCCGCTATCGGTGGCGACGGTGAGGCAATACGGGTTATAGATTGCGGCGGCAATATTCTTGCGCCGGGGTTTATAGATACTCATGCCCATTATGAATCTATTATCGGGGCTATGCCCGACACGCTTGCCAATTTAATGCAGGGCGTTACAACGCAGGTCTGCGGCGTTTGCGGCCTTACTCCTGCTCCGCTGACAGACGACATTGAAGAAGAAGTTCGCCGTTATGTCGGCTTTACGCTGGCAGGGCTTAACCCTCCCTTTGAGTGGAGAATTTTCGAGCAGTATCTTTCTTATGTCGACAAACTGCCGCCCGCCGTTAATTTTGCGGCATATGTAGGTCATGGCACACTTAGAATTGCCGCCATGGGCTTTGTAGACCGTGCGCCGACAACAGACGAGCTCGAAAAGATGAAGGATATGCTACGAGATGCCATGAAGGCAGGGGCGCTTGGCATGTCGACAGGTCTATTTTATCCGCCGGGGGTTTGGAGCTCAATAGACGAGCTTGCAGCGCTTGGCGAGGTGCTCGTTGAGTATGGCGGCATATTTGCAAGCCATATGAGAAACGAGGGCGACGAGCTTGTGGCATCTGTCGAGGAGGTTCTTGAAATCTCGAGGCGCTCGGGCTGTAAGCTGCAAATTCATCATCATAAGGTCACAGGGGCGCACAACTGGGGGCTCGTTAACAAAACGCTCGGCATGATAGAGGCGGCACGTGATGAGGGAATAGATGTAACGCTCGACCAGTATCCGTACAATGTATCGGCAACTACCCTTCGTGCCGTGCTCCCTCCTTGGTCGCAGATAGGGGGAGTGGAGGAGACCGTCGCAAGGCTCTCCGACCCCGATGTAAGGAGAAGAATTAGAGAGGATATAGATAACGGCATAGATGGTTGGGAAAATCAATTTAAACTCGTTACAGGGCCCGATGCCATACTGCTCTTTTACATTCCCCACACGCCGCAGTATCAGGGGCTTAATCTGCTCGAAGCGTCGGAAATTCACGGCAAAGACCCGATAGATACGGCACTTGATATAATCGCCCTTAACAATGGTCACGATCTTGTGGGCTACGGCTCTATGAGTGACGAGGATGTTTGCACCGTTATGAAGTCGCCCTACACCATGATAGGGTCTGACACCTTGCCGGGGTCGGATAGCGTTAAGTGTCATCCCCGTGCATATGGATCTTTTGCAAGGGTGCTCGCTCGCTATGTGCGTGAAAAGGGCATTATGCCTCTCGAGGAGGCCGTGCGCAAGATGACAAGCCTTCCTGCCGCTCGTTTTGGCTTTTTCGGTAGAGGAGTTCTTCATGTTGGCAATGTCGCCGACCTTGTTTTGTTCGACCCCGAGAAAATTCTCGACACTGCCGATTTTAAAGAGGCGGCACGTCATCCCGAGGGTATTATAACGGTAGTTGTAGACGGCAAGATAGCGGTCGATGACGGCATATACACGGGCGGAAGGTTTGGTAGGGTTTTGAGGTATAACAAATAGAAATTTTCACTTTGTATAAAGCCCTTTATTTTAACTGCACAATAGCATAAAAAGAGAAATACCGTAAAGTCTATTTATAAATATAGATTTTACGGTATTCTTATGTAATTTTAAGTTTTTTAAGCATGACATCTTATGACAACTTTGCTTTTTTGGGCAAAACCTTGCAAAATGTGCTTGTAAAATATCGCAAAATGTGTTATAATTTTACTACGTACCACTTATTATAAATCGTCTTATTACGGCTATTTTTCCATAAGACATTTATATAATATAATGTATTTGTCGCCATGTCAAGTACAATATAAAGAGCATTAAAAAAGCCACTCTTAAGACATTTAAATTAAGCTTAATTTTTTAAATAAATTGTAGTGTAGATAGGGGCATATTTGCACTATTTTAAGTGAAATTTTCTATGCAATTTTTTTGGTTTATTTTGTATATTTTTGTCTTATTATAAGACTGTGCTCGAAAATAAAAATATAAATTTCAGCACAAAAAGTGGGGTTGTTTAGCAAAACAATTATTGGAGGAGGATGTTAATGAAATCAGTACACGAAATATGGGAAGTTATATATGCACGACTTAGAAACCTATACACAGAGGTAATTATAGATACATGGATAGACAATTTAAGACCCTTCGAATTTAAAGGAGACACACTTGTTTTAGAATGCGACACCGATTTTGTAAAGCAGGTGGTAGAATCGAGGTATCACGACGATTTTGTGCGTGAGGCAGAGATAGTAATGGGCTTTCCCGTTTATGTTGCCATAAAGAGCAACGAGGACCCGAATGCGCCATTATCAAAAACACCTATATCGCCACCACCACCGCCCGACGAGCCGCCGGGGCAGTATAGCGCAATAGAAGGGTATACATTCCCTAACTTTATTGTTGGCAGTTCCAACAAGCTTGCACATGCCGCTTGTATCGCCGTTACCGACACACCGGGAGATGCTTTTAATCCGCTCTTTATATATGGCGGATCAGGGCTTGGCAAGACTCACCTTTTGTTTGCCGTTAGAAATCAGATGAAGAGAAAGTACCCCGGCTGTAATATAGGCTACATAAAAGGGGAGGACTTTATAAACGAGCTTGTAGGCTCTATTCGTTCGGGTACAATGGCTGCTTTTAGAGAAAAATACAGACTGCTCGACTGCCTTTTGATAGACGATGTGCAGTTTTTGGCAGGCAAGGAGCAGACGCAGGAGGAATTTTTCCACACATTTAACTCGCTTTACGAGGCAAAAAAGCAGATAGTTCTAACGAGTGATAAACCTCCAAAGGAGATAATGCCGCTTGAAGAACGTCTTCGCAGCCGCTTTGAGTGGGGGCTTATGGCAGACATTCAGCCGCCCGACTACGAAACTCGCCTTGCAATTATAAACCGTAAAGCACAGAGCCTTGATCTTATAATCCCCTCGGAAGTTGCAAATTTTGTTGCCGAGCGGTTAAAGAAGAACATTCGTCAGATAGAGGGCGCAGTTAAAAAGCTTAAGGCAATGAACATGCTTGAGGATATAGCAATTACGACAGATGCAGCGCACGAAGTTATAAAGGACATTTTAAGCTCCAACATTCCAACATCTGTAATTATAGAAAATATAAACAGCTCTGTTTCGGAATACTACGGCGTTACGTCGCAAGATTTATACTCCAACAAGCGTAACGGCGACGTTCTAAAGGCAAGGCAGGTCGCCATGTACCTAATCCGTGAACACACAGGTATGCCATACAAAAAAATAGGCCAACTTTTCGGCGGCAAAGACCACACAACAATAATGAATGCCATTAAAAAAATAGAAAAAGACCTTAACACCGATAATGAACTAAAAAATATTATCACCGAGATCGGTAATAGTATGGAGTGATTTTTTAAGTAAGAAGTAATAGTGAAGAAGTAAGAAGTATGGTAACTTAATTGCCTTTGGCAATTAAGTATTGAATATAATATAAGAAAAACCCTTTTGGGTTTTTCATCCATAGTTATTACTTCTTCACTATTACCTATTACTTAAAATGTGGAAAAGAATTTTCCACATTTTTCACACTTTCCACATTTGGGGTTTTCCACATAAAATGTGTTTTTGGAAAAAGGGGCAAATTTTTCCACACTATATTAACATATAGAGTTATCGAAAATAATGCCCTGTTAATGGGTAAAATGTAAATCCACCAAAAACACATACACTACTGCTAATACTATTATTTAACATATACTTTTTTTAAGAAAAAAACTTCTTTTTAGAGTTTATGGCGGTATTGGTATTTATTTCCATATAAAAGGAGAAAATATATATATGAATTTAAAGTTCAGTTGCGATAGGGCTGTTTTGTCGGAGGGCATCGGCATTGCTTCGAGGGTCACCATGCAGCGCTCCTCTATGCCCGTTTTAGAGGGGGTACTGCTCTCAGGTATGGAGGGCAGTGTAAAACTCACTGGATACAACTTAGAATCGGCCATGGAGTGCCTTGTAGAGGCTCATGTGAAGGAGAAGGGCGATATAGTGCTCCCTTCCTCCACATTTGGCGACATTGTGCGTAAGCTTCCCGACGGGCCTGTTGTTATAGAGACAGATGGGCTTAAGGTTAAGATAACAGGTGGACTATCGGAGTTTATTATAACAGGATATGCCGCCGAGGACTTTCCCGAGGTTTCTATGGAGCGTGCAGGGAGCAGTTTTGTTATAGAGCAGGGCATGTTAAAGAACATGATAAACCGCTCTGTCTTTGCAATTTCGACAGGCGGCTCTAATCCCATTCACATGGGTTGCCTTTTTAATATAGAGGGGCAAGATATAGAGGTTGTAGGTGTAGACGGTCATAGGCTTGCACTTCGCCGTGAAAAGCTGTCGGAGGAAGTGGCAGAGCCCTTTAATTTTGTTATAACAGGAAAGCTTTTAACAGAGGTTGCAAGAATTATAGGGGACGGCGAAGAAAAGGTTACCGTTTGGATCGGCAAGAGGACCGCTCTTTTTGAGACAGAGAATTTCCGCCTATCGACAAGGACTCTTGAAGGGGAGTTTTTGAATTACAGAACGGCAATTCCGAAGAATTTTGAAATAACAGCTACCGTAGAGGCAAAGCTTTTTGCCGACTGCCTCGATCGTGCGGCTCTTATGATAAACGAGAGGCAAAAGAGCCCTGTTAAGATTACATTCGAGGGCAATTTTGCAAGGCTTGTTTGCTCGTCGCCTCTCGGTCATGTTTCGGACGAGCTGCCAATTCAGTCGACAGGCGGGCCGCTCGAGATCGGTTTTAACAATAAATTTTTGCAAGATGCGCTTAGATATTGCGGCGAAGATACCCTTCTTTTCGAGATGTCGACAAGCCTTAGCCCTCTTGTTATAAGGCCGACAGTTGGGGACAGCTTTACATATCTTGTTCTGCCTGTTAGGTTAAAAGCGACAAAATAGATATATTTAACTTTATATAAATATATAGCAAACTAAGGAGAAATATTTTGAAAAAGGAAACTGTCTTTATTAGCACCGAGTTTATAAAGCTCGATTCTCTTTTAAAACATGCAGGTCTTTTTATGACGGGGGGCGAGGCTAAAAATGCCGTTTTGGACGGGCTTGTTAAGGTAGAGGGCGAGATTTGCACCCAGCGTGGGCGCAAGATTTACCCCGGCATGAAGGTCTTTGCCATTGGGGTTGTTGTTGAGGTTTATAAAGAGGGTACAGAAGTTATAGAGGCGCCTAAAAAGGTTGCAGTGGCAAGGCGCAAAACACAGTCATGAGGGTTTTAAGGCTTGCTCTCTCTAAATGGCGTAATATAGATGAAATTGAATATAAACCGAACAAAGAGACAAATGTGATATACGGTAAAAATGCACAGGGCAAAACAAATTTACTTGAATCTATATATATAGCAAGCCGAGGAACGGGATTTCGGCAGGGCAAGGAAAAGGATTTGGTTAAGGAAGGCTTTGAAAAGGCTCGAATAAGTCTCGATTTTTTTGGTGGTGGCAGAGAGCAGAACATTTCTGTTACTGTATATGCCGACAAAAGAAGAAAAGAGATACTGTTAAACGGTCTGCCCATTAAAAAAAACAGCGACATGGCAGGGGCATTTTGTACCGTTTTGTTTGCGCCCGAACACCTATCTTTGGTTAGGGACGGGCCGGAGGAGCGACGGAAATTTTTAGACAGTGCGATAAGCCAACTTAGGCCGAGGTACGGCACACTTCTTGCCGATTATAACAAGGTAGTTGCGCAGAAAAATAACCTGCTAAAAAGGGGAGGGGGCGACACACTCGATGTGTGGAACTCTCGACTTGCCGAAATTGGGAGCTATATTGTTTTAATGCGAAGTAGCTATATAAAGCGGCTTTCTCTCCCTGCTATAAGCCATCACGAGGCCGTTAGCAAGGGTGAAAAACTCTCTCTGTCCTATAAATGTTTCACGGGAAACATTGAAGGGCTTACGAGGGAGGAGATAAAAAACCTCCTATACGAAGAAATAACAATGGCAAAATTTAGAGAAGAACAAATGGGAATTTCTCTTGTCGGCCCACATAGGGACGATTTAGAAGTTTTGATAGATGGGAAGGCGGCAAGAATTTTTGGCTCGCAAGGTCAGCAGCGCAGTGCCGTTTTATCCTTAAAACTTGCAGAGTGCAAACTTATAGAAGAAGAAATAGGCGAAAGACCCGTTTTACTGCTCGACGATGTAATGAGCGAGCTCGACCGCACAAGGCAGAGTTACATTAGAAAGAGCATGAAGGACAGGCAAGTTTTTATTACAACGGCAGGAGTTAGCAAAAATGGCGACAGAATGGAGGAAGGCAGACTTTGTACATCCACTTAGGACAAGATGTTGTAGTTAGAGACAGGGAGATTATAGCAATATTCGACCTAGACAAGACGACGACAGGAGCAATAACAAAGGAATTTTTGAATATATCGGAAAAGGCAAGCATAGTAACAACGGTATCGGGAGAGCTCCCAAAAAGCTTTGTAGTAACAAGAGAACAAGGCCTTGACAGGGTATACATTTCCTCCATATCAGCAGCAACTATATCGGAGCGTATGGAGAGATAATATAGGTAATAGGTAATAGGTAATAGGTAAGAAGTAAGAAGTAAGAAGTATGGTAACTTAATTGCCGGGGGCAATTAAGTATTAAATATAATAATGAAAAACCTTTGGTTTTTCTACCGTAGTTATTACTTATTCACTATTACTTCTTACCTAAAAAAACAGCGTTTTTTTGAAAGGGGCATATAGGTTTTGGATAATAAGGAAATCATGGAAAAGGGCGAAAATTTGGAGATTGGTGAGTTTGAGAAACTCGAAAAGATAGATGCTGTTTATGATGAAAATCAGATACAGGTTCTTGAAGGGCTTGAGGCTGTAAGAAAGCGCCCCGGTATGTATATCGGGTCGACTTCGGCGAGGGGGCTTCATCATCTTGTTTATGAAATTGTAGATAACTCGATAGACGAAGCGCTTGCAGGTTTTTGCAGTGAAATAAATGTTAGAATTCTAAAGGATAATATTTTAGAGGTTTCGGACAACGGCAGAGGTATTCCGACAGGTATCCACCCAAAGATGGGGATATCCTCCCTCGAGGTTGTCTTTACAGTGCTACATGCAGGCGGTAAATTTGGCGGCGACGGTTATGCCGTTTCGGGCGGTCTGCATGGTGTTGGTGCATCTGTCGTTAATGCGCTTTCTGAATGGCTTGAAGTAGAAGTTTGCAACGAAGGCAGACGTCATAGACAGTCATTCAAAAGGGGAGTGCCCGACGGCCCTATGGAGATTTTAGAGGAGTGCGGCGGATTTACAGGCACTAAAATTAGGTTTTTGGCCGACAACACTATTTTCGACGAGGTACTCTACGACTTCGACACGCTAAGAGCTCGTATGCGTGAGCAGGCATTTTTGAATGCAGGTCTTAAAATTACCCTTTCGGACGAGAGGGAGGAAGAAACACGAGTTAAGGTTATGCACTACGAGGGCGGCATACGTTCCTTTGTTGAGCATATAAATAAAAATCATGGTAAGGTTCACGACGATGTTATATACATGGCAGGCTCTCGAGAGGATAGCATGGCAGAGATTGCAATGCAGTACAACGACAGGTACGATGCCACGATATACACATTTGCAAACAATATAAATACGACCGAGGGCGGTATGCACGAGCTCGGTTTTAAGTCGGCTCTTACGAGGACTGTTAACGAATATGCCAGAAAAGCAGGACTTTTGAAGGATAGCGAAAAGAACTTGACGGGCGATGACGTGCGTGAAGGTCTTGCTGTTGTTATTAGTGTAAAGCTACGTGAGCCGCAGTTTGAAGGGCAGACAAAGACAAAGCTTGGCAATGCCGAGATAAGGCCGCTCGTTGAGGGTCTTGTTAATGAAAAGCTTATGACCTTCTTCGAGGAAAATCCAAGTGTTGCAAGGGCGGTTCTCGACAAGGCGTTATCGGCATCGAGGGCGAGAGAGGCGGCACGTAAGGCGAGGGAGCTGACGAGAAGAAAGTCGGCACTCGACGGTATGAAGCTTCCCGGCAAGCTCTCTGACTGTTCTGTTAAAAACCCCGAGTTTACCGAGATATATATAGTAGAGGGAGACTCGGCGGGTGGCTCTGCCAAGGGTGGCAGAGATTCCAAGTATCAGGCAATACTGCCTCTTTGGGGTAAGATGCTAAATGTAGAAAAGGCAAGAATAGACAAGGTATACGGCAACGAGAAGTTGCAACCTGTTATAACGGCACTGGGAGCAGGTATAGGCGAGGAGTTTAACGAGGAAAAACTACGTTACGGCAAGGTTATAATTATGGCCGATGCCGACGTAGACGGACTTCACATTCGCACACTGCTACTTACATTTTTCTTCCGTCACATGCGTCCGCTAATAGAAAAGGGTCATGTATACATCGCCCAGCCACCTCTTTTCAAGCTAACGAGGGGTAAGATGGTAAAATATGCCTACACCGACCGTGAGAGAGATATGATTTTGGAAGAAATAAGAGCGACCGAGCCAAATGCAAAGGTAGATGTACAGCGCAACAAGGGTCTTGGCGAGATGGATGCAATCGAGCTGTGGGAGACCACAATGAACCCCGAAAAGCGCACCCTTCTTCAAGTCGAACTGATAGACGCCGCCTTGGCCGACGAAACCTTCTCGACCCTAATGGGCGAAGCGGTAGAACCAAGAAGGCAGTTTATCAACGAATACGCCAAAACGGCGGTAAATCTTGACTATTAAAAACTTCTTTGGAAGTTTTTAATAGTCAGGTAATAGGTAATAGGTAATAGTGAAGAAGTAAGAAGTAATAGTGAAGAAGTAATAGGTATGGTAACTTAATTGCCTGTGGCAATTAAGTATTGAATATAATATAAGAAAAACCCCAAAGGGTTTTTCCACAATAGTTATTACTTATTCACTATTACCTATTACCTAAAATAGCTATTAACTCAAATAAAGGAGAAAAGTTTTGGATTACGAAAATCAACATATATTACAGGTCGACATAAGTCGGGAGATGAAAAAATCCTACATTGAGTATGCCATGTCGGTCATTGTTTCGAGAGCGCTTCCCGATGTTAGGGATGGGTTAAAGCCTGTTCATAGGCGCATACTTTATACCATGTATGAGGACGGACTTACGAGCGATAAGCCATTCCGTAAAGCGGCTACCACTGTCGGTGCTGTGCTCGGTAGGTATCACCCCCATGGTGATGCCTCGGTTTATGATGCACTTGTAAGGCTTGCGCAGGATTTCTCCATGAGAGAGCCGCTTATAGATGGTCACGGAAACTTCGGTTCTATCGATGGCGACCCCCCTGCCGCATATCGTTATACAGAGGCAAGAATGAGCAAGATTGCATCGGAAATGCTGTCTGAAATAGACCGTGAGACCGTCGATACAATGCCAAACTTCGACGACAGGTATCAAGAGCCAAAGGTTTTGCCGGCACGTTTTCCTTGCCTTTTGGTAAATGGGTCGCAGGGTATTGCCGTCGGTATGACGACAAATATTCCTCCTCACAACTTGGGCGAGGTTATAGATGCCGTTGTATACCTACTCGAGCAGCCCGAGGCGACATTGCCCGATCTAATGCAGTTTATAAAGGGGCCCGATTTCCCGACAGGTGCATTAATTATGGGTGCAGGCGGTATTCGTCAGGCTTATATGACGGGGCATGGAAGTTTTGTCGTACGTGCAAAGGCAGAGATAGAGGAAGGCGACAAGACGAGAATTATTGTTACCGAGCTTCCATACATGACAAATAAGAGCAGACTTATGATGCAGATTGCAGAGTGTGTCAACTCCAAGAAGATCGAAGGTATTGCCGATGTCGAGGACGAGTCGGGCAGAAACGGGCTTAAAATTCGCTTTGATTTAAAGAGAGATGCAAATGCGCAGGTCGTTTTAAATCAGCTATTTACACATACAGGACTTCAAACATCTTTTTCGGCAAACATGCTCGCTCTTGTCGATGGTCAGCCTAAGACACTTCCTTTAAAGGAAATATTAGAGCATTATATTGAATTCCAAAAGGAAATTGTAGTTCGCCGCACAAGGTTCGATTTGAAAAAGGCAGAGGCAAGAGCACATTTGCTCGAGGGTCTGCGCATTGCGAGCGATCATATAGACGAAGTTATTAAGATCATCAGAGAGAGCTACGACGAGGCGAGAGAGAGGCTTATGTCTCGCTTCGAGCTGTCGCAAATTCAGGCTCAGGCGATACTCGACATGCAGTTAAAGAGACTGCAAGGTCTCGAGCGTGAGAAGATCGAGCAGGAATATGCCGAGCTAATGGAGAAGATAGCTTACTTTAACAGGATTTTATCGGACGATGGGCTTGTTAGGGAGATCGTTAGAGATGAGTCTATTGCTCTGCGTGATAAGTATGCTAACGACCGTCGCACCGAGATTGTGCCTTCTTATGCCGATATAGAGGACGAGGATCTAATCGAGAAGGAGGATTGCATTATAACTCGCAGTCATCTTGGTTATGTTAAGCGTCAGTCTATGTCGCTATACAAGGCACAACACAGGGGTGGCCGTGGTGTTACAGGCATGACGACACGTGAGGAGGACTTTGTAGAGGATATTTTTGTTGCAAATACTCATTCCTACTTGATGTTCTTTACCGACCGTGGCAGGGTATTCCGCCTTAAGGGGTATCAAATTCCTGTTGCATCGAGGACGGCTAAGGGAACTAACATGGTTAACCTTATGCAGCTCGAGTCGGGCGAGAAGGTTTCTGCCGTTATTTGCCTCGAGAACTTCGAGGAGGGCTATCTAACCATGATTACAAAGAGGGGAACTATAAAGAGAACAGAGGTCTCCGACTTTGTAAATGTTCGCCGCTCGGGGCTTCGTGCTATCGGGCTCGATGTGGGCGACGAGCTATCGGAAGTTAAGCTGACAGACGGTACTAAGCACATGATTGTTTGTACGAGAGAAGGTAAGGCAATACGATTTGACGAGAACGACGTGCGTGTTATGGGTCGTCCGGCTCGTGGTGTACGTGCCATTACTCTGTCCGAGAGCGATAGCGTTGTTGGCATGGTTATAGTGCGTGAAGGGGCAGAACTGCTGACAGTTACCGAGAGCGGCTACGGCAAGCGTACCGATGTAGAGGAGTATCGCTTGCAGTCGAGAGGCGGCATGGGTCTGCTTAACTACAAGGTCACCGATAAGACAGGAGCTGTTGCAGGCATTGCAATGGCAGAGGTTGCGGAAGATCTTATGCTTGTATCCGATAGCGGCGTTGTTATTAGAATAGATTGTGCCGAGATACCTGTATATTCAAGAGTAACGCAGGGCGTTAGAGTTATGAATGTCGCCGAGGGAACTAAACTTGTTACAGTCGCCCGTGCTCCGAAAGAGGAGGAGGAAGATTTGGTAGAGGGTGAAGTTGAAGGCGAGGTTGTAGGCGAGGTCGAAGGTAGCGAGGTTGAATAGATCTATAAGAAAAGTTATAGAGTTGAGATAGGATAAACCACATGCAAATGTCGGGGGCATCGAGCCCAAACAGCAAACGGGCTGTTTGGGTCGCCCCACGGGGGGCGAGAATTAAAAGCCAGAGGGCACCCTGATGGTGCCCCCTCGCCGCTCCCCCTCCTTCCGATGTAATTACTGCTACATAAACCACAAAGCAAATGTCGGGGGCATCGAGCCCCCGACATTTGCTTTGTCTGCGGACAAAGGGAGAGCGTGCGGCGAGCCTACTGTTCTAACTAAGCTATCACCGTGCGGCAAGCTCGGGCGATGCCTCGCTCCCATTGGAGCGAGCGCCCATAAGGGGGAATTAATTTTGCACGGTGGGGCGTGCAAAATTAATTCCCCCTTATGGGCAAAATGCGAAATGCTACCGATTATATAGAATGGTTGGAGCATTTCGCATTTTGGCATCGCCCCCACGTAGGGCGCGGGGCATATGCCTTGTACTGAGCATATAGCCGAGCGGCAGGTCCCCCCCACCGAGCCCCATGCGGAGGAGCACAGGCCGCCATGCGGGGGAGCATTCGCTAAGTTTTGTTTCACATGAAACATCTACTGCAACCACCCTAGGGTGATAGATATAATCCTAACCATGTTTCACATGAAACAAAAATTACAAATTCCTACAAAAAACAAAACAAATACTTGTATTTTCCATTCAATAAATATATAATAAAAAGAGTGTGGAGGTGACAATGTGGGAAAGATAATAGCAATAGCAAATCAGAAGGGCGGTGTCGGCAAAACGACGACCGCTGTAAATCTTGCGGCAGGGCTTGGAGCGATGGGTAAAAAAGTGCTCCTGTGCGACTTCGATCCGCAGGGCAACTCCACGACCGGACTTGGCATAAACAAGAAAAGCATAGAAAATTCTATATATAACGTCCTAATGGGCGAATGCTCGGCGGCAGATGCACTTGTGCGAACACCTGCCGAGGGGCTATTACTGCTACCGACCGACAACAACTTAGCAGGAGCGGCAATAGAACTTGTATCGATGCAAGACAGGGTAGAGCGCCTGAAAAAACAACTGCGACCACTTCGCCCTGCCTTCGACTATATCTTTATAGACTGCCCACCCTCGCTCGAACTGCTCACAATAAACGCACTTGTAGCGGCAGACCGTGTGCTCGTGCCAATCCAATGCGAATTCTACGCACTGGAAGGCCTGTCACAACTCGTCAATTCAATACGTCAGGTCAAAAAGCTCTACAACCCCGACCTCGACATAGAAGGCGTGCTACTTACAATGTACGATGCAAGGCTAAACCTAACGGTAGAGGTAATGGCCGAGATAAAAAAATTCTTCGGAGCAAAGGTATATTCCACAGTAATCCCCCGAAATGTCCGCCTATCCGAAGCACCGAGCCACGGACTACCGGTAATAATGTACGACAAATTCTCCCGAGGCGCAGAAAGCTACAAAGCCCTCGCCGAGGAGTTTTTAGGGAGACAATGAATTAGGTAATAGGTAATAGTGAAGAAGTAAGAAGTATGGTAACTTAATTGCCTTTGGCAATTAATTATTTGAATATAATAAAAGAAAAGCCCTAAAGGGTTTTTCCTCCATAGTTATTACTTATTCACTATTACTTCTTACTTAAAAAAGCTAAAGCTTTTTTTATGGAGGTATTTATGGCGAAAAAGAAGGGGCTTGGGATGGGGCTTGAGGCTTTGCTTGATGTTAGTGCAATCGAAGTGTCGGGCGAAGGTGGCGTGCGTATCGTGCCTATAATGGCGGTCGAGCCAAACCCTGAACAGCCGAGAAAAAAATTCGACGATCAATCACTTGCCCTGCTGTCGGAGAGCATAAAAAAGCATGGTATTTTGCAACCTCTTTTAGTCAAGGAAAAAGGGGACAGATTTTTAATAATAGCAGGGGAGAGACGCTGGAGAGCCGCACGACTTGCAGGGCTCGAGGAGATCCCCGTGCTACTTCGCTCGATGAACGAGGAGGAGACCTTTGAAGTCGCACTTATAGAAAACCTTCAAAGAGAAGACCTATCTCCTATGGAAATGTCGAGGGGATACAGAACATTAATGGATAAATTCGGCCTAACGCAAGAGGAGGTCGCCACACGTGTCGGCCGATCTCGCCCTGCAATTGCAAACTCGCTAAGGCTTATGAATTTGCCCCCCGAGGTAATAGAGTGCCTTGAAACGGGCAGAATATCAGAAGGACATGCAAGGGCGCTTGTAGGACTGGAGGACGATAGAGCCTTAGAGCTTGCCGAGCTCGCCGCAGACGGTAAAATGACGGTGCGCCAGCTCGAGGCGGCAGTTAAAATGCCAAAGAAAAAGGAAGCACCAAAAAAAGAAACAGTCGACTATGCAGTTCACCTTGAAAAGTCCCTTGCCAAACAGCTCGGGCGCAAAGTTAAGGTTAAGAACAAGCGTATAGAGATAGAATTTGACGGGAACGAGGACTTAGACTCGCTATTAGAGCGCCTTGGCCTGTCGGCGGAGGGAATATAATTGGACGAAAGAAAAGGACCGGGATCACTGCAAATATATGTGGTGGTATTCTTTGCAATGGCACTGCTATTTGTTATAGTGGCAGGAGTGCTCCAACAGCGAGACATAGAGCGAGAGGAACATTTTGGCACGATTGTGGAGGAACAGCAAGGAGTTATAGACCTTAATACATCAAAGCTCGAAAACATTCAAGAGCAATACGAATCTCTTATAGCCGATTACGAAGCACTCGAAAGCGAAAATGACAGCTTGCAAGAGCAGTTAATCGAAGTGCAATCGGAAATGGCAGAACTTGCACAGCTCCTCGCAGTAAGAGACATATTCGAGGACGGCAACATAGAGCTTGCCCACGAGCGACTTGAAGGCATAACGACCCCAAGCGGCGATGTGGCGCTTAGCTATCACAACGAGCTTGCGGCCGATATAGACGAGGCACTTTTATCTATGGCAGAGGCCGAAACAGAGGGCGAGGCGGCATAGAGCAGTAGCTTCATAGCATAGGTGGATTATAACAAAAATATATAATTTAAGGAGATAGGGTAATGTTAGACATTAAGCGTATAAAGCAGGACACAGCACATGTTAAGGAAAGACTATGCGCAAGGGGCACAGATTTTACGGGGGACATAGACAAGCTGATAGCACTCGACGAGCGCCGCAGAGAGGTGCTTGGCGAAGTCGAAAGCGCAAAGGCAAGACAGAACGAAGTTAGCAAGATGATCCCCAAAATGAAGGCATCGGGCGAGGACACAACTGCAATAATGGCAGAGATGAAGGCACTTTCCGAAAAGGTAAAGGCAGACGAAGCATCGCTTGGCGAAGTAGACGGCGAGATGCTCGAGATACTATACAGCATACCCAACATCCCCGACGACAGCGTACCGACAGGCAGTGACGCCGAGGACAACAAAGAGGTGCGCAAATGGGGCGAGCCACGCAAGTTCGACTTCGAGCCAAAACCTCATTGGGAGATAGGCGCAGCGCTCGACATATTAGACAGCGAAGCGGCCGCCAAGGTAACGGGCGCAAGATTTCACTTCTACAAGGGGCTTGGCGCAAGGCTCGAGAGATCTATAATAAACTTCTTCCTCGATCATCACACCAAAAACGGCTACACAGAAATGCTAACACCCTTCATGGTAAACGAGGCCTCCATGATAGGCACAGCCCAGCTCCCCAAGTTCAAAGAGGACATGTTTAAACTCGAGGGACTAAACTACTACCTAATCCCAACGGCAGAAGTACCGCTAACAAACTTCCACAGGGAGTCGATAATAGACGGAAAAACCCTACCTATTAAAATGTGTGCATACTCGGCATGTTTCAGAGCAGAGGCAGGCTCGGCAGGACGTGATACAAGAGGCCTTATCCGCCAGCATCAGTTTAACAAGGTAGAGCTTGTAAAATACTCAAACTGCGACACCTCCTTCGACGAGCTCGAGGGGCTAACGCTCGATGCCGAAAAGGTTCTGCAAGAACTCGGCCTGCCTCACCGCACAATGCTACTTTGCACAGGCGACATGGGCTTTGGCTCGTCCAAGACATACGATCTTGAAGTATGGCTACCCTCCTACGACAGATATGCAGAGATCTCCTCTTGCTCCAACATGACAGACTTCCAAGCACGCCGTGCCGGCATTAGATTTAAGGAAGACGTCAAAGACAAAGCCCGTCTTGCCCACACCCTAAACGGCTCGGGCGTTGCGGTCGGCAGAACGGTAGCTGCAATACTTGAAAACTACCAAAATGAGGACGGCAGCGTTACAGTACCAAAGGCACTTGTACCTTATATGGGTTGCGAGGTTATTAGGTAAGAGGTAATAAATAAGTAATAGGTAATAGTGAAGAAGTAATAAGTATGGTGAAAAATTGCTTGGGCAATTTTTGATTTATTTAATAAAGGGCGCTGTGCGATTGGTTTGGTCGCATGGCGCTTTTTTTAAAGTAATAGGTAATAGTGAAGAAACTGTTTTTTAAAGTAATAGGTAATAGTGAAGAAGTAAGAAGTATGGTAACTTAATTGCCAAAGGCAATTAAGTATTGAATATAATAAAAGAAAAACCCCAAAGGGTTTTTCTACCATAGCTATTACTTATTCACTATTACTTCTTACTTAAAAACAGATTGACATCTTCCCAAAAAAGGAATATAATTTTATGGTACAAAAAACAAGTAAGCAAAAGCTAACCGAAGAAATGGAGACATAATGCA
>CAYJFK010000019.1:0-40251 GCA_964369475.1 uncultured Oscillospiraceae bacterium | reverse complement strand
TGGGCGCAGGATATTTGATGGGAGCTGTCCTTAGTACGAGAGGACCGGGATGGACGCACCAATGGTGCACCAGTTGTCACGCCAGTGGCACAGCTGGGTAGCTATGTGCGGGATTGATAAACGCTGAAGGCATCTAAGCGTGAAACAGACCCAAAGATTAGATATCTCATTCGTAAGAAGTAAGACCCCTTGAAGACTACAAGGTTGATAGGCCGGAGGTGTAAGTGCAGTAATGTATTTAGCTGACCGGTACTAATTGGTCGAGGACTTGACCTGTCTGCAGTCACTACAAAAGACTGCAAGCTGGTTTTCGTAATGATATTATATGAGTATCTCAATTTTCACTTTGTTCAATTTTCAGGGTATATGCTCTGATAGTCGGTGTCTATGGCGAGGAGGCCCCACCCGTTCCCATTCCGAACACGGTAGTTAAGCTCCTTTGCGCTGACAATACTTGGCGGGTGACTGCCCGGGAAGATAAGTCGACGCCGACACAAAAGCTTCGTTGCTATTGCAACGGAGCTTTTTTCTTGCTTAATTAGTTGTTTATTTAATATTTTTCTTTAATAAGCTCGGAATTTATCTATATTACTTAAGAATCTTATTATTTATCGACTTTCTTTAAGCCTGATATGAAGGCTATCGCTGATACTCCCTCCTAAGGCTGATAGAAAGGTATTGTTGCTGCTTTTCTTTAGACGACTAAAAGAATTGTTGTCTATTGCGCTTATCTATGGCTAATAAGGCCACTGTTGTGTATGGCTCGTCTTTTTAGCTTAAGAGTCCGTGTGTACTGCGCCTCTTTTAACTACTAATAGAACTGCTGTTTACTGATCTTGTATTGGTATGCTAATAGAACTACTGCTTACTGATATTCTTAAAAGTGACTAATAATACTATTGTTTACCATTCCGACAGCATGCTATAATATATAAGTAGTCATACTACATATATGCAACTTTGGAGGTCAATATGATGGAAGTATGTTTTTCCGATGCAACGCACGCTGTACTTTTTGATGCAAAAGCGCAGACACCTGAGAAATCTTTTGCAAAGGAGATATTAGCGCTCCCACTTGAGCTCCCATTCGGAGACATTGCAACAGCACTATCATCTGAGTGTGCGAGGAAAGATTATATAAACAAATGGCTAAACGCTGACCCGTGGGGTGATTTTGAGCAAGATGCCGACATTGATACCTTTTGGAGCAGCTCTATATCTTCACTTGCAAGGCTTAAATCCGCTTTAAAGCGTGGTGAGGACATTCGGCTATGGGTAGACCATTCTCCATCTGCCATTTGTGGCAAGTACTTTGTCGCTAATCTTGCGCAGGAGAGTGGATCGGATATATATATCGTTACGATACCTGAAGATTTTATAAGCACAAACAAAGGTGCACTATCTAACAGGGCATTCTTCGATTTTTGCGAAGATGACATAATAGAGCTGCTTACCCAAGCCTCCAAAATTGCCGACAGTAGCCTTTTCTACATGGCTGAGCATTGGTCTAAACTTGTTGCCGAAAACGCACCACTGAGAGTTGTACAAGGCGACAAGCTAGTTAGCGTCCCTATTGATTACTACGACGAAATAATAGTGGCCTCTGTACCAAAAAAAGAAACACTGATAGGTGTTGTAATAGGAGATATACTTGATGATGAGCAAATGTATCTGCTTGGTGACTACTTTATAGCTGAGCGCATTAGGCATCTTATATCTGTCGGTAAGCTAAAAGTTACAAGCGAAAAAGAAGCGCCTTTTTATGCTAGTACAATAAAGTAAAAGTCTAAACTTAGCATACTAAAAACAAAGTCGCAATATATACTTTTATAAAGACAAATTTAAAAAAGGCGGTCGAGCATGTCGACCGCCTTTAAAGCTATATTAGAATATTATAGTTTTTCGCAAAATTCGTGTGTTACCTTGCCGAATCTCTTAACGCCTTCTTCGATGTCCTCAATTGTTGGAGCAGAGTAGTTTAGACGGAAGGAACGGCCGGGGTTGTTTTCGGGGTCAGCCGCAAAGCCGAAGGAAGGAACAACGCCAACGCCTGCCTTTAGACATGCATCGAACATTTCTCTGCCGTCAACGCCTTCAGGCATTGTTACCCAAACAAACATACCGCCCTCTGGGTTTGTGCGCTTGCAAGCAGGGTGCATGTACTTGTCGATAGCGTCCTTCATAACCTTTGCTTTTTTCTCGTAAATCTTGCAAATCTCAGCAAGATGCTCGTCCCAATCGTACTTTTCCATATATCCGCCAACAGTCATCTGTGTGATAACAGTGGGAACAGCACGGTTGCCCTGTGCATAGTTCATCTTGTTAAAGCAGCCCTTATCGCAGCATACAAAGCCGCCACGTAGACCGGCTGCCAAAACCTTGGAGAAGGAACCTGCATAGATGACACGACCGTCTGTGTCAAAGCTCTTCATGCATGGAACATCTTCACCTTCGAAACGAAGCTCACCGTATGGATCATCCTCGTAGATAAGAAGGTCATACTTTTGGCAGATCTCGTAAATCTTCTTTCTCTTTTCAAGAGAATATGTAATACCAATAGGGTTAGAGAATGTAGGAACGATGTATAGATACTTGCCCTTGGGGTTAGCCTTAATCTTTGCCTCGAAGTCCTCTAAGTTAATGCCGTCATCATCAAGCTTAATGCCAATAGCATCTACTCTTGCAGCCTTTAGAGCAGATAGCATACCTGGGTATGTGAACTCCTCAACAAAAGCACAGTCACCCTCTTCGCAGAATGTAAGTGGCATAAGGTCAAGTGCAGGGCCGGAACCGGGTGTTACAAAGACATCGTTCTTTTCCATGTCTATGCCCTTATACTTTTCAAGTCTTGCCTTGATCTTGTCTAGGAAATAAGGGATACCCGATTGTGGGCCGTAAAGCAGTGCAGTTTTGCATGCCTCTGGGGTCTCCAACGACTTCATTGTCATTTCCTTGATACGCTCAATGGGGAAAGTTTCGTATGCGGGGTTACCGATCGAGAGCATTTTGAAATCCTGCTGTGTTGCAGCATATTCGCCTATCATTCGGATAGCCGAAATCGAAGCGCCCTCAACTCTTTTTGCAAATTTGAATTCCATTTGCGTTTTCCTCCTTACTGATACATTAGATTATATGTGAAGTATATTGCGAGCAGTAAAATAAGCGCACCCAGTGCTGCAAGGCCGTAGTATACAGCGGCCGAAGGGGAAGTTATAAATAGTAGTCCTATACCTGTTACGGTAAAGGCGGCGATGTATGCAGGTGCAATTTTTGCGCCACTGTCAAATACAACAAAGGACTTTTTAGAATTTTTAAATCTTTTTATAATTCCGTTGTTTTTCTTGCAAAATGTTGCAACCATAATGCCCTCTATGCCAAAGATAAGAAGTGTTCCGCCGAAAAGCAGCGTAAAATTAGATAGCGCTTCGACTTGCAAAAGTCTGTCGAAAACATATACCATAGTAGCCGCAATAGAAAGATATGCACCTATGTGGAAAAAGCCACGGCCGAATATTTGGCGGACGATGTACAAAATACAAAGCCCGGGAATTAGCAAAAAGAATAGTCTAATTGCATCTACATAGAAATATTTAATAAAAAGAAAAGAAAAGAAAACAGCGACCGAAACGACAGTAGCAGTTACAGGGGTTACAACCATTAGAGAAGTATCTTTTTCTTTGCCCTTTGTGAAAAAAAGCCATACAAAGGAAGCTACAACACATGCCCCGAATATATATAGCATTGCATTTACTATATCGTTAAATCTCGGTATTGTGCTAACGCCTATAACAAGTCTGTGCAGGTAGGATAAAAACGGAATAGAGACCGTTGCCCCCAAAAGGTATAGTACAATTCTAAGCGATACAACATTATCCTGCTCTTTTGTTGTAGCACGCTTTTTATTTTTCACGTTCAACAATTTAATCTCCCATAATATAATTGATAACAGATAGGGCGCATATGCCTGCCGTTTGCGTTCTAAGTATTCTCTTGCCGAGTGTTATAACATTAATACCGCTCGACATAGCCAAAGAAACCTCGCCTTCTGACATGCCGCCCTCAGGGCCTACTAAAATAGAAGCACCATTTGAGAGTGCAAGGCTACCAAGTCCTTTTTGACACTCGTTTTCATAGAGCAGTATCGGACATGGTTTTAATACCATCTCCTCGACCGCCCCTTTATATGTAATGCACGGATTAACAGGTACAATAATACCTCGCCCTGACTGCATAGATGCCTCTTTGGCAATCTGCCCCCATCGAGCAATTTTTTTAGCCAAAGCCTTTTGATCGGGACGTGATATGCATCGCTCGGACAAAACAGGTGTAATGGAGGTCGCCCCAAGCTCTACCGCCTTTTGCACAATGTCGTCCATTTTGTCGCCTTTGGGCAGACATTGATAAAGCCTTAATTCTGCCTTTGGCTCTCCGATAGAAGGACAGCTCGACAGCACGGCAAACTCGTATTCGCCCTTTTTGGCTGATATACACTTAGATAGATAATCGGTGGAGTTACCATCGCATAAAACGACTTCTTCTCCAATTCTTATTCTAAGCGCACTTGCATGAAACGCATCTTCTCCCGTTATAACGACCTTTTCGAGCGGGGGAGTGTCAACAAAAAATCTTGGCAAAAGCACACCTCTTTAAAGCGATAAAAATGCTTACTCGCAAAAAAACACTTCGGTTAAAATATAATCTAATATCCTCCAAAGTTGTTTCTTTGCTTATAATTCGTTATCAGTATATCACCCATATATGTACTTTTCAAGAAGAATTTTTAATTTTCTCTAAAAATTCTATAAAAAAATGTATATTTGTGTATGATTTACTGTCTACATGTAACAGTTATGGTATTTTTAAAGCATTTATTTCTTTTTAAAGAGCATTGCAACCCAGTCTGACTGCATATGACGACTCTTTTCTTCAAAGCCAATGCCACAGAGAGTTGCAGATACTTCATCGGCACGACTGTCGAGCACACCCGAAACAAGGAGTTTGCCGCTCGGGGACACAAAGCGGTATAGCTGATGCTTCATGCCTATAATAATATCGGCAACAATATTTGCAAGCACAATGTCAAAGCCGTGCCCTATATAACCCTCGAGCTCGGCATCTTGTATAACGTCGCCGGAAAAGAGGTGCATATCCTCGGGGAGAACACCGTTTAGCAGTGCATTCTCGCCGGCAGTCTTAACGGCATTTTCGTCTATATCTACCATTGTTATCTGAGACGCTCCAAGCAGAGCGGCCGCAATGCCTAAAATTCCCGAGCCGCACCCCATATCAAGAACACGAGCGCCTTCAAGCTCCATAGCCTCGATGGCGGTAAGGCAGAGTTGAGTTGTATGATGTGTGCCTGTACCAAAGGAGGAGGCAGGATCTATTTCGAGTATAATGCGCCCCTCGTCCTCCGACACTTCTTCCCAAGAGGGCTTTATCAAAAGCTTGTCCCCGACTGTTAGCGGCTTGAAATACTGCTTCCAATTCTCGGCCCAATCTTCTTCGGCAACCGTGTTAAAGGTAATTTCAAGCTGACCCCAAAGGCCGTCTTTTTTTAAGCCTTCAACCCCTTCGATGACAGATGCTATAAGAGCCTTGCCGCTCTCCCCCTCGCCGACATAAAATGTCACCGAAGGGGAGGCGTTTTTGATTTCCATAAGCTCATCTTCAACATAGTCCCAGTGGGTCTGCGTGCCCGATAAAAATTCCTCGAAATCACTCGGGTCTACCACGGTAAGCCCTGTAACACCAAGGGCGGAAAGCATACCTGTAAGTACCTCTAAGCCGCCTTGATTTGTTGTAATTGTAATCTCTGTAAATGTCATTATTCCACTCCAACTATAACACGAACTTTTCCGCCGTCCTCAAGAGAGCGGTCTGTGTGAATTTTAAAGGAAGTTGCAACATTTTTAAGCTCCTCGAGCGACATCGTGCCGCCATCTTCAAGCTCGACATAAACATCTTCGGCAATCTCGTATCGCTCGCCCTCTACCGTAACATAGTCGCCGCCGTCAAAGGAGGAAAGATTTACAGTGCCTGCATTTATAAGCTTTATTGCCGCTGTAACTTCTCCATTTTGGAAGGCCATACCTACAAATGGGCCGATTACGCTAAAGAAACCATCGTCAACACCGTTTACAGTGGAATACTCGTCTCCACCATTGTATGTAAGGTCGATGGAGCGACTGATCATATTACCGTCGGCATTGTCGGTCTCGACCGCCCACATTCTGCCATAGGTATAAGCATCGCCCGAGACATTGCCAAGCACCATCGCTATGATCTGCCCTGCCGAGTCCTGCTCGTAGTGGTATATCATATCTCCATCTATCAAGGAAGATGCACCACCAAGCGCCGCAAGATCTGTTTTAACAACAGGAGATTTAACATTAGCCCTCTCGTAAAAAACAGCAACAGGGGAGACGGGAGTGCCACCGAGCGTCATACGGCTCATGTCAAAGTCCATCGACAGTGTGCTTCTCATGTCGGGGGCACTTATGCTCATTCTGCCAAGTCCCGACGCCTTAACGGTGACAAAGTTGCCGACAATCTCGGCAGTATCGCTATCTGCATTGCCGCTAATAACAAGCCCATTTGCAAGCTCAACAGTCGCTGTGCCGCCCGAATAGCTCAAAAGCTCTCCATACATATCAGCGCTTTCTTCCTTAGCCGAAAGAACTTCGGCAACCCTGCCATCGGAAGTAAGAATAACGGTAACATTGTCGGTATCCTCGTACATGGAAAGATCGGGAGTGTAGCCGTCTATAAGCCTAAAATCGACACCGTAAACTGTTATCTGCTGAGCACTTGTCTTTGTTGGATATACAGCCTCCAAAGTGCCTGTAAGCTTGCTGTCTGTCGCTGTTATCGTCCTCGTGCCCGAGTTGTAGCTAACGGTGTCGTACTCACGAAGGGCAGCGGCAGAGACCGTAACGCCGTTTTTAATAATAGTTGCATTTCTAATAATATCGTCCGAATAAAATTCCTTTAAGGGGTTGTTCGACGAAGAATAGTTGGAGGAAAGCACATTTACCTTATCGGTCGATATAACACTGCTTGTGCTGATGTACTGCAAAACGCCATCGTCGTTGTAGTACATTGTAAAGGAAACACCGGGGCGAAGGTCTTGCCACGCTGTTTGATAGGCTCTGATACTTCCACGTCCCACAACTTCTGTTGTAATTGGTATTAAATAACGGCCGCCGTCGAGCGTTGTAATGCCGTCCTTGTCGGACGATTTAACGGTAGCTGTAACTTCCTCGTAACGGTAGGGGACAAAACCGGCCACCTTGCCGTTTACACCATTTACAAGCACACCCCTGCGCCCGACCTGCGAAGAAGGAAGGTCTTTGTCGCTGTACATAACGCTAACTGTGTCACCGCTCGACACCCTCAAAGTGCCGGAGGCAAGAGAAAGGTCGCTCTCTGCCGTGTCGAGCAGTGTCACACCCTCTGTAACAGATGCGCCGACACGGTTTGCAAAAAGTGTGCCCTCTTTTTCTTCCATTGTAAGAAGATTTGTTAGCAGTATGGCAGCACGGCCTCTTGTCATCGGGGCATTATCGTCTATAACAAGTCCATCAGTAAGCCCAAGTTCAGCACCTTTGCTTATGTAGTCGGCAGGCCAGAAAAGACCGACATCTTCAACGGTGTAACCGAGCATTCTAAGGCATATTGTAACGGCCTCGGCCTCTGATATGCTGTTGTCGGGGGCAAATGTTCCGTCGGGGTAGCCAGATAGAATCTGACTGTCCAAAACAGCAACATTAACATAGCCTGCCGCCCAGTGTGTGGAGAGCACATCGGGGAATACGGTAAAACTCTGTTGCAACGTTACAAGGTCGTCATCGCCGAGCGAGATGACCGCCATCTTTGCAAATTGAGCACGTGTAAGAACATCGTTTGGCTTAAAAGAGCCATCGGGAAAGCCACCTATAATGCCGAGCGACTCCAAAGTATCGGCAGAGAGCGCAACTTCTGGGTCTGCCACATCGGTAAATGCAGATGCGCTCATGGTAGTTACCACAAGGCTTGCGAGTATTAGCGGAAATATCTTTTTCACTTTCGTTATCCTCCCTTATTCACTGCGAAGTGCATCGATCGGATTTAGCTTAGATGCACGGTTTGCAGGGTAAAATCCAAAGAACATGCCTATCAGGATGGAAAAACCTGCGGCACCGATCACTATAAACGGCTCGGGCAAGAGTACCAGCTCGGGGAACATAAGTCGCCCTATCAGCAGCGATAGGAGAGCTCCAAGCATAATTCCAATTATGCCGCCGCAAAGACTTATTGTACCAGCTTCTATTAGAAACTGACTTATAATGTCAAACCGTCTTGCACCGATAGCCTTTCTTATGCCAATCTCCCTCGTTCTCTCTGTAACAGATACAAGCATGATGTTCATAATGCCTATACCGCCGACAAGTAGCGATATGCCGCCTATACCACCTGCGGCAAGCTGCATTACAACGATCTGCTCGTTAAAAAACTCCATGTTTTCTTGCATACTGTTTACCCAGAAGTATCCATCATCTTCAGGCACTTTAGATGCTAAAAATGTGTTGAGCTCCTCTGTTGCCTCTACCGCTGTGTTTGCATCTATCGCACGAACTGCAAAGGAGCTTATCTGCTCGTTGTTGTTTAGTGTGCGGTTGTGCGTATAAGGAACTACCACAACGCTATCAGGCCCGTACTGACTGCCGCCGGATTTTTCTTCGAAAACACCTACTACAAGATATGAGTCCCCATCGATTTTAACATACTTGCCAATGGGGTTTTGATAGTTAAAGAGCTCGCTTGCCGCATAAGAGCCCAAAACACAAACCTTATCTCTGTTTTCCACATTGTTAAATGTAAACATAGAGCCACGCTCTAATGTGTAGTTTGCACATATGTCGTACTGGTCGCTACCGAGCAAAAGCCTTGTGTCCTCGAGCGTTTTTTCCTTATAGCCAATAGACTTACCCCATACATCCTGCGTAGGAGTAACACCCATAACAGTGTCGGACATAGAGAGAACCTTGTTGTATATATCCCTCGATAGATCCTTGTTACTGCCCCACATGTAATACTCGAGGTTTATTGTGTTTGTGCCCATCGTGGCATATGACTCTGTAAACTGCTTTTGTATACCGCCTACAAGGGTAACCATTGTTATAACGGCCGATACACCGATAATAATACCAAGCATTGTTAAAAAGGAGCGACCTTTGTTGTTCTTTATAGACTTTAGCGCCATGGAAAAAGCCTGACTTATATTCATGCTGTCACCTCCGCAAAGCTACTTCTGTCCTCTACGGCGTGATCTCTTATAATCTTGCCGTCACGAAGTTCTATAATGCGCTTGGCAAACTTTGCAACTTCGTTGTCGTGGGTTATAAGAATTATTGTCGTGCCGTTGTCGTTTAGCTCGACAAGCTGTCTCATAACATCAACACCCGACTTGGAGTCGAGGTTACCTGTCGGCTCGTCGGCCATTATAATGGGCGGAGCTGTGGAAATTGCCCTTGCTATTGCAACACGTTGCTGCTGACCGCCCGACATCTCGCTCGGCCTGTGGTCAAGACGCTTTTCAAGCCCGACCGATTCGAGTGCCTTCTTAGCAAGCTTTTTTCGCCGCCCTTTGCCTATATTCCTGTAAATAAGAGGAAGTTCGACATTTTCGAGCGCAGTTAAATCCTTTATAAGGTTGTACCCTTGAAATATAAACCCAATGGCACGAGAGCGCACCTTGGCAAGGTCGTTATCGGTAAGCCTTGCAACCTCAGTGCCGCCAAGCATGTAACTGCCGTGGGTCGGCACATCAAGACAGCCCAAAATATTCATCATGGTCGACTTACCGCTACCGGACGTTCCGAGCACAGCTACAAACTCGCCACGCTCTATGGTAGCCGAAACACCGTCGAGAGCTCTAACCTCGTTTTCAAGGCCGGGGTTGTATACTTTGTATATGTTTTCGATCTTAATTAGGGACATATAATCATCTCCCTCTGTTAATAGTAGTAGCCGCCGTAGAAATCGTCGCTTGCCGAAGTGGTTGCCACTTCCGCATTCTCCGAAAGTCCATCGACAATCTCAATTTGCGTAGCGTCCGACGTGCCGACAGTAACATAAACGGCGGTAAAGCCCTCGGGAACTATCGTCATGTCTATATCCTCTGCCAAAACGCTATTCTCATCTGTCTCACGAACAAATACTATTGTACCGTTTTCGACATATTTTACGGCATTGGAAGGAACGGCAAGAATATTCTCGGCACGGGAAAGTAGTATTCTAAAGTTTAGCCACATACCGGGGTAGAGATCGCCAGAAGCACCACCAAATACACCTGTGCCACCTCCGACACTCACGCTCTCCTCGTATGCATAGGACATCGAAATGCCGGAGCCCACTCCAACAACATTCTCGCTTGTTGCGACAGGAGCATCGGAAGTTGTTGCAACGGCAGGTTCTTCTGTTATCATAATGTCGGCATTGCCCTCGGGCATAACAGCGGCACTATCGTCAACAATCACATCATCTTCAGGCATAACGGCTGTGCTGTCATCAACTCCGACTTCAGGCATTGTACCGTCCTCGGGCATAACAACTTCGCCCTCGGGTAGCATCATGTCACCCTCGGGGAAGATACCGTCCATGCCGTCCATGCCGCCCATACCGTCCATACCGTCCATACCGCCCATATCACCCATATCGCCCATGTTAAAGCTTGGGTTTGGTATTTCTATTTTAATCGGGAAGGTAGACATGCCGTTTTCTACTTTACCTTGCATCTGTATCTCGACTATCTCACCTTCGTACATCATGCCTGTGCTGTCGGCTGTAACCTCGACAGGCATACCGACAGTAAGCTTTGCAATGTCAAGCTCGTCAATATTTGCTTCGATGACCATCGTGCTCATATCGGCAATCTGAACAATAGAACCGGAAGACCCCGTTAGCTCGTCGCCAACTTCAACACCAACAGATATAACCTGACCTGAAATCTCGGCAGTAGGTCTGTAATATTTGTAATCGTCTAATAGGTCGTTATGACTTTCCTGAGCTGCCTCAAGCTCCTTTAGCGAATCGGAAATTTCGCTTGCAATGTCTTCGTTTAGGATTCTAAACATAACATCGCCCTCGTTAAAGTTGTAAAAATCGCTCATTTCAAGCTCTACAAGCTCGCCCGATGTGTCTGCCTTAACATTTTCCTTGCGGTTATACTCAAGCTTGCCGGCTTCGGCAGGAGTAACATCCCCCATGTCGGCATGTACAACGGCAGTAGCAAGCAGACCCTCTGTTAGAGCGCCGGGGTTATCAAGAATAATTTCCACCTCGAACAAAACAGCGCCCTCGGTTGTTATCTTTGTGTTGTTTGCAACATAGTCAACAGTACCCGGTACAAGTGCCATGTTGCTCGGAATGGAAACAGAGACAGGCATACCGACAGTAATTATATCTTTGTATGCAGTTGAAAAATATGTAGTAAGTCGCATTTTTGTATCATCTACAATGGTTGCAAGAACATCGCCCTTGTTTATAATGTCGCCAACTTCCATTTCGTCCGACACATTAAGCACCTTGCCTGTAAACTCGGCACGACCGGCCTGACCTGCCTGCTCATCGTAGAGTGCTTGCAAGTCCTCCTGACGGCGTGTCAGTGTCTCGCTCGATGTTGTAAGCGAGTCGGCAATCTCTTGATCGTCTACAACAAATATGGGATCGCCCACATTAACAAAGTCGCCGGCCGATACAAGAACCTCTGTAACAACACCCTCTGCAAGACCTGCAATGTCCTGTGTCTTCTTCGACGTGGCAGAGCCCGAGCCTGTAATGTCAGACTCGATAGTAGTGTAATAGGAAAATGCCGTCTGCATTACCACTTCTTCTTCTTTGAAAAAGAGAGTATAAACAGCATAGCCAATGCCACCTACAATTGCGGCAATAACACCCCAGAAAATTATCTTTCTAATAATTGGCCAAAACTTCTTCTTCTTTTCGGGCTTAAAAACAAGTGTTTCTTCAAGCGCTGGCGCTTCATTTGCCTTAACGGCATCTGTTTCTACGACCTCGCTCTTTACGGGAATTTCAGACATGTGTATACCCTCCTGATTTTTAAAATAAGTACAAGGCGCACGATAAGTCGAGCGCCTTATATATTAGACGTAGTTTTTTTCATAATGTTTCAATAAATTATACACAAAATTTACACAAAAAAATCAATTTAAATCTCATATATATACCAAATCTTAAGGTATAAACCCCAAGATTTGGTATATATATTATCAGTTTCTGCAATATGATTTTAAGGAAGTGCCGTAAGACAAATCAACCTAAAGCAAGTTTTTCTGTCTCCTCCACAAGTCTTGCAAAGACTTCAAGCGCACTGCTCGTAGGCCCTTCTGTCGAAAGATCTACACCTGCATGACGGAGTGCATCGAGAGGATCTAAGAAGCACCCCATCGCTAAAAATTCCCTGTACTCCTTTAATCCCACGCCCGACAAAACCCTGTCGGCAAGCGTTTGTGCCGCTGCAAATCCTGTGGCATATTGATAAACGTAAAAATCATAGTAAAAATGTGGTATTCTCGACCATTCAAGCTCTATGCCCTCGTCCAAAACTACATTTTCTCCAAAATACTCCCCGAGCAGTCCCTTGTATTTTTCCGACAACAGCCCCGCTGTAAGCGAGCCGCCGTCCTCGACTTCCTCGTGAATTTTAAGCTCGAACTCGGCAAACATTGTCTGCCTGAAGAATGTCGCTCTAAACTGCTCGAGCGCATGGATTAGCAGATAGAGTTTTTGCTCCTCGTTTGCCCTCTCCATCAGGTATTTTTGAAGTAGCGCCTCGTTAAATGTCGAGGCAACCTCAGCTACAAAGATACCATAGTTGCGGTAGCAAACAGGTTGCTTTTGATTGGAATAATAAGAGTGCAAAGCGTGCCCAAGCTCATGCGCAAGTGTGAAAACGCTGTCTATATTATCTTGATAATTGAGTAGAATATATGGGTGCGCAGTCGGATTGCCGTTTGAATAAGCACCGGCCCTTTTACCTTTATTTTCATAAACATCTATCCAACCCTCGTCAAAGGCTCTCTTTAAAACCTCCACATAGTCGTCGCCAAGAGGGGAGAGCGCCTCAAACATCATTTCCTTTGCCTTATCAAATGGAATTTTGCCAAATGGATTTTTGCAAAAGGGAACATACATGTCGTACATGTGAAGCTCCTCGACTCCAAGAGCCTTCTTTCTAAGCTCCATATAACGGTAAAAAGAGGGAAACCCCGAACGAGCGGCACTTATAAGGCTTAGATAGACATCTTTTGGAATGTTCCCATCGTCAATGCACATCTCGAGACACGAATTATAATTTCTCGCCGTTTTGTAAAATTTATTCTTCCTACAATGGGAATTTAAGAGCGCTGCAAGAGTGTGACGATGCTCGCCATACTCCTTATAAAGAGTATCAAAGGCATCTTTTCTAACTCTGCGGTCGGCAGACTCCAAGAACCGCACAAACCTGCCATGCGTAACCTCGACATCCTTTCCGTCCTCGCCTTTAATTGAGCCAAACTCCATATCGGCATCTGTAAGCATGGAAAAAACATCGCCTGCAACGCCTGTCGCCTCGCTCGAAAGTGCAAGTATTCTCTCCTCACTCTCGGGCAGTACATGGGCGGATTTTCTTATAATATCGGCAATATATTTGTCGTATAGCTCAAGACCTTCTGTTTTTGGCAGCTCGTTTTTTATAGAAAGAATCTCGGGAGTCATATAAGAAGCGGCGGTCGACGCTTCAACAGCGGCGGCGGAAATAAGCCCCAAATCCTTTTGCGCCTCATCATCTGCCGTGTCCTCGTCTGCCCTCAAAGCGGCATAGCAATATGCATCGGACAGTAGCACAGAGAGTTTGTCGGCAAGCTTAAGCGCTTCCAGTAAACTCTCCTTTAATTTTCCCTTATATGCAAAAAGCTCCGTTCCAAGCCTTTTTACCTCCTGCACTGCGGCATAAAACTCGTCTTTGCTCTTATAAATATCCCCTGTGTCCCACTTATATGCAGCAGGCACTTCATTTCTTAGTGGTAATTTCTCCATAACGACCTCCGGTTTAAAATTTAAGTTAGCATAAGCTAAGTGTGCAAAAAACAATAACAAAAGAGTGCAAAGTGTTAAACTTGCTAAATATATTATTACTAATCTCTTGAAATTTATTTTTGTTTACTGTATAATTCCAAAATGGGCATAAAAACTTATAAGCAACATTACTATTATAAACTCATATGCCTTAAAAGTAAAGAGGTGACAGCGTGAGAGATATGACAAAAGGGAGCGAATGGAAGAGTATTCTGGCATTTTCCATGCCGCTCATGTTAAGTGGACTTTTTCAACAATTATATAGTATAGTAGACTCGATAGTAGTAGGCAGAGCAGAAGGCCCTGCCGCACTTGCGGCAATAAGCGCATCCTTTCCTGCCTTGTTTCTTGTAACGAGTGTTATAATCGGGTTTACAACAGCAACGGCCGTTCTTGTTAGTCAGCTATACGGCGCAAAACGCTACGATGATCTGCGCAGAGCGGTAACTACGGGATTTATAGTCGTTATGAGCGGCGGAATTGCACTTATGGCAATAGGAACATCTGTGGCAGGCCCACTCCTAAGACTACTCGACACCCCCGAGGAGGTCTTTGTAAATGCTCATGCATATCTAATGATAAGTTTTATGGCTATCCCTTGTGTTGTTATATACAACATTTTAGGAAATATTCTTAGAGGCATGGGCGACTCCAAAACACCGCTATATGCAGTAATGCTTGCAACGGTACTTAATATCATGCTCGACATATATTTTGTTACAAATCTCGGCATGGGTGTAAGAGGTGTTGCATATGCAACGGCCATATCTCAACTTACATCGGGAGTGATAGAGCTTGTATATGTAATGAAACACGTCCCCGAGCTCCGCTTTAAGGCAAGCGAGATAAAGTTCGACAAGGTGCTCTTTAAGCAAATGGTTAAGCTTGCAGTGCCCTCGACGGTGCAAATGGCGGCAATGTCGGCAGGATTTCTCGCAGTACAAGGGCTTGTTAACACATTCGGCGCAAACACAATGGCGGCATACGGTGCAGCCATGAGGGTAGACGGCATAACATCTATGGCAATAATGAACTTAGGTCAAGCAATGTCCTTCTTTGCAGGGCAAAATGTTGGAGCCGGAGAGTTTAACAGAGTAAAAACAGGATATAAAAGCGCACTTGTAATTGCTTTAGTATTTTGCCTTATAACGGCGCTATTAGTAAGCCAATTCGGAGGACTTCTAATGCTCCTCTTTGTACAAGAGAGTGAAGTCGAGGTAATAACACTCGGTTCGTCATTTATAAGAATAATGTGCTACTTCTACTTTATATTTGCCCCCATGAGCATATCGAGCGGACTTCTAAGAGGTGCGGGAGACGTGGTATTCTCCATGGTAACGACTGTCGCAAGCCTTGCAATAAGATATGTCGCCGCCTCTTTTTTGATCGGCACATTCTCCACAGGCGCAATCGGCCTTATATATGCAATGCCAATAGGCTGGGGTGTCGCAGGCATCGCAAACAACATAAGATTTGCAAGAGGCAAATGGAAAACAAAGGCAGTGGTATCTAATAAGGCAGTCGAGGCATAGTTGTAGTATTGGGTGCTACTCATGAGGCATACACATCGAAACTTGCTAAATATATTATAGAGCGGCTGGAGTTTAATAGAAATAGCGAACATATTTTGTGATCTGTTTGTTCGCTATTTCTTTGAATTTTACTCTTTGGGTTTTCTAATCGACAACACGTATTTTGTATTTGTAAATTATTTTCAAAAAAGTATTGACAAACAAACTTTACGGTGATATAATAGTTTAGCTATCGAAAAATACCGCGGAGTGGAGCAGTCCGGTAGCTCGTCGGGCTCATAACCCGAAGGTCGTCGGTTCAAATCCGGCCTCCGCAACCAAAAGAAAAACTCACTTGATTGTTAAATCGAGTGAGTTTTTTTCGTTATGATTATTTAGCTGAAGTGATTAGGGTGATAGATGTAATCCGAACCCGCCCCTGACAGCGTGTGTCTCCGCCATTCTTCGTTATACTCCTCGGCAAGGCAACAAGCATTGCGCTCGTCGTATGCCTCGACTGGCGAAGACACACGCTGTCAGGGGTCGCAAAGCGATTTTTGAAGCCACAGGGCGTTTTGTGGCGAGGCACTACATAGTGGCAATGCTTGATGCCTTGCCGCTGTGGAGTAACGAAGTCCACAAGGCGCCCTGTGGCTTCAAAAACGGGTTCGGATTATATCTATCACCCTAGGGCGACACAGCCTGTTTGAAACGTACATTTAGTACCCTAGGTTAAAACCTGATATTTACATATCGACTTGCAAAGTCATTTATTTTGTAGTTTTTCTCTGTACACTTGCCGTGCCACTGTAAATGATGTGCAGATTGTCGGCATCAAATTTTATGCTAACCTTTTTTAATAAGCGCTCCGTCTTATAAGTTATATAACCTTAATAGCAGGCCACATGACCGTCGCAACGAGGCTCGGCCCCACCTGCAAGCACGCCTGAGTCAAGCCGCCATATTATCTCGCCTTTTCCCATTAGATTTGTGTCGTTTATAATCTCGATCTCATGTCCCATCTCTGCAAGTTTAAGCGCAATGTGAGCCTGTACGCTTCTCTCGAGTTGCACCTTTTTGCCGCCGACCCATTGGAATCTCGGCGCATCGAGTGTTTCTTGTGGGTTCATGCCAAACTCTACCGTGTTAAGCACCACTTGCAAGTGCCCTTGCGGTTGCATAAAGCCGCCCATGACCCCAAATGGGCCTATCGGCTTGCCGTCTTTAGCCATAAATGCAGGGATTATTGTGTGGTACGACTTCTTAGAGGGGGCATAGCAGTTATCCTTTGTCTCGTCGAGAGTGAAGTTTGCACCCCTGTTTTGGAGGGCTATGCCTGTGTTTGGCACGACTATTCCCGAGCCAAAACCGGCATAGTTGCTTTGAATCCACGAAACCATGTTGCCCTCGCTATCGGCCGTGCAAAGATAAACAGTACCGCCCGAGAAGGGGGTACCCGGCTTTGGCGTGAGAGCGGTGTCGCCTATAAGTTCGCTCCTTGATTTTGCGTACGCCTCCGACAGCATGTCCGCAACCTTTGTCTTCATGCTCGCAGGGTCTGCTATATACTCCATGCCGTCTATAAAGGCAAGCTTCATGGCTTCTATGGTCTTGTGATAGGCAAATGCATCTTCACGATTTTTGCCAAGGTCGAAGTTTTTGAGAATATTGAGCGCCATAAGTGCCGTTATGCCGTGGCTGTTTGGGGGGATCTCGTATATGTCGTATCCTTTGTAGTTTGTCGTTATGGGCTCGACCCACTGGGCATGGTAGCCTGCGAGATCTTCAGCCCTTATGTAGCCGCCTGTTTTCTTAGAGTGCTCATCTATCTTACTTGCAAGCCCACCCCGATAGAAGCTCTCTGCCTTTGTAGCGCCTATCTCTCGGAGTGTTTTTGCCATTGCCTCGCACTTCCATATGTCACCGGCATTTGGGCAAATGTCGTTTGGTGCAAAGGTATCAAACCAGTCGCCAAATTTTTCCTTGCCACCGGCCGCCATAAACTTATTTTTAGCATTATTCCACAGCTTGCCTATGTTTGTTGCAATGGGATAACCGCTTTGGGCATACTTTGCGGCAGGCTCCATTAGCTGAGAAAAGTCGAGCTTGCCGAATCTCTCGCTCGCCATAGCCCAAGCAGAAGGAGAGCCGGGCACCATAACAGGCTCCCACCCAAGAAATGGCATCTCGTCGTGACCTACCTCCTTAAGCATAGCGGCAGTAAGCCCCATAGGGGAAATACCGCTACCGTCAAGCCCGTATAGCTTTCCTTTGTACCATATAAGTGCAAAGGAATCAGACCCTATGCCGTTTGAAGTTGGCTCTATCACCGTAAGCGCCGCCGCTGTCGCAATGGCGGCATCTATTGCGTTGCCGCCGCTCTTTAGTATATCAAGCCCTATCTGCGCAGGTAGAGGGCTTGACGTCGCAACCATTCCTTGCCCGGCAAATGAGACGGTGCGTTTTGAGGGGTAGGAGTATTTTTGAAAATCGAAGTTCATAAAATAAGCGCCTCTCTTTTTTGAATTTATATAAAAATCATATTATACGAGATCTTTTTTGTCAACAGAATTGTTAAGCTGTTAGTCGAACTATAACATACAGCTTCTGTTTTCTATACACCATGCTTATTTATATCGGATTTTAATTTCCCACCCTAAGATAACAGATCTGCAAGCAGCCGCCGCAAACAAAAAAGGTGCTGACAATTGCCCTTTGTAATTGGCAATTATCAGCACCTTTTTTAATTACATTCAAAGAATAGCTTGAACAAGGGCATCCTGTGGATTTTAAAAGGGTTGCACCTTGTCGCTCTTAATACTAAACAAGAATTGCCCTTACGAGAACATCATTACAGCCAAAGGATATCCGATAACGCTGTAAATGACCAATACCAATATAGATGTTGGAACAAAGACCTTGTATATTTCGTTAAAACTAATTAAGTCTCTGCGTGCGTGCAGCACACTGCTGTATATCGACCCTGAAGGAAGCAGGAATGCTTGGCAGACGGTCAATATAACCATAACCGAGGCCGCTGAAGTGTTTAGAGCGGGCATTGCAGAAGCGAATACGCCGAGTAATGTTATTAGGATAATACCAATAACCATATTATTAGTTAGGTTTGTTACAAGCAGACCGGCTGCAACTACAATGACTATAAATATAGCTGTTGGCATACCACTTAGAAGCGGCTCAAGCACATGCGATAGGGTAGCCTTGATGCCTGTCGCATCTGCAACCAGTACATTGGCTATGTATATAGCTGTTGAAACCGAAAATAGCATGTTCCAGTTAACGTTTTTCTTTGCCAGCTTAGCTATCTCAACAATTGGCTTACCTTCTTTGTCACGCAAGATCATTGCCAAGCTCATTAGCAGCGTAACAATGCCAAGTACACCTAACCTGCTTAGGAAGCTAAATGCAGGGCTTATGCTTGGAAGTACAACGCTTAAAATCATTACGATCAGCATGAATGAATATAGCAGCTGAACAGGAGTCATTTTTTCGTTAGAACCCGAGATGATATCTTCTCTTTTTAGGCTCTTAAGTGCGGTGACATCAGGCTTAATCCAGAATCTAACGAGTAGCACATAGCCTATGATCAAAATAACAGCCATGATGACGTTGAATGGAATGTAAATTCCCATGTCGAGCGGCGCATCGGGGAAAATTTGCGCATATGTTGCCAAAAGACCTGCCACAAGACCCTTAAACGGAAGTAGAGGTTGTCCTGTTACAGCGCCCAAGAATACACTTCCCACAAGTGTATATCTAAATTTACTTCCCTCGCCGGCGTTGCATTTTCTCGAGATCTCCTCTACAATCGGCCACATGATAAATAGGCAAACAAGAACATCGCCAAAGCCGCCTAAGAGATAGCTGCATAGAGTTATCATGAAGATCAATAAATAAGGCTTTCCCTCAAGGAATTTTTGTTTTAATAGAAATGTTGCAAATTTTTCCGACAAACCGATCTCGCCAATAGGTCCGAACAATATCATATAAAACAATATTAGCAGGACGGTTGAGTTTCCAAAGGCTGCCGAGAAAACGGTCGTTACAGCTGCGTAACCTGTCGCTTCAAGGTATCCTGAAAATGCAATTAGCAACAAGGCGAGTGCGCTCGACCAAAGAGAATCAACAGTTATCCAGAGCCATAGCATACCGATGAATATACCTAAGATGTTCATACCGAGAGGCGTGATTCCCTCTAACGGCGGTACGAATTTAAAAAATAGCATAATAGCTAAACCGATAGCTGTATTTAAGTAATGCTTCGAAGTTTTGCTCATAATAGTTGCTCCCATCATCATCTTTTTTAGTGGTTAGGGTGATAGACTGCATGTGTCGTCATAGATAGAGGACTTCTTAAAATTCCCCCGGAATAGAGTCGATTGGAAGAAGCGACTCGTATGTCCTGCCGCCGATTTTTGCTCTCCAGTCGGCCTGTATTTCTGCGAGAAATTCTTCGTTTTCCATGACTTCTATAATAGATCCTGTAAGCACATTTGCGGCAAAATGCATTCCTTTGTAAGCGATGCTTGACTTGCCTTGCGCGACAAATTGCCATGTGTGCACAGTTCCCACCGAACTGCATAGAGCGGCTACTTGAGCGGTCGGGGCGACCCAACTGACGTCGGCTACATCTGTACTTGCAGATAGATTGGCATTTTTATCTACAAGCGTGTCTTTGGTAAGCAAATTGTTAGAGCTGTCAAAAGAATTGCCATATTCTATCTCTGCATTGTCGTAAGACGGAATGTTTTGGTCGATGTGCTTATAAAGTAGGTCGTCCAAAGCTTTGCAAGGGATGTAGTTGCTGTACGCAACACGCACTTTTTGACTTACTGTCGTCTCTGTCATAAGTGCGGCACCTTGTGCGACCTTGTTTATGCGAGAATATAGATTCGCCACCGTTTCGAGCTCGTTTCCACGCATTACATATGCGATTTCCGCAGAGCTTGGCACAACGTTTGGTGCAGGGCCGCCCGAGTTGGTGTATGCATAATGGAATCTAACGTCGGGGGTGACATGCTCGCGCATATAGTTTGCGCCAACATTCATAAGCTCGACCGCATCTAATGCGCTACGACCCATGTGAGGTGCGGCAGCGGCATGTGCGCTGATGCCGTCGAAGTGATAATCCGACCTTAAAACGGCAGAAGTTTCGTTCCAAGTTCCGTTGTAGTTTGCGGGATGCCAAGTAAAACAAGCATCCACATCGGCAAAACAGCCTGCCCTAATCATATGAACCTTGCCGTTTCCGCCTTCTTCGGCAGGGCAACCATAGTACCTAATTGTTCCTTTTAGGCCATTTTCCTGCATATATGCCTTAACTCTAAATGCTGCTTCGAGTGCGCCCGTTCCGATAAGGTGATGTCCGCACGCATGTCCGCTCGTTATGTCTGCAAGAGCTTTTTTCTCTGTGCAGTCGGCGACTTGGCTAAAACCGGGGAGTGCATCGTATTCGCCTAAAATTCCTATAACAGGCTTTCCTGCGCCAAACTCGCCGATAAATGCCGTTGGTATGTTTGCCACGCCTTTTGTAACGGTAAATCCGTTTTGCTCAAGCTCAGAACAAAGCAGATCGGCTGACTGAGTTTCTTTAAAGCGCAACTCAGCGTATCCCCAGATTTGGTCACTGATATTCTCGAAATATGTATCGGTGTATGTTTTGCTGTTTGAAGTTTCCATAACAATGTCCCCTCTTTGTATTATTTAGCTACTTTGAGCTCGACCGGCTTCTATTGCCTTTATGTTGACATTCATAAGCTTTTGCGCCTTTTCCTCACCCCATATAAATGTCAGTGCTTTTTTAACGCTATCGATTGTAAACATGTCCTTTGCGCCAAGAAGTGCGCCAAACATTACCATATTTATAGCTCTTGCATTTCCAACTTCGTTTGCTACTTTATTTGCAGATACCTTTATCAGGGTAACATCATCTGCAAGTTCGGGATATTCAACAATTGCATCGTCGTTTGCAACTACAATGCCACCGGACGCTACCGCAGGAGCAAACTTGTTTATAGAAGGCTGGTTGAAGGCAATGACAATTGAAGGGTATTCGATCATAGGCGAGCCGACAGTGCCATCTGCTATAACGACAGAACAGTTTGCTGTGCCGCCACGCATCTCAGGGCCGTATGAAGGAAGCCATGTAGACTTTGCATCTTGATATATATTTGCAATGGCGATTACCTCGCCCAACACTAAAACACCTTGTCCGCCTGAACCTGCAACAATTATTTCTTCACGCATTTTCTACACCCCCGCTTCGTCCTTGAATACACCTAATGGGTATTCTTGTAAAATTACCTCTTTAATATGATCCATGCAATCGGTAGGTTGCATCTTCCATACAGACGGACATGGCGACATTATTTCTACAAAGCTATAACCCTTACCGTCGATTTGGTTTTGCAGTGCCTTTTTAATTGTTTGTTTTGTCTTGTTAATGTTTGCTGTGTCGTGGAGAGACACACGTGCAGAGAATGTGCTGTCTGGGAGGTTGCCAATTTGTTCTGCAAGGTGTAGCGGACTTCCTGTCTTTTTGATGTCACGTCCCTTTAGCGAGGTAACTGTCTTTTGCCCCTCGAGCGACATCGGCGACATTTGACCGCCTGTCATTGCGTAGACCGTGTTGTTTACACAAAAAACCGTGATATTCTCGCCACGCATAGCGGCGTACATTGTTTCGGCATATCCGATTGAACCAATATCGCCATCGCCTTGATATGTAAATACAATTTTATGCGGCTTGACTCTCTTTAGACCTGTTGCGGCAGCGCCGGGTCTTCCGTGGGGGACTGATAGCATATCCCATGTCATCGCCTTCCACGATGGAGATGAACAGCCAACACCTAAAACACCAACAGTTTGATCTTTTACGCCAAGTTCCACAAGGCACTCGCCGATCAGTCTCTGTGCGATTCCGTGACCGCAACCGGGGCAAAACGAGAGCGGATTGTTATTAAAAGAGCTTGTTTTTTCGAATACAGTTTTCATATTTTTCCCTCCTTGGCGAGCTTGTTAATAGCTCCCATGACTTCGGACATTTTTGGCGTGCTTCCATATTCGTTACGATAGAAGAACGAGTTTTCGGAACTTCCGACAGCAAGAGTAACATCATCTATCATCTGGCCGTAGCTCATTTCAATGGTAAGGAATTTAGTGTTCTTGCCTTTGAATTTGTCAAAAGCTGTGGTTGGGAAAGGGTTGATCATCTGTGGGCGGATCAGTCCGACCTTTAATCCGGCCTCCCTTGCCTTGTCAACCGCAGTTCTGCAAATACGTCCGACAATTCCAAAAGCGACAAGCACGATGTCGGCATCATCTGTCATGTAGTCCTCGTAGCGCTGAAGCTCGGCCTTCATAAGATCGTATTTTGCGTATAAATGCTTCCAGTGGTCGAAGATGGCAGGACCAAGTCCGCTGCGAACAACTCGTTGCTCGTGTGGCTCGTCGGCAAACTCCCAATCGTAGACGGTGTTTTTTTCTTTTCTTGGCGGAAAATCAACACTTTCCATTACCTGACCTGTGTATGCATCGTAGAGAACAATTACAGGCGTTCTGTACTTCTCGGAAATATCAAAAGCCTCTATTACTTGGTCGACAATTTCCTGTGTGTCGGATGGAGCAAATACAGGCACAAGTGCACCGCTGTGCCCGGGGCCCTTTGTAGCTTGATTGTAATCGGCCTGTGTCGGCTCGAGTGTTCCGAGTCCCGGGCCACCACGCATAACATTTACAACGACCGACGGGATCTCCGCTCCGGCCATGTAAGAAATGCACTCTGTCATAAGCGAGAAACCAACACCGGATGTGCCTGTCATCGAACGTGCACCGCTCGACGCTGCGCCCATAACCATATTAATTGCAGAGATTTCGCTCTCTGCCTGTACAAAAACACCGCCGTTATCGTCTAAGTGTCTCGACATGTATTCTCCGATTTCGCTCGAAGGTGTAAGCGGATAAAAGAAATATCCCTGACATCCTGCCCTAATACCTGCTTCTGCCGCCGCTTCGTTACCCTTCATAAAATGAAAATTTTTGTCTGCGCCCATTTCCTATACCTCCTTATAAACTGTGATAGCCATGTCAGGACAATTAATTGCGCAAGCAGCACAGCTAATGCAAGCGTCCTCGTTGTTTATCACAGCGTAGTTATAGCCATTTTGATTGATCTTTGCACCAAGCTCGAGAACCTTTTTTGGACATGCACGCACACATAGCGCACAAGCTTTGCAGATTTTTTCGTTGATTTTAACTTTCATGAATTCTCCTCCATTAACTCATTATAACGCAAAGGGGGGCTGATCATTCGATTTCTTGAATTATAAAAATTTTCTACTTTATTTTAGAAAATTATTTTAAATGAAAACAAAAAACGTTATAACTTTATGGTGATATATTATGGTAATTTGCGCAAAAAGTCAATATTAAAATTAAAATAACCTATAAATTGTGCAATTTTACAAAAAGCATGTTAAAATATTGTGAATAATATATATATCAGATTTTAATTATTATAATTTATTTCTAAAATATATAAAAAAATACCACCTTTAACATGTTGCAATTAAAGGTGGTATAAATATTTTTTATTATAAAACAAGCATTACTCTTCTTTTCTGTTTTTTATCTCTTTATGATAGTTATAGAATGTAGCTTGAGAAATAGACAAAAAGTCGCAGATAAAAACAACCGAATCTCGAAGGGAAAACACACCTGCAAGATCTAACCTCTCTATAAGCATTAACTTTGCCTGTTTTGTATCAAGCCTGTACGGCTTAAGGCGTTCAATTTCAGATAAGATTGTGTTAATGGCAACCTTTTGCAGAAAGTTCATATTGCTATCGGTATCTACAACGGGCGACATATTGTTAGTGCCAAGCAGTTTTTCTATAACATTTTTAGCAACTCGAAGCTCGCTTACATCTTGGTTAACGCATATAAGCGCAACCTCCACGCCCTCGCTATCCTTAATAATGAAATGACTTGCACGTAGTTCTAAACCATCTTCGGTTTCGCTTTTATATCCAATCCAATGACCATCATTGTCGCTCATCATTCGAATAGATTCATATACCCGCATATCCATAGACATACCGACCTCTCGGTTTGTGATATGCCCGTTTTCGATATGTACGATCTCTTGTTTTTTTAAATCATGAAGGGTTACTTCGGTGTTGTCGCCCATCATTTTAGCTATTCCTTTTACCATCCCTATCAGAGATTCTCTTTGATTTTCGAAACTCATACGTCCTCCAAGTATATAGATCTAACGAAGCATGTTTAGCGAGTTATTAACATTTGCCCGAAAATAATTATAGCATATTAAAACTATACTTTCAAATAAGAATATTTTTTAACATATCTAAGAGGCTAAGAAAGCAGTGCATCACTTGCCTAAAGCCGCATTTGTTCCGGCTATACGGCCAAAGACAATTATATCGGGAATAGACACAGAGCCCACCCTGTTGTTTCCGTGGGTACTGCCTGTAACCTCGCCTGCGGCATAGAGCCCCTCCATAATGTTGCCCTCTGTGTCTATAACGTGCGCCATCTCGTCTATCATAATGCCACCCATAGTGTGATGCACCGTTACAACGCCGCTTAGAATAAACCAAGGCCCCTCCTCCATCGGCACCATGGCTGTATTGCGGCCAAAGGGGTCGCCGCCATTTTGCATGTAGTGGTTGTACTGATCGAGCGTAATTTGCAAATTGGCGGCATTTATATCAAAGTAAGCCGCTATTTCCTCGATGGTATCGGCCTTGTAAAAGACCCCCTGTTCGAGCGACTTTGCATAGTCGTCGGCAAACTCCTCCTCAAGCCCCAAACGGTCTGCGACCTCTTGACTATATATCGCATAAACAAGCCCATCTTGCTCCAGTATAGCACGTGCACGCACGTCACGTGTAGCCATCTCATTGACAAAGCGGTTGCCGCTTTGGTTGACATAAAAGTGCCCTTCACTTAGCCAACTGGGGGCTTCGATGTTGTGGTAAATTCCGGTTGCAGGATTGTTAAAAGGATAAAGTTGTATATATTCCATACCTTCAAGCTGTGCACCTATTTTTTCGGCCATTATTATTCCATCTCCCATGCTTGCAGGCGAGTTTGATGTAGCTATAGATCCATCAAGCGTTTCCCAAGAGGAATTGTAATGCTCTCTCATCTCTATATTTGCGCTAAAACCACCGGTTGCTACAACAATCCCTTTTAATGCTGTCATTGTAACTGAATGATCATCTCTCAATACCGAAACAGCCACTACCCGGCCTGTATCGTCGTCTTTTATCAGTTCTGTAGCTTTTGTGTTGTGCATTATATCAACGCCGAGCTCTTCTGCTTTGTTAAGAAGGGGGGAGATAATTCCTGCACCTAAATCAATAGGGCGTAAGGTTCTCCCGACACTGTGGCCACCCTCAGCACCAAGATAATCATCTCTAAACTCTACACCAATAAAATCTCTGACCCAGAAGGCGGCATCCATAGCATTTGAGGCAAAGGTTTCCACCATTTCAAGCCTTGCAACACCGCCGCCGCCAATGTATATGTCACTGGCATATAATTTTTCGCTATCCTCGACACCTACATCATCTTGCTCCCAGTTGCCGGGAACAGCCATTTCGCCACACGACAAAAGTGTGTTACCTCCGGCAAAAGGCATTTTTTCTATTATCAGTACGTTATCTGCGCCACTTAGCTTCGCTTCGATTGCAGCAGAAAGCCCTGCGCCGCCTGCACCTATTACAATAACATCATACGATTTGCCTTCGACTAATCTTTCCGGTGCGATGGAGTTTGACTTGTTAGCCATGGCAGACACATCTACCCCAGCAGACAATAGAGCTGACGCAGCGGCTTCTATAATTGCGTTTGATGTTACAGTAGAACCCGAAACAACATCTACAGCAAGCGTCTGCTCGTCCACAATAATTTTAGGTATGTCTGACAAAGCAATATCCGCTATGCTTGCCGTCTCGCTGTGAGAGAGCACAACAACAGAAGATATCTCCTTATCGGTCAAAGCGACCTCAACTGTAATTGCGCCACCATACCCTTCTGCTTCTCCCCGGTAAAGATTGATACTTTGCCTTATCTCCGCATCATCATTTGGGTTAATATCAGATGTGCAAGAAGCCAAAAATGCTGACGAGAAGACAAATATAAAACATGCAAAGAATTTTTTCATAGCCTTCCCTAATCGTTTTTGATTTATTATAGCATACATAACATGTAATTAACAAGACAGATAAAAAATGAGCTTCGCCCATGACATGCGTAAACATGGGCGAAGCTCCAAAAAATTGAGGATTGTATTATTTAACGCCTGCCGCTGCATTTGCACCTGCTATTCGACCGAATACCACGATATCTGTGATTGCGCAAGTGCCAAGGCGGTTATTGCCATGTACACTGCCTGTAACCTCGCCTGCCGCAAACAGACCGTCTATAGGTGTATTATCGTTGCTTATAACACGTGCTTCCTCGTCGATCATAACGCCACCCATTGTATGATGAACAGTAGGCACGCCTATCATCGCATACCATGGGCCACCGTTCATGGGAACCAAGCTCGTTGTTCTACCAAACTCCGGATCAACACCATCTTCCATGTACTTGTTATAGTTATCCATAGTTTTAACAAGATTTTCCGCATTAATGTCAAAGTACTCAGCAATCTCCTCAAGGGTATCTGCCTTGTAGAACACACCTTGTTCAAGCGTTATTGCATATTCCTTTGCATGTAGTTCCTCAAGACCCATTCTGTCGGCAACCTCTTGATTGTAAAGACCTATAACATGACCGTCTTGGGCAAGTATGCCGTCGGAACGCTCTTTACGTGTAGATAATTCATTAACAAATCTGTTGCCATCTTGATTTATGTATGCAAAGCCCTCGCTGCTCCATATCGGGGATTCATAGCCATAGTATACACCTGTGTATGGATTTGCAAAGGGGTAAAGCTGAACATACTCCATACCTTCTAGTTTTGCGCCGATTTTCTCAGCCATAACTATACCGTCACCTGTTATTGCCGGGGAGTTTGTGGTAGGGACGCTATTGTCGAGTGTTGCCCAAAGTGTGTTATACTTTTCTCTCATTTCGATGTTTGCACCAAAGCCGCCCGTTGCAAGCACCGTTCCACTCGTTGCCGTAAATACAGCCTTTACTCCATCACGCTCAACAACTGTGCCGATTAGCCTACCGTTCTCATCTACCACAAACTCTTTTGCTTCGGTATTATAGAATATTTCAACACCAAGTTCCACTGCTTTATCTACCAGCGGGAGAACCATTCCGCTACCTTTACCTATAGGCTCTACTGCACGAGGCAGAGAATGTCCACCTTCTTGTACAAGATAGTCGGTATATTCAACTCCTACATAATCTTTTAACCAGTTTGCGGCCGATAATGAATTGTATGATACAACATCTACAATTTCTTTTCGAGCAAGCTTGCCGCCGCCCTCCCACATTTCTTGTGCCATAAGTTCTGCACTGTCTTCAATGCCCTTTTCTACCTGTAGCCAGTTGCCGGGGGCAGCGAGATCGGCATATGAGAGAATTGTATTACCGCCTGCAAAGGCCATCTTCTCAACGAGAACAACACTATCTGCACCATTTAATTTTGCCTCAATAGCAGCCGAAAGTCCGGCACCACCTGCGCCGAGTACGACAACGTCAAATGTTTTATCTGCTATTGCCGCCTGATTAATAACAGGCTCTGTCTGATAGTCTGCACTGTCAAGTCCCATCTTAGCAAGCGCTGTGGCAACAGCCGACTTTATTGCGCCCGAGGTTACCGATGCGCCTGCGATGCTGTCGATAGCTATGCTCTGATGCTCTACCATTGCCACAGGAATTCTATCGATAGCATGTGTGCCGATACCCATCGACTCATCGTGCTCCGTTACCTTAACAGAGGTTATCTCTGTACCTGTTGCCATGACTTCAACAGTCATATTTCCGCCATACCCCATAGCCGTAGCTGTCGCTGTCTGAACCTTGTCGGCCTCAACAACTGGCTTCTCAACGCCCATTTTCTCGTCCATAGCTGCCTTTGTAGCCGCCTTGATAGCATCGGCAGTTACTGTTGCGCCTGCAACGCTGTCTACATCTGCGCTGCCTGCTGCTAATATCATTGCAGGCATAGCTTCGATTGCCTTTGTGCCAATGCCTGCTGTTTCGCCTGCTCCGACAACCTTAACGTCGACAAGCGTATCGCCCTCATAGCCGAGTGTTACCTCAACTGCGCCGCCAAAGCCCTGTGCCGAGCCTGTGTAGTATGTCATTTCAACTTCGGGTGTGGGTTCGGGAGTAGGCTCTACCGTAGCTTCCTCGCCCCATGTGATTACTTGACCGGGGAATATAAGATTTGGATTGTCAATACCGTTTGCCGCTGCAAGCGACTTATAGTCTGTGCCAAAGTCCTCTGCTATTCTCCAAAGTACGTCTCCGGACTGTACTGTGTAAGAAGCCGCACCGCCGACAAGGCCTAAGGCCATAACAAGTGCAAGGATTAGGGAAAGTGTGCGTGTTTTGCGCATTTTTTCGTCCTCCAATTCTTTTGTGATGGTTTGTAGATTGCTTAACCATCCATATTGTAGCTATTTTATCATACTTATTTTACTTTGTATTTACATTTTAACGGCATTAGTTTATACTATAAACGCATATTTCGAGTTTTTATATCATTCGCAGCGTTAAAACTGTATCATGTTATCAAGGGGGGAGCTTATGTCGATAAGAAGTAAAATAATGTCTGTTATAACGCTCTGCCTTGTAGCATCTTTTTTTGCCTTGTACGGCATAGTTGTAAGCTCGGTTAAAACGGAAAACAGCAAGGTAGCCATTGAACAGACAAGCATATTAAACAGCGCAAAATCTGAAGAACTTGGGCTTTGGCTACAAACGACAATTAACGAATTTAGACTTTTAGCAGAACTACCTGCCTTTAAATCGGGAGACCCTGTCGAGATGCAACCATATGTAGACCAAATAGTAACGGCAAAAGGGGAGAGCGACGGGCCGCACGACGACCTATTTGCATACGGAACGCTCGACGGCGACACATGGGTAAACGGCGAGGATACATTTCGCCTTATTCCGCTCGACGACTTTAGAGAGATATACCACTCCCCCGAAGAATACCTAACATCAGAGCCCATAACAATAGAGAGGCTTGGTGAGACATATTTTTTAATATACTACCCGATAGAGAGCTACACGAACTATCACGATACACTCTTTATAAGCGGAATAAATGTAGAAAAGGTAAAGGAAATACTAAATCAAGTTAATGTCTTTGGCGGCACATCGTGGCTTATGAATAAAAACGGTGAGGTCTACACCATGAATGCTGTTGAATTTAGAAATGTGCTAAGCGTTGCCGAAAAGAGCACACTTACAGAAAACTTCACCGAGATTTATAAAGAGAGCGGTCATATTACCTTAGATGACAGCATGGTATTTTACTCCGAAGTGCAACTTTTCGACGATTGGATGCTCTGCACCAAGATGGAAAACGATGCGATTTTTGCCAACACAAACGAGATAACGAGCTCGCTCCAAATAGTTATGGCGATACTATGTTTGCTTAGTTTGGTTTTTGCTCATTTTGTATCGCTTAGTATTGTGCGACCCATTAAAAAGTTGCAAAGTAAGATGATAAGTGTAAACGAGGGTAACTTGACAGACTACTACGAGTCGACGGGCAAAGACGAGATATATTTTCTCGGGCAGACATACAATCTTATGCTAAGCACGATAGAGGAGCTTATAGAAAAAATATCGACAACAGAGGAGCAAAAAAGAAGGGCGTATCAGTCGGCACTTCAAGCTCAGATAAATCCGCACTTTTTGTACAACACGCTTGCCTCTTTAAAATGGCTGTCGGAGGAGCAAGGAGCTACCGATGTGGCGCATTATATCGACTGTCTTTCGGGATTTTTCAAAACGGCGCTTAGCGATGGAAACGATATAATAAGCCTTAAGAGAGAGGTGGAACATGCAAAAAACTACCTTGAAATACAGGAGTTTAGATATAGCGATACCGTTAGTTACTCCTTTGAGGTCGACGAGAGCTTAGGAGAAATAACGGTGCCAAAGCTAATACTTCAACCTCTTATAGAAAATGCAATATACCACGGACTAAAGCACGAGAAAAAGCTTGGCAAGATAGATGTAAAGGTATACGCCGAGGGCGATTTTGCTGTAATTACAGTTACAGATAACGGCATAGGAATAGGAGAGGAGCGCCTTGTGCATGTTAGGGAGAATTTAAAATCCGACGTGTCGAAGGAAAATTTCGGGCTTAACAATGTAAGTCAAAGGGTACTGCTTCACTGCGGTAAGGGCTCGTATTTTGACATATCGAGCAAGTTCGGTGTCGGTACGTGCGTTACTATAAAAATAAATCGGGAGGGCCTTAGTGTTTAAGATACTTATAGCGGATGATGAGAGCATGATGCGAGCCACAATATCAAACATGCTTGCACGGCATGGCGATAAAATATCAGAGATCATAACGGCCTGCGACGGTCTTGAAGTAATGACAAAGACAAAAGAGCACAGTCCCGATATAATTATTATAGATATAAACATGCCGATGCTCGACGGGCTTACAGCTATTTCCAAGATAAGAGAGCATAACAGCGAAGTCGCCATAATTATAATTTCGGGCTATTCTCTCTTTGAGTATGCACAGGCGGCAATACAGAACAAGGTCAACGCATATTTGCTCAAACCGGTAGATGCAGATCTTTTCGACAAAACGCTGTTAGGTTGCTTTGCAGAGCTTAGCGGCGGGGAAAAACAAGAGCAGTCGCACGATGTGGAGGGGGATTATAAAAAGTATATAGCGGAAAACATGACAAATCCCGACCTTAACATAGAGGCAGTATGCGCACATTTTTTTATAAGCCCATCGAGCCTTACTCGAAAGCTTAAAAAGGATGTCGGACTTCATTTTACCGATTATCTAACAAAGGTTAGAATTACAAGCGCCATGATAATGCTAAAAGAGCAAAAGAGCATACCGATAAAGGAAATTGCAATCGCTGTGGGATATAAAAATCAGCACTATTTCAGCAGAGCCTTTAAGAATTACACAGGACTTTCGCCAAAGACATATAGGGACAGCGTGTAGAGTTGTAAGACTACACTAAACGAAAAGATATGATATAGCCTACTTGAAAAAAGCGGGGCTTAGAGAAAACCCTTTTTCTCTAAGCCCCGCCTGTCATAACAACAATAATTTCTAATATTTAAAAGCGGAGCATTGCTCCGCTTTTGTGTTAAAACTATTGTAGTTCGCCCTCTGCATCTTGCTCTGCAACGACCTCTGCCTCGACGATCTCAGCCTCGACAACCTCAGCCGCAACCTCAGCTTCGTCCTTGCATGTGCAGTCATCGCCACAGCCGCAATTACCATCGCAATCGCAGTCGTCGCCACAGCCGCAACCATCATCTTCCTTCTTAGGAAGGGGAGTGCCGCAACGGGGGCAGAAATCGTGGCTGAAATCCTCGATGTCCTTGCCACAGCTTGGGCATACAGGATCGGATTTTTCCATGCGCTTTGTCTTTAGCTCCTCGATCTCGTCCATCTTGCCGTCGATTATAGCTATAAGTGCTTCGGGTGTCATGCCCTGTACATTGTTTTTCTTTGCCTCGTATGTCGCCTTGCCAAGCTCTTTAAAAAGCTCGTTTATCTCGCTCTCTTTTCCTGTAATTTCAAGTGTTATCTTAGAGCGCTCTACAAAATCAGCCGCTTTTTGTGCAGCTGCCTCGCCGGCCTTTTTAAAATTGCTTAGAACATTTTCGGGTTTGATTGCCATAAATAACCATCCGCCTTTCAATATATTAATACCACGCTGATATTAGTTTACTACAAAATTGTTAATAAATCAATACTGCTTAAAGGCCTAAAAAGACCTAAAGTAGGTGCAAAACTTTAAAAAATGCGCCGCTCTAGTGTCTTCGCAAAGTTTTGCGCCATAGTGCGCCTTTTTTCGGCATTTTTCAAATATTCGCCCACATGTTTGTCGTTGTAAAAGCGCTCGATCTTGCCGCCGTCAAGCTGCGTGACCTTGGAAACACCGCCACACCCAAGTGCCAGTATCGACTGATATTCACCCATGATATAGACATTGTAAAGCCCCTCGAGTCCCTCTTTTGAGTAGCCGACATTCTCCAAATTACCAAGCGTATTGCGCTGACGGTAGAGATAATAAGGCAAAAGCCCTGCCGCCGCCGTCATTTTGGAGGAGTGGTCGAGCATTTTAAAAATGTCGCCTGCATCTTCCTTTGTCCTTGCCATGTCGCTATATTCAAGCCGTGCCGCACGTTTTAGGGAGAGTGCGTGCACAGTTAAATTTTCGGGATTTAGGGCAAGACAGTCGCTAAGGCTCTTTTTGAATATTTCGGGCGACTCCGAGGGAAGACCTGCTATCAGGTCTATATTAATGGCTGTAAAGTCCATGCCTTTTGCCGCCTCGTATGCCTTAAAAAAGTCTGCCGCTGTGTGCTGTCTGCCGATAAGCCTTAATGTATCCTCGTTTGTAGTCTGAGTGTTAACGCTTATCCTGTTTGCTCCGCCTGCCTTTATTGCGGCAAGCCTACCCTCCGTTATAGTGTCAGGCCTGCCTGCCTCGACCGTGTATTCAAGAATGGTTGTAAGGTCGACATGTTGCGAGACCGCCCCCATAACTCGCTCGAGCTCGGAAGGGGATAGGGTAGTGGGTGTGCCACCTCCTATGTATATGCTCGATACAGGTACTTTTATGAGTGGCAGTGTTGTGTGTATTTCCTCGATTAATGCATCTACATAGCTTGGGATTAAATGCCCTTCTCTCTCTACCGAGTGCGAGACAAAAGAACAATAAGAACACCTCGTCGGGCAAAAGGGTATGCCGAGATACAAACTAACGGCAGATCTGTCGAGCAGAGAGAGAGCTCTGCCCTCGGCCGCTACGACCTCTGTGCAAAGGCGAGATTTTTCAGGGCTTGTGTAGTATTCATTCAGTAGATACTCGCTTGCCTCCTCTGCTGTCATGCCGCTATTCATCAACTTTCTGACAAGCTTAGTCGGGCGAATGCCTGTAAGCGTGCCCCAAGGAGGGGACATACTCGTTATCTCCTCGCCCGCTTTGTACATAGCCCTTGCAAGTGCTCTCTTTATGCTGTCCTCCGAGCTGTCGTAAAGAAGAACGACCTTGTAAGTTTCGAGAGAATGAGCAGTAAGTCGTACACCGACATGCCCTTCGTTCACTTCAAAATGCGCACTTAGCCCATCTTGCACGTCTTCTGCAAATTTTGCGGCAGGGAAGAACAAAAGACAGAGCGTTTCGGCAAGATAGCGCTCCTGCGTGCCTTGCAGGGTTATCTTCATAGCGGCTTAAAGAAGGGATTGTTTGCCTTCTCGTGGGCAAGCGTTGTAAAGTCCTCGTGACCTGGAAGCACATCAAGGTCGCCCTCGACCGCTCCAAGCACAACAGAAATGGAGTGACGAAGCTCATCGTGCGAGCCACCCTCAAAATCTGTCCTGCCGACATCGTTCCAGAAAAGTGTGTCCCCTGTAATTAGGTACTTATCGGCGATAAAACATACGCCGCCCTTGGAATGACCGGGGGTGTGAAGCACCTTAATTTCAAAGTCGCCGACCTTCAAAGTCTCGCCGCCCTCGAGCAGCATATCGGCAGTCGTCATGATAAATTGATCCCCCATAACTTCGGAAAAACGAGAGGGGACAGATAGCATAAAGGCATCGTCCTTGTGTATAACGACATCGCCGCCAAACTCCGCTTTAACCTTGCCCATAAGGGATGTATGGTCGCCATGGCCGTGGGTAGCTATAATGTATTTTACATTAAGCCCTGTTTCCTTTAAAAAGGAAAAGAGTTTGGGGTTGTGAAACCCAGGGTCTATAACGGCCGCTTCCTTTGTGTCGTCGTATAAAATATAGGTGTTCACAAGCATTGGTGAACTTTCGATATGATGCATTTTCATTGTTAATTCCTCCTAAACAAACTTTCTCATATATCCTCTCGGAAGATGCTCCGAGATTTTAGAACCGTACATATTAATAAATATCGTGCCGTAGCGCTCACCCGATTTAAGAGTGCCGTCGTATATATCGACAGGCCCATTTATTCCCTCTACAATGGTAGAGCCCCTGCGCTCCCACAGGACAATCTTGCCTTTGGCGGTAGTTAGACCAAAGAGATACCGCCTACTGCCAAATGTGCCCATGGTGTATATAGGCATGTTTGGCACAAGGCCGTAGTCGGGATGATCTAAGTTTGCAAGCTCCGCTTCTGTATTTTTGCTTACATGCTCCTCCATATAGCCCTTTAAAATGTCAGACATAATAACCTCCTTAAAAGCTTAAAAGGAATTTTCGCCCTTTTCTACAATAAGAGTAACAGGCCCATCGTTGACGAGCTCTACCTTCATATCGGCTCCGAAAACACCCGATGCAACAGGAATTCCCTTGTCTGCAATTGTCTTTTTGAATAGTTCAAAAAGAGGGATAGCACACTCGGGGCGCTCCGCCGCTATAAAGGAGGGGCGATTGCCCTTCTCGCTGTTGCCTGCGATGGTAAAGTTTGGCACAACAAGCACTCCGCCCTCGACTTGAGACAAGGAAAGGTTCATCTTGCCGCCCTCGTCCTCGAAAATTCTAAGCCCTGCTATTTTCTCGGCAAGCTTAATGCAGTCTTCTTCCGTGTCACCCTGCCAAACACCGAGTAGCACGAGAAAACCACGCTCTATTTCACCCGATACCTCGCCGTCTATGCGGCATACCGCACGGGACACCCTTTGTACAACAGCCTTCAACTGACCTTCCCCCTCTTAATTTCGCTAACGCCTTTAATCTTTAGCAGTTTGCCGATTATCTGCGTAAGATGACCGACATCTACAACATCTATAACAATGGAAATCGTGCCAAAACCGCCCGTATCATCTTCCCTTGCATTAAGAGCATGTATTGTAACCTTGCTGTTTGCAAGGAACATTGTAAGATCGGCAAGCAGCCCCGGCCGTCCTGTGCTCAAAATCTTTAGCTCTGCTTGATACATAGTCTTGGTAGCGCCTGCCCACTTAACGGGAATCCAGCGCTCTGTTTCTATATTCTTTTCAATGCTCGACGTAAAGTTTTTGCAGTCTCTCCTGTGAACCGAAACGCCAAAACCCTTTGTAATATAACCCACTACATCGTCACCGGGTAGCGGATTGCAACAGCCTGCAAACTTAATAAGGCAATCGTCGAGCCCTTCGACAAGTATGCCAGACTGCGATTTGCCATTTGTCTTTGTCTTTGCAACTTCCGGGATATTCTCTAAAACAGCCTCGTCGGACGGCTTGTGAGTCTTGCCGTACTCGTCCTTTAGCTTGGACATAACCCTCGTAACGGTCATACCGCCGTAGCCTATGGCGGCATAGAGTTCGTCAGTTCCCGTAACGCCAAGGCGCTTTGCTATCGGATTTAGCATATCTTCGAGCTCATCGGGCTTTATGGCAAGAAGTGCGTGCTTAACGGCCTGCTCGACATCGGTACGACCACGAAGGATATTTTCCTCTCGCTTTTCCTTTTTAAACCACTGCTTAATCTTGTTCTTTGCCTGAGTGGTGGCGGCAATATTAACCCAGTCTCTGTTTGGCCCCTTGCCGTCCTCTTTGGAGGTAACGACCTCGACAATATCGCCATTTTGCACCTTGTAATCAAGCGTTACAATCTTGCCATTAACCTTGGCAGAGGTCATGCGGTTGCCGACCTGACTGTGTATAGCATATGCAAAGTCGATAGTAGTTGCGCCGACAGGCAGATTTATAAGGTCGCCCATTGGGGTAAAGACAAAAACTTCATCGTCGAAAAAGTCTATTTTAAATGTCGCCATAAAGTCTTCGGGATCTGCCGCCGTCGACTGAATTTCAAGCACTTTGCGAACCCACTCAAGTTTACCGTCGAGCGTGTCCTTCTTACCCATGCCCCTCTTGTACTTCCAGTGCGCCGCAATACCGAGCTCGGCCGTGTTGTGCATGTCCCATGTGCGAATTTGCACCTCAAAGGGCATACCCTCTGTACCGATGACAGTCGTGTGTATGCTCTGATACATATTTGGCTTTGGTGTGGAAATATAGTCCTTAAGCTTACCGGGAATAGATCGCCACATGTCGTGCACAATACCGAGCACGTTGTAGCATTCTTCAACCGAGTTAACAATAACACGCAGAGCATAAAGATCGTATATTTCGCTTAGCGTTTTGTTTTGTTTAAACATCTTGTTGTAAACGCTGTAAATATGCTTAACACGTCCGTCTACACGGCAACCTTCAAACTCTTTTGCCATGCGCTCTTTCATCTTGCCTATGATATTTTCAAGAAAATCCTGACGCTCGTAAGCCCTCGTCTCGAAATCTCTTGCAATCTCGGTATAGCCTATCGGGTCTAAATAGCGCAGCGACAGATCTTCAAGTTCTACCTTAATTCTCTGCATACCAAGACGATGGGCAAGAGGTGCGTAGACCTCCATTGTCTCCCTCGACTTCTCCCTGCGCTTATAGTCAGGCATTGCGGCAAGCGTTCTCATATTGTGCAGGCGGTCGGCAAGCTTAATAATAATAACTCTTATGTCCTTAGCGGTCGCAAGGAACATCTTGCGGAGGTTTTCAACCTGTTCTTCCTCCTTGCTTGTATAGGGTATCTTACCAAGCTTTGTAACGCCCGAAACAAGAGAGGCTATGTCTGCGCCGTAGTCCTTTTTAACTTCCTTTTCTGTAACGGTAGTATCCTCAACAACATCGTGAAGAAGTGCCGAAATAATGCACTCGTTGTCCATGCCAAGCTCTATCAGTATACGAGCTACCTCGACAGGGTGAGTTATATACTCCTCGCCTGAGCGGCGCATTTGCCCCTTGTGAGCCTCTCTTGCGGCGATAAATGCCTTTTCGACGAGCGGCATATCGTATGTGTGCCCCGACTGCTCGATAGTTTCAAGCAGTAGCTTGCCCACACTGTCCTCCGACATGGGTATAACATTCTCTGTAACAGCACCTGCTGTATTTTCCTTTTTATCCACTGCCTGTACCTCCTTTTATATTTTGGCCTTTGCGGCCATTAACACTCGTGATTCGTTTAGATTGACCTTGCCCACAATTTTGTTTATAACAAGCCCCTTAGTGCGATCTATTATGCCCATTTCTTCGAGCACGTCAAGGCAAAGCGAGATCTTGCAAATGTTTGCAATGCCACCGCTCGTTGTAGTAAGCTTTATTGCTATCTCCTCGGCATTTTTAACCTCTCCGCCTTGAAGTAGTTTATATATCTCTACAAAATCAGCCTTTGTCGGAATATCCTCCCCCCAAAGGGCATCGCCTGCCTTAAAGGCCTCATGACGAGCCATGCCGTTTGACAGATAAAGAGCCTCGCTACTTGCCTGCCTTGTGTCTTTAATTACAACTTGAACACTGCTAACCCCTCTGAATGTATTGACATCGAGAGTGGCGCAAATGTCGACCTTGCGGCCTGCTGTAAAGGGAAAGCTTGCCAAGTTGCGGCCAAACATAAATGCCGTAACCTTAGTATCCCCATTTTTGAGAAAGAGCTTTAAATGCTTATCACCTGAAAGGGGAGTGACATCGGCCACTGTAAGTTCCTTGCACATAAAGACAGGGGAGGGATTGCCCATGCCGTAGGGCTCTAAAAAAGAGATGTCGGCAACGGTATCGAGCGTTATATCGCATGGCTTAATTTCACAGTCGACAGAAAGCCTTGGTATAAGGTCGTCCTCCGTTATCGTGCTTTCGGCCACATCGTTGATCGCCGCTCTAAAGCCCTCTAAATTCTCTTTTCTTACAGAAAGCCCTGCCGCAAGTGCGTGGCCGCCAAACTTCTCTAAATGACCACTACAAGTCTCGAGCGCTTCGTATATGTTAAATGTGCGTATACTCCTGCATGAACCCTTGCCAAGTCCATCTTGGTCAAAGGATACCATAACGGTCGGCAGATGATATTTATCTGCAAGCCGAGAGGCAACAATGCCTATAATACCGCTAATCCAACCCTCTTTTGCAAGCACTATTACACGGCGAGTATCAAAGTCCTCATCGGCCGCAATCATAGCTTCGGCCTCTGTTAAAATCTTGTTTTCTTCGTCTTGCCGTGCTCTGTTGGAGTCGCAAAGCTCCTTTGCAAGGCGATCGGCCTCCTCCTCGTCCTCGGTTAAAAAGAGCTCTACCGCAACATCGGCACAACCAAGGCGGCCAACGGCATTAACACGAGGTGCAAGCAGGTAACCAACAGTTCCGGCAGTAAGCTTCTTTTGCCCAACTCCGGAGTTTTGTATAAGAGCATAAAGCCCCTTGCAAGGGGCGCTCTCGATTTTTTTCATGCCGATAGATACAATAATACGGTTTTCGCCAATTAGCGGCATAACATCGGCAATGGTACCGAAGGCGGCAAGTTCTGCATATTTATCAATGCATTCAAGCAGTCTATCTCTGCCTTCCATCGCACAAATGAGCTTAAAAACAACCCCAACTCCTGCAAGTTCCTTAAAGGGGTAAAGACTATCTCCCCTCTTGGGGTTGACAACAGCACAGGCAGGCGGAAGCTCGGGACGGCACTCATGGTGGTCGGTAACGACGACATCGAGCCCGATTTCATTTGCATAGGCTATCTCCTCAATCGCTGTAATGCCCGAGTCGACAGTTATAATAAGCTTTGTCCCATCTTCGGAAATTGCACTAACTGCCGCCATGCTAACGCCATATCCATCCTCGTCCCTCTTGGGGATATGATATGCAACCTCTGCGCCCTTAGAAGATAGATATCTATGCAAAATAGCAGTAGATGTAACACCATCTACATCGTAATCACCAAAAACTGTTATCTTCTCGCCACGCTCAAGCGCATCCTTTATCCGCCTTACAGCCTTATCCATATCGGGCAGTAGCATCGGGTCAAACAGGCTATCTTCCGACTTGTTCAAAAACTCCTTTGCAAGAGCATCGTTTGTAATTCCTCTATTTATCAAAAGTCGAGCAGTGACGTCCGATACGCCAAGGCTCGCACGAAGATTTGACACATCTTCATCATTTTGTACTTTTAAAGTCCACTCACGTTTCAAAACGTCAAACACCCCTTTTTCTATCGTTATCGTAACTAAATAATTATATCATACTGTATAAAATTTGTCTATACATTTATAACCGACTAAAGATAAACAAAAGCAGAGCATTATAAACTAAAAATAAGCCTGCTTTGTATTTCTATAAAGGGAGGGGTGGCGCCCGTCTCTCGACCGATGAGGTCGAGCGGCCGCATGGGGAGGGGCTTGATTATAAATTACCACCCTGCAAAAAAAGGGGGAGGGCATTTGCGGTATAGGCTGCGGCCCACATGGGGTTTTGCATCTGTTTTTGTTTTGGTAGAGGCAAAACCCCATGTGTGATGGGCGCCACGGGCCTATTCTATGCTGTGCACATGTTGGGGGCGAACGTAGTAAGAGGGTGCGACGAAAGAATTTCGTCGCACCCTCTTAAGACCGGAGAAAAACATGAAATCAAGCCCCTTCGGAAGGAGGGGGAGCGGCGAGGGGGC
>CAYJFK010000018.1:0-40581 GCA_964369475.1 uncultured Oscillospiraceae bacterium | reverse complement strand
CGTTAAATTCCCGCCCCGAGGGCGTTAAAATCAGCTTTAGCTGATTTCTCAGCTTGGAGAAAACACTTTTTCTCCAAGCTGAAATCCCCTTGCCATTAGGCAAGGGGATTTAAAGTGTGTGCTAATTTTTCATGCTTTCTTTATACTCTACAAGTCTGCGAACGATTGCCGCTATCTCAGCTCTTGTTGCGTTGCCTTTGGGGTCGAGCATGTTGTTGTCTTTGCCGTTTATTATGCCATTCTCGATTGCCCACGCTAAGGCATCTTCCGCCCAGATAGAAATCTTGTCTGCGTCATTAAAGTCTATCTCGCCCACCAAGGGTTCAGGGCTTCCGATGTAGCGGTAGATCATTGTAACGAGCTGTTCTCTTGTTATCATATCATCAGGTAATGTGCCGTCCGAAATGCCTGCACCAACTGCCCAGAGCTGTCCTGCTTCGTACCATGGATCTGTCGTTGCAAGATCTGCGCCATCTACTCTTGCAAGTACCGTCCAAATCATTGCCCTTGTTGCAAATAGGTCGGGCGCAAAATCCGTTTCGGTTATGCCGAGCATTAGGCCTTCGTCAAGAACAAACATAACATCGCTAAAGAACCAAGCGTTGGCCGTTACATCGCCAAACGGGCTTACTATGTTGTTCGAGAATATAACTTCAAGAGTGTGATCTTTATAGACATCTTCAAAGGTGTAGGAAGTTACAGCGCCCACCGATACTCCATCTACAATTACATCGAGCACGTCGTTGCCGTATTTAGGGGTAAAGGTGAATGTGCTGTCTGCAAGCGCCTTAACGCTCTCGACGTTGTTTATGTCACCGTTAGGCGTTACATCTCCTCTGCCTTCTGTCTTGATAGTTATGTTATAGTGATGCTCGCCATCCTCACGGTCGATATGGCCTGACGGCAGTTCGGGGTCACTTGGATCTGTGTTCCAATCGGGCACTTCACCAAATGTTGCAGAGGCGTTAAGTCTGTCGAGCGTTGCGTTTATTGTGCCAAATCCGCCTGCTGTTATGTCGAGCATACCGCTCTCTGTTAGCGTTGATGAGCTCGATTCTCCTTGCAAGGAGAATACAACTCTGCTACCTGCGCTGTTCGAGTCGTTGATAATGACAACTTCGCTTCCCACCTTTAGACCGAGCTTTAGCTGACCGTTGTCGTTGGGGTCGAGAACCTTGTTTGTTATGTCCTCGTTACCAAGATACAGCACAGCAGATGCGCCCTCGGACGCAAGGAGGGAGTTTACAAGGAATATTGTAGACATTTTTGTTCTGTTGCCGACTACATCTTCCGCCCAAACATTAATGTTTTGATAGGCTAAGCCGTCATCAAGCGTCAGCGTTTCGCTAAAGTCGCCGTTCTCATCGGGGGTTACAGTTTTAAGCGCTCCGCCATCTACTTGCATGTAGACCTTTGCGTTTGGCTCGCTCATGCCGCTTATTGTTGTCGAAGTGCCGTCAAAGTAGCCGCTTGCACCGCTTGAAAGCATTAGCTTTGGAGCAACTGTGTCGACCGCCAAGAGGTATAGAGCCTCGCCTGCATCTTTAGTGGCATTTTCACCCCTGACCGCAATTGTGTGAATGCCATCGCTTAGGTCGGTTATACGTACAGTGCTTGTCGAAAATGCCTCGGGGTCGTTGTTATCTACTTTGTATGTACCGCTTGTAACACCCGATATATTTAGCGTTACAGCTCCACTGTCGACAACATCTACTACCTTAATGCCCGATGCTTCGAGCATTGCAACACTGCTTATAGGTTGCGACACAGCGCCCTGCGCCGATACCGTTATGCTTACGGGAGTTGGCGCTACCATGGATAGGGGAGCACTTTCAAGACCTGCCGACAGCACAGCAGTTATGTCGTTTGTGCCGTCGCCGTCTATGTCTACTCCGGAGTCTACGTTTTTGTAGCCAGATACAACGACCGTATAGGACTTGCCTGCTTCAAGGCCGTAGGAGATTTCTGTCGCCACAGCGCCTTCTGTGTCCTGCGGCACTGTCACCTTATCTTTTACATACTGGGTAGTCGTGTATCTGCCGCCCACCGCAAAGGTGCTTGCAAGTGTGCCGTCCTCGTCTTTTGGTATATCAAGGTCGGAAAAGATTGTGGGCTCTCCCGTGCTGTCAAGTATTGTCGCACGGTAGCCGTCGTAGTCCTCGCCTGCGGCATTTGTAACACTTACATCAATGCTGTAATCGCCGCCAAGCGTTACTTCAACTGCCGTCGGCACTTTTGGCTGATTTGGGTTAGTGTAGCTAAAGGTGCTCGACTGAGCTCTCGGTGCAGATTCCGCAGAGGTTGCGTATGCCCTTAGCACATAGTTGCCACTCGGCATATTTGTCGGGTACTCAAGGTCGACCTCTACCGATGTTGTGCCATCCGCAAGTTTTGCGTCACTCTTGTAAAGTGGATAGGGAGCGGCGCTGTCATCATCTGCGTTTTGCGCCACTACGATTATCTCGTCAAACTCGCCGAGATCGCCTGTAATTGTTGCTTTGTCATTATCCTTCGTTACGCCTGTTAGGGTGGGAAGCTTTGTAAAGCCCACTACATCAGACGATGTAACAGCGACAGGTGTCGTAATGGTGTATGTGTTGTTAAATTCGCTTTCGATAAAGCTCATTGTAACACTAACCGTCTTTGTCTCGTCGTTATAATTGTACATTGCATTTGCTTCACTCGCTGCTACCGAGTTATCATGCAGCCACTTGAAGGAGTGAGCATTCGGAGCGCCGCTTATCGTCATGCGCTCTGCTTTTGATCTTGCATCGCTCTCGCTTGTGGCAGGGAGGACGAAGTTTAACACGGCATCTTGATCACCGTAATCGCCAAGCGTGAGTGTGTGCTCTGTCTTTGTGCCATTTGATGTGAGAGCACCACTCATGGGGGCTGCACTCATATTTCTAATTTGAGCGTATAACACACGTCCTGACTCCGTGTCGTAGCCGACAGCGACAGGCTGACCCGAGGCTAACAGCTCGACCGTCGGTTCGGGGGTGTCGTATATTCCTGTGCCAAACTCAACGTCGCCGCCCCAGTAGTATGTTACGCCTGCCGAGAAGCGAATAATCTGCACAGCGCCCCAGACCTTATCGAAGTTAAACCCAAGGTCGGCACTTGCAATGTTTGATCCGCCGACAAACGGCCAGTTACTGGGTATATTAATGCTTGCACGGATAAATGCCTCAAAGAAGGAATTGCCGGGGGTCTCGGGGTTTTCCTCGATAAGCCAAGAGCCATCGCCGTTAATCAAGTCGAGGATGCTTACCGATAGTGTTGCCGCAAAGCGTGCTCTTGGGTACCAACTCAAGTTTACCCCTATGCTGTCGATAATTTGCACTTGTGCAACCGTGATATTGCTTAGCGATGCGCTTACACCACGAGGGGAGAGGCCTAAATTCGCTCTCGCTGACAGCGTGCTGAAAAGTCCCATCTCGCCGCTTAGCATGACCGTAATTGGGGGGAGTACCGACGGGACAAATATCGTGTCGTAAATCTTGTCAACTCCGCCGCCTGCACCCATCAGCCAAAGAACACCAAACGGATCTATCGGAACACCGGGGGAAAATCCGCCCATATAGAAGTATAGCGTGTCGGGGACGGGGATTCCGTTATAACTGCGTAGGGCAAACTCTGCTTCCATAGAGAGAACCGAGAAGTCCGCTTCGCCTGCAATGCCAAATGCCCAGTCCTCGTCCATTATTCTCATGCTAAGAGTGCCTTCGATCGAGGGCATACCGTCTATGTATGGAGGTATACCTACTTCGATAGAGCCGTTAAATCCGATAAAGCCGCCACTGCCGAATATTACGTCTTGCACATAAAGGCTAAGGCTGCCCGACTTTGCATTTTGCCACGCTACCTGAGCGCTTCCGAGTTTTCTGTTTGTATCTCTTAACTCGTCTGCGCCATAGTCTCTCGAGACCATGCCGAGTTGCGCCATTTCCATTTGCGAATTTTCTTCCTTAATGTACTCAGAGCCTATGTTAGATGGTATTAGGAAATCGGGAGACAGTGCCGCACCAAAGGTGATAATGCGGCGCTTTTCTGTGTTATCGTTCGGCGTGCCTGTCTCTGTTGCCATCATGCCAAACTGGCAGTAGCGCAGTTCCAAAAACATACCTGCTATGGTCTGCGCCTTGCTCGCCGCTCCCGGCCAAAGTAGGCCGACACTTGTTGTGTTTGCAATGCTGTTGTCGACATTTGTTGCGGCAAGACCCTTTGAGTCATATTGAATAAGGGTCGAGAGCGAGCCGTCCTCAAAGCTCGTTATGGCGCAAACACCGTCCCAAACAGGGGTTCTCGAGCCTGTTGTGTATACTTCGGCATCTATGTCGATGTTTATTATCTTGCCGTCGTCCCCATTTTCAATAGAGATTACAACTTCGCCATTTTCAACGTCAAGAGCGTTACTTATGTTTATTGTACTGCTCGGCGTGCCGTTCGGGCTTTCTATCGATACCGCCGTTGCTCCAAGTAGTTCACCCGTATCCTCGTCGTACCTCGGCGAGAAGTCGCCACGCAGCTCGAGGTAAACTTTATTGTTTCTGTCTATGTCTGTGCCTGTTTTTGCCTTGTAATCGGCCTCGTCTGTGTATAGCCCGACCTCATACTCGGGGTTGTCCTCGTCAAAGCCGTCGACCTTTTCGACCGTTGCAATTCCGTAGTCGAGCTCTTGAACGCCCGGATTATTGCTAACGGTAAACTGAAGCGACTCGCTCGTGACATCTACTTTAGACGGATCGTTCCAGTCGATAACGACCTGCCAAACACCGGGGGTCATTCTGTCTTCAAGCACAATTATAGCTGTGTTTTCCGCTCTGTCTACACTAAAGTTTGCGTTACTTACAACACGCTCGGAACCACCGCCAACAGGGCGAAGACGTACGCTGTATGCAGTTGGATCACGAAGTTGCGCAAAATTCAGTCCCGATAGATATAGGTTTCTCGTGCCCTCGTAGAAAATCGTCTCGGGGGTTGTGCTAAAGAATGTTACAACATCACTGCCTGCACTTCCCGGGCAGTAGATGTAAATTTCACGATCGCCACGCTCGTCCTCAATTAAAAGTCCGTCTTCCGGCGTAATTGTTTCGTACGCCGCAAACTCGAGCTTGCGATACTGGCTTTGGAGCATGGGCTCTGCTGTAAAGTTGAGGGTGATTTCCCTTTCTTCATCTGCTTCTAAATCGATAATTTGGGTGTAATACGGTTTAGAGAAAGCAGGTTGAACTAAATTGTCGCTTTGGTCGTAAGAGTTTATCCCCGTCTCGGGATAAACAGCAACGGCTAAGTTGGCAATTGTTTCTTCGCTTATGTTTTTGACCATAAGAGTAACGGAAAAATCTCCGCCGTCATCGTAGTCATCTCCGTCAGGCGTTAGCCCAAGCTCGGTCGGTGCGGAGACGACATTTATAGATACCTTATCCTCGTCTGACGAGGTGATGTTTGAGTATACGCCGTAGTATGTCGACATATATGTAGTCTCGGTCGAGTTTACACCGCCCAAATCGTAGTAGAGCGCAAAGGCGCTGTCGGCCGTCATATAGTCGAGGTTAAATGCATTTGTAAATGTAAGGCCTGTGTTTGGAACAAAATCGAAAGCTGTCGAGGCAAGGTTGTTCCAGTGACCGAATGCCACCTCGTCAGGCTGCTGAATAACACCGTTTACAGTGGCATTTAGCAGATAGGCGGTAACTGTGGGATTTGTAGCATTGTCGTGCGCAAAGAATGTATTGTTGTAGTCAGTCCCTGCAACAATGCTCTCTTGTTCTATCGTTATGTAATTACCGTCTGCTTGCGAAAGCTGATATATGGCGCTGTCTGTCTTGCCGAGTGCCGTGTCCATTAGCACACGAACTTCTACATTGTCGACCTCGCTACCTGCCGCAGTTGTCACTTCATAGTCAATCTTGACCATGCCGTGCTGTGTGGCCGTCGGGTCGAGCAGAGTTAAAATCTGCTTAAATGTAATGCCTTCTACCGTCCAAGTTGCGGCAACACTGCTTGTGCTAAGCTGAGTTACGGTAACATCACTGCTGTCAAGGCTTAAAAAGCCGTAGTCTCTGCCAAAAACATAGTCCTTGACCTCGCCTCCTCTCGTTACACGAAAGGAGGTAAAGGAAGTGTCGAAATGCTCGTCGGGGTATAAAAGATGCTTGTTGTCGTCCGACTTGTCCTTTATATCGCCCTCTAACGTGTCGACAAGAAATCCGCCGTTGTCCTTTGATACCTTAACCGACAGATAACCGTCGGTAAGTTCGAAATAATCGCCCTTGTCCAAAACCTCCGCCGCAAGGGCTCCGGTGGGAATAAATCCCACCGAAATGACCGTTGCGATAAGGAGTGCGCATATTCTTTTAAGTGTTCTTTTCATTTTTTCCCTCCACTATCTCACATAAACGATAAATCTGTATGTCATACGATTTTGAGCTGTAATAACAACTGTGTAGAAACCTGATTTGTCTGTAATGTCAAGGGTTATCGGGTTACTGTGGCCTACATTATGCACGACATCGGTAGAGCCTATCTTAACTTGTGCGACGGTCTTTAGTCCTGCCTCGTACATAACCGAGTAAGGCTCGCCGCCAAGGTCGACCGTTAGTCGAAGTAGCTCGTCTTTGTCTATCGTGTATGTGTAGTCCTCGTAGATCTCCTCGCCGTTTAGCGAGATAACAGGCTGTGTGCCGTCGTATAATTTAAGATAACCTGTCTTTTCGCTGACATTGCCTGCATCGTCTGTTGATGTGTATACGACCTCTACCGTGCTCGCCACCGTTGGCTTTGTAAAGATCACATCGATTGTTGGCGAGCTGTCTTTGTCGTCTCTTGTGTGTGCGTTGCCTATCAAGAGGGTGCGTAGTTCTGCCTCACTGCTCTCCATTGATGCGCTTAAAACCTCTTTATCAAGTGCAAGCACAGGGGCTGTCACATCGAGCGTTTTGATATTTTGGAGCACAGCCACCTCTGTGTGCCCATAGGCATCTTTAGCAAAGATAACGTAGGAGGGTGCTTCGGTTATGACAAAGCCGAGCCAACCGCTGCTGTAAGCCTTTGATATATCGTTAAGCGAAATGTCGCTTGCACGATTTGCCATTATGTAGATAGTGGCGCCAACGTTCAGCGCAAGCGTGTTAGGATCTGTCGTCGCATTTGTTCCTGCCGAGTCGGTGGCAAAGGAAAGAGATAGCGGTATGTCTTCGATCTCGTTTACGGTAACGCTGTGTGTAGTGCCCTTGTTGCCTGCTATGTCGGTAAAGTTGTAGCTGTATGTGCCGTTTTCGGTAACTTCAACTTCAAAGGAAGTTCCCCTTTGACCGAGCTCGCTAATAACGACTTCTTCCTTTGCCGTAAGCGTGATTGTCGCACTGCGTTTATCTGCACTTACAGCTATGCTGTGCTCTATGGTCGGTGCCGTCATGTCGATATTATTGACCGCGTCGATCTCCACCGTGCCGCCAAGGCCGTTTGCAGACTGATAAACAAGTTTTATCTTCGGAGCGTTCTCGCTGTATCGCAAGGTGACCCTCTTTCCGGAAATCATGTACTCAAGGCCAACGGGTGCATTTCCAACAGTGCCTGCTTCGACTATCTCTTTTGAGAAATCCAAAGTTGCGGTGACTACTTTGTTTGTAGCTACAAAATTTTTGTTAGCAGACCATGTCGTTGCCACGAGAGTCGGTTTTACTGTGTCTATCTCGGTTATCGTGACATAGAGTATACCGTTTATCGTAGCGCCTCTATATGTGTACGAATATGGAATTTGTTCCTGCGTGTTTGCCGTGAAATCGACATAGTCGTAACCGTTATACTCGCCGCTTGTTTCCGTGCCTGTTTTTACAGTATCAGACATTACAAGATCATCGAAGGCATCTGCTGCGTTGCCGATTAAGTATACACGGACCTTGTTTGCTTCGGGGAAGGTTTTAACAAGTGACGGCACAGGTGCTTCGCCTATATTTGCAAAGTTTAGCGAAACCTGTTCTGTGTTGCCCGACTTGTCTATTGCATAGAGTGTAAACTGAGCATTTTGCGAGATGTCCAAAGTCCTACCCGAGAGCACAACACCTGCGATTGTATCATTTGCATCGCCATAGCTCGGTGCGGTGATGGGCGAGCCCTCTTTTAGCACGAGGTCTACATCGTCCTCGTCGGTTGTTTCAACTTGAATTCTAATATTTGTGCCCCAACCGATGGCGTTAACAAAGTCGTCGCCCGACGTATAATCGGTGTAGCCTGTGTGCTCTGTAAGAGGACTGTTTACTTCGACCATTTTAACTGTCGTCGACTTTACAACATCGTCAATCTCGCCGTCGTTGTCGTTGTCAACTTCTGACCACGTATCAATCGAAACTTGCACAGGGCCTTGCTCGAGCTTTAATGTTACAGGCTTAACCGTGAAGAGTGAACCGTTTGTGCTGACATATGGCAGTAGCTGAAGGCTTGGCGCTGTCGCGTCAACATATTCTTCTTCTGTCGGAAGGGTTAATGTCGGCCTCTCCTTTAGCTCAAAGCCCGATATGGTTGCCGTTACCTCGACAGGGTCTGGATTTCCGAGGTACTTAACCTCAAATGTATGGCTTGTGCCGCCGTTTGGATAGAATGTGTGCTCTGCCGCGCTTCCCGTAAAGAAGTCAACAGGGCCCCACGCCTCGTCAACGACCGTTGCTGTAACAGTGCCGTAGATAAAGGGATCTACTGGATTGCCCTCGTGGTCAACGGTAGAAATGTCGCTATCGTCGTAGTCCCAAACTATTGTTGGGTTGTATTCCGGCTTGATGTTGTCTACCACCACTTTTACATACTTTGCATCACCGTTTGTTTCGGTATAGCGTACAATGAGTTCGGCATTCTTCGCAACGGTAGCCACTACGGCAGGTGTACCATTGTTTGTAAAAGAAGCGTTGCTGTTTTCCTCTATATTTACAGCCTCTCCCGAAACAGAGGATATGTCAACTACAACAGGATCTGATGTGGGATCTGTGGTAGAGAAGGATACATTTATCCCGCTTCCTATATTGCTCGTAAATCCGAGTGTGTTGCTGTCAACCGTGATGTTGGCTGTATGTTGATTACCAAAATAGTCGTAGAATGGTATAGCATAGTTGCCTGCTTTGTAAATTGGGAGAATTAGGTCTTCTTCATAAGTTACCCCATCAAGACTACCGACTAAATTGGATCTAAGTAACCCTGACGAAGCAAAGATCGATATATCATCCGTTGACACAAGTGCATACTTACTATCGAATTCCACCGGCACTTTTATACTTTGTTCGTTTTCACCTACAACATTAACTGTCGCCGAAATTTCTTTTTTCTCAAAATCCGGATCGTCACTAAGCGGAAGGGCAAAGAGTGCTGACCATCGCCACTCAGTATCGTCTGTATTGTAAGTGTTTTTTACCCCAATAAAACCTGCTTCATTTGGAATAGGTGGATTTACAGCAGGGTAAGTATACTCCGTGCCATCCACAGTGACAGTAATGGTGGTTTTGTCAAGATTCATGGCTATCGGCATATGTAATGTGTATGCTTCATACTTTAAGGAGTTACTCACAGTAGAACTTCCATAATTTAAAGCCACATCTTCATCTAAAACATCGTCAAATGCGTATTTTACGGGGAAGGGTTCCGCTGATTCGGGATCTCTGAACTGCGGTATTATTACGGTTGAGTTTCCAACTTCGTCCGTTGCAACAAAGGCAAAGTTTACATATTCTAAACTATCTCCGTTAGCTATATTTTTTATGTCATCCTCTACATAAAGCTCTTTATTTAGAGTTACAACATCCCTCGCATCTACCGTATCTCCGTATTTTATTCCTATTGAACTTTGAACAAATCTATCTTTTTCATCGCCATTTATTTTCCATGTGCCGACATCCGATGTGGTAACCGCATACAGGTTTGCGTTGCCCATCGGCGTGAATATAGAATCGACATATAAATCGGCAGAATAAAGCAGTTGCACATCATTGCTTGGGTTCAGCCTATTTGATATAGTAGGGTCGATGTTAAAGCTAACCTGAGGTTCCTGCACATCTCGTGTGTCTATAACAATTTCATAAACAGGCGACTCGTTTCCGTTTTCAAACTTGAACTGATAATTCATTGTGTTAACATGGTTATTAACAATCATAGCTCCTTCGCTCTTATCTTCAAGCTCTGCAACCGTATCGACCACATCGTTTTCTGAGTAGCCAAAGCGTTCTGACAAGCCATTTTCGGGATGTCCACTACTACTGTCATAATCCGGAATGGCTCCCGGTTGCTCTACATTCCACATACGACTTGTTTCTACTACTCCTACAAGCTCCTCAGTTTCACCCTCAAATCCTGAAACGGTGTAGTTAGAGTCAACAAAAAGTTCAATAGTTAAACGGTTTGCCGTGCTTTTATACTCTGCATGCTCGTCGTTTTGAGATACAAAGCTCGGATATGGATTACTTTTGGCTATGTTTACAATCATGGGTGCAAACGGCACGTTATCATTTGTGTTTATTTGCTCCGGAGTTCTTATATAATTATTGCTGTTTCCCACATTACCGAATAATAGATTGTTAAAATTAAATTCCACCTCCCAATCGCCCGCAAATTTGGGTGTGTGGTTGTCCACAATAATGAGATATGGTGCGTCTATTGTGGATGTACCACCGCCCATGTTTGCAATTGTTACTCTAAAGGTGTAAGACGCAACTCCATCTGTTTCGTGCGAGAAGACAAGCTTTTGCGTAGCACTTTCTAACAAAGGACGTGTTTCTACAAGGGTGGGTGCTCCATCTTGATCTACATTGTGAAGATCTAAAATTTCGACAAATGAGTTTTCAAAATCAATACCCTCGATGCTCCAATCTCCATCAATTTCGTTTACAATGCTAAACTCAGCATAGCTTCCGACTAAGCTCTTGCCACCGAAAAATGTAGTAAAATAACTCGCATTTTCTAATTCTTCAGAGTTTGAATCACGTGGACGAGAGTCAAAATCAATTCCGTGAACATCGTTTGCGTTCGAAAGTTTCTTGATGAAAATCTCGTTATCCCTTTGATATGATGTGTGTACTAAATTTCCGGTCATTGGGTCAACCGATGCGCCTAAAACAGGGGTTAAGTCAGCAAAAGCATGATCAACTTCAACCTCGATAATTCCATTGTAATTAGTTACCAAATTAGCAAGATTACTTGGTGATTCAGGCGTTCCGATCGGAAGTTTTGTTGCCGCTGTAAAGGTGTGACCACCATCATAATAGAAAATTTCATTTCCTACATGGTACCACTGACGCTCGTCTATATCAAAAATGTTTTCGATACTGTCGCCTGTTTGCAGTACCGTCATGTAAGATTTGCCATCAAAACCAATTCTAACACGGGTATAAGCCGTATCACCGGTTTGGCTTGCTACGGGGGCGGTAACCTTTATAACAGGGTCTAAGACAGGCTCGTTTGTGCCGCTTATAACTTCATAGTCAGCGGAGGGCTTTTCAAGATTAACAGGTATTATGCTGCTAACAAGTGTGCTCTCGTTGCCATGGGAGTCTACTGCGGTAACGGTAATGCTATGATCGTCCGTAGCAGTGGTAGTTTTTTCAAACTCATACTGGCTGCCAACCATGGTCGGAATACTGCTACCAGATCCATCGCTCCACTCTCCCGTAACGGTGATTTCTCCAGCTCCCGAATAGTTGAATTTGTGGTCGGCTGCAAATCTGTATGTTATTGTAGCCTCGCTACCTGAGTAGTTGTACTCATACCGGGCGGAGGTCTCTGTGATTATAGGCGCACTTGTATCTATAATCACATCTGACATTATAGCACTACTAAGGCTTGGATCGCTCTTGTTGCCTGCCCAGTCGGTTACACTGCCTGAAACCCTCGGTTCGATCATTACAGCATCTTCGACCACATCAAACTTAACGTGCAGATACTTAGTATCGCCCGTTACCTTAATAGGTATAGAGTATGGGCTGCTGCTCAGCGTTCCGGGGTCACCAAGCTCTGAACTTCCCGTGAACTCGGACTCAGAAGGCCATGCAAGCGAATCTGTTACAGCATAGCTGTAACTTAGAAGGCTCTCTGCACTGAACCTGGTGCTAAGCCAGACAAGCCCGTCTTTTCCCAAAATGCCCGATACATTTGCCACACTTTGTCCGACGGCCGCAGGGTCTGTAAAGTCAATCGAAGCTGTAAAACCTTCTCCTTCAGTGGCATCTGCAATATATGCGATGTTTACTTCGGGCTTTACTGTATCAATGTATAGCTGTTCTCTCGGCTTTGGTACGTCATCGCCTGTAAGAACAATATTGCCTGTACTGTTACTTGCTAAGTCCGACACGTTATAGGTGATTTTTGCTATATGTATAGGCTCGTCTGTACCTACCGGAAGACTTGAATTTTCAAGAGAAAACCCCGATACAATGGCATAATCTCCATAGTGGTCGACATTTTCAGGCCTTGCAATGACAGGTTGGTCACTATCGTCCAAAATATTTAGCTCTATTTGGACATTATCTTCATTGATAGAACTAACTTGCTCGCTAAACTGGAGCTTCATGGCAAAGGATTCGCCGTTTCCGAGGAATAAGTTTTCACGGTTTATGTCATCAGGCCATTCGTCTTTAGGGATTGAACTATCTACTGATACCTTATCGTGAATAATAGAGACCGACTCTAAAGAAGGGGCAAGCTCGTCGAACTCTAAACCATAAGAGGTAAGGCTTGTACCCTCTACATTTATCGGGTTGCCTGCAAGGTCGCTGTATGCCGAGTTTGCGTAGTTTTCGAGGTTCATCCACGGCCAAGTCTTGTTGCCTGTCTCAAAATAGGTGTGGTATCCCGTTGTAACCTCGGGCTCACGCACCATGCCGTATAGGTTAAAGTCGAGCGCATCGTCGCCGTAGAACATTGGGAAATCCCAATCTTCTATTTTGGTTATGATTATCTCTTTTCCTGCAATGGAATCCTTAAATCCCGGAACAGAAAAGTACATATCGTCGCCCCAAAGACGATTTATTGTGCCTGTAACCGTTCCTATTTCAGTTCCCGAGTTTTTATCGGCATAAGTAAAGGTAACACTACCTCTCGCATCGCCTATGCCCGCCTCTAAATCAAAGTTTGCAAGGCGTATATTCTCGTCAAATGTAATAGAAAACTCCTCGCCGAAAGCTGAATACCGCGAATAGTTAACATCGATGATGGATGGGGGTGTATTATCTATAAGCATAAACCAAGGTTCTGACACAACAGCACTGCTGGAACTTCCGCTAAATGTGATTTCATCGGTTATATCGTACTTTGTCGAGAATATATGATCGCCGGTTCCTATAAATGTTTCATCTCCAACCGTAATTTTAGCACCGCCCTTAAGCTCTGCTCCGATAAACATGTATAGATGTTCGGGGTTTAGCCTTCCGAAAAAGTCGGTCCTGTCGTCTTCAGGCCTCATCTCGAAGTTTACAAACCAACTGCCGCCGTTTTTAGAGGAATAGCTGTACCCCGGTATCAAAGAGTGGGTAATGCTACGGCCGTTGAAGGACTCGAACTTTTGCATCATATTATGCATATCGCCATTTTCCTCAGCGTCGCTGAAAAAATAGACTCCACCCGGAATATACAGGCCGCCGATTGATGGGTCGGCGTTTTGACCATATGGCCCTGACCAGTATCTTTGGTGAACATATGTAGTTGCCGAAATACTGCCAAGCGGATTGTTTGCGGCAAGTCCATTTCTGCTTTGGTTAATAATGTTAAAGATTTCCCGATTATAAACGGGTGCTGTCCTGTAAGTGTAATCGGGAAGATAGCGATCATTATCTTCATTATACAAATGTTTATAATGAACAAGGCTATAATCGCCCGATCGAGTATCTTGAAGCGGCAATACAGGATCTTCAACGACCTCTGCAAATGCGGAAAACGGAATAAAACTCAGCGACATAACTGTCGCCAGAATCCTCGCCAAAACCCTTTGCTTTTTCTTCATAATTAATCTCCTTCTTCTTAACTAATGCTTTTTGCAACCTTGTTGTTATTATCTCATGAATGAAGGGAATTGTAAACAAAATTAGACGTAATTTTGCATAATATTCACAATTAGAATATCTTACCTCAAATAGAAAAAAGTGAATTGAATAAAAAATCAAACCATATAACTCGTGCATCAGATGCGCTTTTTTTCGGTGCTAACACTAAGCCTGATATAATGTGCTACGATAGAAATATTTATATATCAAAGTTGTGTGTTCTTCAATCCGCACAATAAAAGTATTTTTATTTGTTGTATGATATGTTTATATAAATTCAACGAAATGTCAAAATAAACTCAATAATTTGTTCATACTTCAGACATATTTCACATTGGATTTATTGACAATTTAATGTATAATGTTTCTAATTATTAATGAGGAGGTAACAATGTTAGACTATTTGATTATCAATTCGACTGTTGTCGATGGAAGCGGTATGCCGTCATTTAAGGCAAATGTCGGTATCGAGGGCAAAGAAATTTCCTATATTGGCGATGATGCGCCAAAGGCAAAGCATGTGATAGACGGTACAGGTCTTTATACAGCACCGGGGTTTGTAGACCCCCATTGCCACACGGATTTACTGGGCTTTCTAAAAGAGCAGGACAAAAATAGGCTCTTAAACGGCATAACGACAGACACAACAGGGCTATGTGGTGTAACAATGTTTCCTCTCTCGGACGAGCACAAGGAGACATTTTTAAACTCGCCGACAGCAGGAATGGTTGTGTCGACCTGTGTGTTAAAGGACGATCACGAGTGGGATTGGCATGGTTTTGCAGACTATGCCGCAAAGTATGACAAGTCGGAGATACTGTCCAATATGGCGACCTATGTCGGTCACGGCACAATTAGAATAGCGGCAATGGGCATGGAAAACCGTAAGCCGACAGATGCGGAAATGGCAAAAATGAAGGAGATGCTCGAGGAATGCCTTGAGAATGGCGCAATCGGCATGACGCTTGGGCTAATATATCCTCCCGGTGTCTTTAGCCAAAAAGATGAGCTAATAGAGCTTGCCAAGGTTGTGAAAAAGTATAACAAGCACATTGCTGTACATATGCGCAACGAGAGCGATTATGTGCTCGATTCCATAGAGGAGATGCTCGACATCGCAAGGGTAACAGGTGTGCACATGCATATATCTCACCACAAGGTTGCAGGTAAGAATAATCATGGCAAGAGCGTAGACACACTCGCACTTATAGACAAAGCAAATGCAGAGGGTCTTACCGTAACACTCGATGTCTACCCATACACGGCAGGCGCTACCTCTTTGGCGGCACTTCTACCGCCATACATGCACGGCGGCGGCTCTGAAATGACAATAAAGCGACTACAAGAACCGGGTGCGGCAGCTCGTATTGCCGAGGAAATAAAGGTCCCCTCCAAGGAGTTCGACAGCCTTGCGGCCGGTACTACTTGGGATAAGGTGCTTGTTTTACAAACAAAGACAGGTAAGTACGACGGCAAGAACATAGCTGAGATAGCAAAGCTTAAAGGGGTCGGTGATGTAGAGGCACTTTGCGAGCTCATTGTTGAAAATGATAACAAGACATTTATGGCCATTTTTCTAATGGATTACGACGATGTGGACAGAATTGTCTGTCACGACGTTGCAATGATTGGCAGTGACGGTATGATTGCCTCGGGAGCAAATCATGCAAGATATGTCGGTACATTTGTAAAGGCAATTGTGCGCTACGTCAAGGAGGAAAAACTGCTTACGATAGAGCAAGCGATTCATAAAATGACACAAAAGCCCTGCAAACTCTTGGAACTAACAGATAGGGGCGTTATAAAAGAGGGCATGAAGGCAGACATTGTAATGTTTGATCTTGACATGCTCGACGATGCGACGACATACGAAAATTACACTGCTACAAGCGAGGGAATAAGACATGTATTTGTAAATGGTGCGCTTGCGGTGGAAAACCACAAGTTTACAGATACTTATAATGGAAAGTTTTTAAGAAGTAAAGGAGGGCAATAATGGAAATTTATATTATTTTTGGATTTTTAGCTGTAATATCGGGCATTATCTTCCTAACGGGTAGAAGTGCTACCGCTAAGGACTTTTTCACAGCAGAAGGCGGACTTCCTTGGTACATAGTAGGCGGAACTATGCTTGCCACAATGGTAGGCGGCGCTACCGTCGTTGGTTATGTTGGCAGCTTTAACAGCGGCGGTATGATTTGGTTTTGGATTTGGGTGGGCAATCTAATCTACGGACTTATCTTGCTAAAGCTATCGGGCAAGCTTTATGGTCTTGGCAAGGCAACGATAGGCGAGATGTTTGAAATGCGCTTTGGTCAGCCTACAAAGATAATAGGCTCGATCATTCTAACAATGGCAGATTTTGCCGTTGTTTGTGCAATGGTAGTTACCTTTGCGAGTACAGTTTCTGCGGCTACCGGTGTTGACCCTCTTATCTGCCGAATAATCGGCGTAGTGCTCTTTGTTGCGACCGCAACATTTGGAGGACTTCGTGGTGTTGCGATTACCGATGCCATACAAGGCGCACTTATATTTAGTGGTGTTCTTATAACGGCTATGTTATCGCTAAACTATGCCGGTGGATTTGATACATTCCTTGCAACTGTCGAGCCGGACAAGCTAAGCATGTTTAACGGCAGAATTCCAACTCTAACAATGGCAGGAAACTTCTTCTCGCTAATCGGTCTCGGTCTTGCAAGCCAGTCTACATTCTTCCAGAGAATGAGATCTTGCAAAAGCTCAAAAGATGCTACAAAGGCGCTTGGGCTTTTCACTGTTGGTATGCTTATAATATTCTGCGGTATTGCACTAATCGGACTAACTTCGAGTACATATCTTGAGGCAGGCATTCCAAACGATTCGATTATTATAGCAGTTCTCGACGTTGCAACAAGCCCTGCATTTGCAATTATCTACACAACGCTAATTACTTCTGCTGTTTTAACAACGGGCAACTCTATGCTACTCGGTAGCAGCCTAAGCTTTGTTGTGGGCATTGTCGAGCCGCTATCCAAAAAGACATTAGATGCCGATGCAAAGCTAAAGGCAGGCAGGCTATACATGGTAACGGCAGGTATCTTAGCATTTGCTGTTGGCACATATATGCCGACAATAATCGGTCTTATCATGATAGCATACACAGTAACTTCGATAATTGTCGTACCGCTCTACATGGGACTGCTTACAAAGGTAGGCGGCGGCGCATCGGGATTTTTCTCTTGCTTGGTAGGAATCGTAGCGGTAGTAGCTTGGGAACTGATAGGCAGACCTATGGCAATTCACCCGATACTGGTAGCCGCACCGCTCTCTTTGCTTGCATACTTCCTGTTTGCAGGCAAGAAACCATCTGAGGAGCAAATGGCTGTTGTAGACAAAATGAAAGCGCCTGTGGCGTAATAGAATGCTGTTATTTATTTACAACGGGGAAAAGTTAGTAGATCAAGAAAATTACTAAATATAGTGAAACTTGAAAGAGTTTAAATCAAAGAACCCTTAATTGCACTTAGTACAATTAAGGGTTCTTTTGACATGCAAAAGGAAAAATACTAACAAAATAAAAGCTTGTTGTGTTATAATGCATATATGGGGGTGAAGTTTATGAAAGATCTTATTTACAGCGGAATACTCGGATTTGTGGTAGCCGATGCACTTGGGGTGCCTGTTGAGTTTATAAGCCGTGAGGAGCTTGCAAGAGATCCCGTTACAAATATGCGTGAGTATGGTACATTTAATCAGCCAAGAGGCACATGGTCAGACGACAGCACAATGACACTTTGCACAATGGAGAGCTTGATAAAAGGGCTTGACTACGACGACATGATGTCGAGGTTTGCTGCGTGGTATAAGGAAGGGTATCTTACTCCGCACGGAGTATTGTTCGACATTGGCATTTCGACAAGTCAGGCCATTTCGAGTTATATTAAGGGTGTTCCGCCGTTGAAGTGCGGCTTGATTGGCGAGTTTGACAATGGAAACGGGTCGCTAATGCGGATTTTACCGCTTGCATATTACACGGCGAACAAAACGCTAAGGGAAAAGGCAGAGATAATAGAAAATGTCTCTGCACTAACACATGCCCATAAACGCTCTGTTACAGCCTGCTTAATCTACACCGAGTTTGCATGTGAACTATTAAAGGGTAGATCAAAAGAAGTAGCTTTAAGGCAAGCCTTTAATTCGATAGCAAGCTTTTGCGATCAAAACGAACTTAAAGCTTATGGGCGAATAAAAGATGGTATATCGGCGGTAAAAGAGCAAGATATAAGATCCTCGGGATATGTCGTTGACACTTTAGAGGCTGTCTTTTGGTGCTTTTTTACCACTAATTCATATCGTGAATGTGTGCTGAAAGCAGTTAATTTAGGGGATGATACAGATACAGTTGCCGCAATTGCCGGAGGGCTTGCCGGGATTTATTACGGGCTCGAGGACATTCCTTCTGATTGGATGGATGCAATTGTAAAATTAGATGAGATAAAAGAGATATGTGAAAGGTTTTCTCGTTTATTCATAATGTGAAGGGTTTATATATTGCATTTACAAGAATGGTTAGATAAGCTTTGTTAGGGTTCGTATTACACCTATCACCTTAGTGTGTTAAATGCGTATTGAGTGCCCCTTGGTGACATTAAGCTCAATTTGTAGTTTTAAATTCAGGGCTTTACTTTTAAATGTGCCAATCGGCACATTGACAAAATTTGAAAATGTTGTATGTTTAATAATATGATGCATTTGTCATTCAACACACCTTTTATAATTAAGTAACGGGGGGGAAATACATGAAAAAGGCACTACTAATACTATTAATGCTATTGCTACTAATGCTTGTAGCTTGCCAAGATCGGGAGGAAGTAGAAATAGAGGTCGACGAGCCGCTTATCGAGAATGTCGAGCAAGGCGATGGGGAGGAGCAAGTTGAAGACGAGGTGGAAAACAAGACCTACGAGCTATACAAGTCGTTAATTCTTGCATATGAGGATACATACGGTCAGAGCGAGGTACTTGTGCCGGATAATTCGCTTAGATATTTCTACAATTTAACAGGCCTTTGCTATGCAAAGCTAATGGACTTTACAGGAGACGGCGAAGCGGAACTTATAACGGTTGCCTTGACAGAGGATCAGTCAGACATGCATTTTGGCGACAATGCGATATATATTTGGACTGTGGAAAATGAAGAACTGTCGCTACTGTATAGTCAGCCGCTCTTTGCATACGGAAACGGTGGTGTGGAGTATGGCATAGAGTTGATAGAAGGAGATAGCCCATATATTGTGCATGGATTTGAATCTAATTTTGCATTATATGAGTTTAAAAAGTATGAAAACAGTCAGTTTGTCACAGAGAAAACACTTGTAGAGGAGTGGTATGCAGAGTCTGATGTTTTATATTTTGTAGACGAAGCAGAGGTTAACGGAGAGCAGTATTTGGAAGAATTTAATAAATATTCGGCGAACGAAGTTAGTGTGCAAATCCTCGGAATGGAGAGCGAGGGGGAAGCATCAAGGGCAAATGGCGAGCTTGAGGCTGTAAAGCAGACATTAGAGAAGTACGATGCAACGGCAGAGAGTGGAAAAGAGGCGCTAAAGTCAGAGGGAATAGGCGTTTTTGTAAACTACGATTTGCCAAGCGATGATGTGCTTATCTCGCAGATAGACTTAGAGGCAGACGACTTTTTGAGTACATTTGAATCGCCCATAGACGCATATGCCGCCATGAGCATAACAAATGTGCTCTACGATGGTTTTTCCTCGGAGTTTGCAAATGAATTTCTCGTTGATATTTCTGTTGCAGGTGCCCCTCATGTTTTTGGGCTCGACAGGAGAATAATTGCAATTTTTGACAATACGACACACACAATAACGGCTCAAATTAGCGTGGGACTCGATTATGTTGAAACGTCAACTTTACCGAGAGAGGGCAAGAGTAGTTTGGTGCTTACAAATGGGTTTATGGTAAACCAAGGCTATTTTACATTTTCTCCAAATGCATATGAGATTGTAGATGGAAAGTTTGCCCAAGTGCAGTTGTTCGACGACGGAAAATACAGCGAAATTCCATATAGCAACTATGCTTCATTCTACGATAACGGCATTATGAAGATATATGAAATCGAGTATTTCGAGTTCGATGAACCTTCCTTTATTTTGGAGGAAGCTCTGTTGTGGGACTATCAAGAAGGCATTTATAAAGCGGCACTTGATGCTACAAGAGGAGGAGCGACAAGAGGTCATTTGCGCACCGACCTATACTCTGTAACAGAGGCAGAGTGGGAGCTATACGACAAGGCATATCATAGGGCAGATCTAACGCTTGGCGGTATTAGCAGCTGGGTTAACGATATTGCAACTACCGAGATGGCAGATAGCGGAGAAGTGCCGATAGGGTATGAAGAAGGGCTGTATTATAAGCACGAAGGAGTGGCATATGCAGACTTTGAAAATGCCATGTTAGAGGTATTTACCGAGGAGTTTTTCCACGACATCAACGGCACATCGAGAGAGCAGCCAATGACGCTTAATATTGGCGGCATGTTGTGGTCGAAGGCGGCCGACAGGGGTGGAAATGTAGCGTATCTTCCTGCATTTGACAGGTATGAGCTTGCATTTACCGACGATGGGGTAATGGAAATTCGTAGAGTTGCATACTTTGCCGATTTGGATACCGTATTCGACCAAGAGGACCCACAACCCTTTGTCTATCGTATGTACCCTGCGACATTTATCATGACGGAGGACGGTTACAGGGTAAGCGAAATTTCACGAGTAGAGTAGTTTTTTAAGCTTAAAAGAGGGCTTTTGTCGAATGTTACAAAGGCTCTCTTTTTTATCTGGAAAAAGTGATTAAATATGCTTGACAAGTCGCTGTGTCGGCATTAAACTTAAGTATAAAGACAATAGGAAGGCTGAAGAAAGGTCTATTTGAAAAGAGGGTAATTATGATTTATGTAACAAGTGATATTCACGGGAACTACGAAAAATATATAAGAATATTCGAAAAGATAAAGTTTAAAGATGGCGACACTCTATTTGTTCTGGGCGATGCCATAGACAGGGGAGAGGACTCGGTTAAGGTGCTACTCGACATGAGTTATCGCTTTAATGTTATCCCGATTATGGGCAATCATGAGTATATGGCATTAACTGTGCTCTCTAAACTTGCAGAAGGGCTTACTCCTGAAGAATTGAAATCGGAAGATGCCGAGTTTAAGAGTATTATGTCAACATGGTTTGAAAATGGCGGCCTTAAAACACTTGCCGAGTTTAACGAGCTTCCTGAGGAGGACAAGGAGAGCCTTTTGGAATATCTTCAGGAGTTTTCTCTCTACGAAGAAGTAACTGTGTCAGATAAGCAGTATGTTCTTGTACACGCAGGACTTGCGAACTTCGACAAAGATAGGGACTTAGACGACTACACCCCCGAGGAGCTCATTTGGGAAAGCCCTGATTACAGCAAGGTCTACTTTGAGGACAAGATACTTGTAACGGGACACACATTAGTTTTCGACATAGAAGAAAACGACTTTGGCGGAGATATTTACAAGGGGAATAATCACATTGCAATAGATTGCGGCTGTGGTCATGACGATAGGCTCGGTGTATATTGCCTTGACAATGGCAAGGAGTATTATATTTAAATTTAATATAAAAGGCCGATATTAGGGATCTTTCTCCTTGTATCGGCTTTTTTGTGCAATTTTTACCACTTTGTTTACGACGTAAAACTTGCTTTTTTTTGCTGTTTGGTATATTATAATTTTCTGTAGTCATTTATAGAAGGGAAATTTTAAAAGATAACATGTCGGATGAAAAAATATATTTAGAAGAGCGATTTATAAAGGCCAGAGCAGGCATTTTGGAAAAAGAGTTTGGCACAATGAACAAAGAACAGCGTAGAGCCGTCCTTGCAGGGTCAGGCGCTATGCTTATTTTGGCAGGGGCTGGCAGCGGTAAGACGACCGTTCTTGTAAACCGTATTGCGTATTTGCTAAAATATGGCGACATTCTAAGTCGAGATATGAAAGAGGGAACAGAGGAGCTCGAAATTGACCTTCTTGAAGAATATCTTAACGACCCCGATCCGATATTTGAGGAGCAAGTTCGTGAGATAATGGGTGCACGTCCTGTTATGCCGTGGAAGGTGCTCGCCGTAACATTTACGAACAAGGCGGCAGGCGAGCTAAAGGAGAGACTATCGCATAAGATAGGCGAGAAGGGCGAAGATGTAACGGCAGGCACATTCCACTCGCTCTGCGCAAGAATGTTAAGGCGAGATGCCGAGAGAATAGGCTATCCGAAGGACTTTACAATTTACGATACAGACGACAGCAAAAAGATCATGAAAGAATGTGTTAAGGCGGCGGGGTATGACGATAAGAAATTTCCGCCCTCTGCGATGCTCGGTATGATAGGGCGAGCAAAGGACACACTGCAAAACCCGACAGAATATCTTGCCGCAACGTCGGAAGATTTTAGACTGTCCAAGGTTGCAAAACTGTACGATATGTATCAAGCACGACTAATATCGGCAGGCGCAATGGACTTTGACGATCTAATCTTTAACACGGTGCGACTGCTAAGAGAGTGTCCTGATGTGCTCGAGTATTATCAAAGGCGGTACGAATATGTATTTGTAGACGAGTATCAAGATACAAGTAAAGCGCAGTTTGTTTTAACCGAGCTTTTGTCGTCGGGCAGTGGCAATATTGCCGTTGTCGGAGACGATGATCAGAGTATATACAGCTTTAGAGGGGCCACAATCGAGAACATTCTAAGCTTTGAAGCACGTCACCCCGACTGCGAGGTCATAAAGCTCGAGCGAAACTATCGCTCGACAAAGACGATACTCGATTGCGCCAATGCCACGATAAAAAAGAACACGGCACGAAAGAATAAAAGCCTGTGGACAGAGTCGGGCGAGGGCGAGAAGGTTGGCTACTTCCAAGGTAACGATGCCTATGCCGAGGCGCAGTTTATAGCAGACACTATACTTGCCCATAAGGGACAGGGCATGGAGTACAACGACTTTGCGGTTTTGTACCGCACAAATGCACAGTCGGCCGTAATAGAAGAAACGCTTATAAAGTCGGGCGTGTCCTACCGCATATTTGGTGGCATGAAGTTCTACGAGAGAAAAGAAATAAAGGACATTGTGGCATACCTAACTGCCCTTGTAAATAGGGACGATGTGCTAAGGCTTCGCCGAATTATTAATGAGCCCAAAAGAGGGCTTGGCGATGTCGCTGTCGACACGCTCGAGAGAATAGCTTCCTCGGAAGGGGCAACAATGCTCGAAATTGCACTAACGGCAGACAGCTATCCAGACCTTGCGAGAGCATCGTCCAAGCTCATTGCCTTTGCCAAGATGATGGACGAGCTTACAGAGTTTGCCAAGACAAACAGTCCGACCGATGTGCTGGCCGCCATTTTGGACAAGACGGGCTACCTTGATTATATTAAACAGCAAGATGCGGCAGATGGCAGAGATCGAACTTCCAATGTCGGTACACTGTCGGAAAATATTGCTAAGTACGAGGAGAGCGACGACAGCCCAACAATAGCCGGTTTCTTAGAAGGGGCGGCTCTTGCGACAGATATGGACACATACGACGAGAGCGCAGGATATGTTTCGCTCATGACAATTCATGCCGCAAAGGGCCTTGAATTTCCGGTAGTTTTCCTAAGCGGAATGGAGGAGGAGCTCTTTCCATCGTCAAGGGTGCTTGAAAACCCACAGGAGATGGAAGAAGAACGCCGTCTTTGCTATGTTGCAATAACAAGGGCTAAGAAAATGCTATATATGACATGCGCCGCCCAAAGAAGGGTCTTTAACCAGTTTAAATTCCCAATCCCATCACGCTTTTTAAAGGACATACCAAACGAGTACATAAGGGACTTTGGCGAGCGTAAGAAGGCAGAAAAGGCCTCGCTTAAAGTTCCGTATAACACAGCGCCAAAACCAAAAGTAGCACCCATATTCAAACAAAAGCCGCCCGAGGTTTCCAAGGTCAAGTATGAAGTTGGGGACAAGGTGTCCCATACAACATTCGGAAGTGGTGTTGTTGTTGCCGTAAAGGAGACAGGTGGAGACAGTCTGCTCGAGATCGATTTTAACGGCACTGTAAAAAAATTAATGGCAAACTTTGCCGCTAAGATGTTGAAGAAGGAGTAATAAAGTGTTTTTAGCTGATAAATGGAAAGATTACGAGGTTATAGACACCTCCTCGGGCGAGAAGTTAGAGCGATTTGGCGACTATCTTCTAATTCGCCCCGACCCACAGGTAATATGGACAACCCCAAAGCTTGATGGGCGTTGGGAGACTGCCAATGCAAGGTACCACCGCTCGGAAAAGGGTGGCGGTAACTGGGAGATAAATAGTCTGCCCGAGCAGTGGAATATAGAGTACAACGGTCTAACCCTTGCCCTAAAGCCTATGGGATTTAAGCATACAGGGGTATTTCCCGAGCAAGCATATAACTGGGACTACTGCGCCGACATGATAAAATCGGCCGGCCGCCCCATATCTGTGCTCAACCTTTTTGCCTACACAGGCGGCGCAACACTTGCCGCAGCAAAGGCAGGGGCTAGTGTATGCCATGTAGACTCATCGAAGGGCATGGTGGCATGGGCAAAGGAAAATGCCGAGCTGTCGGGGCTAAAAGATGCTCCTATTAGATATATTGTCGACGACTGCCGCAAATTTGTAGAGCGTGAGATAAGACGTGGCAGAAAGTACGATGCTGTTATAATGGATCCGCCATCTTACGGCAGAGGCCCATCGGGGGAGATTTGGAAGCTTGAAGACTCTATATACTCCTTTGTGGAGCTATGCTCGGAAGTTCTTTCGGACGATCCGCTATTCATGCTTGTAAACTCATACACGACAGGGCTCTCTCCCTCTGTTATGAGCTATATCTTAGGCAAGACAGTAGCACCAAAACACGGCGGAGAGGTCTTTGCAGACGAGCTATGCCTGCCAGTTACTGGATCGCCGCCACTTCCTTGCGGAGCATCGGCATATTGGAGGAGCAAATGACAGACTTGATGATAAAAACAGAAAAGCTCGAGTTTTCCTACATGGGGGACGAAGGCGCAGTGCCTGTCTTAAAGGGCATTGATATTGAAATAGAAAAGGGCAGCTTTGTAGCCATTTTAGGGGCAAACGGTAGCGGCAAGTCGACACTTGCAAAGCATTTTAATGCAGTATACCTCCCCTCGGGCGGCAAGGTTTATGTAGACGGCATAGACACGGTAGACCAAGAGCGCCTCTTTGATGTGCGTCAGCGTGCAGGCATGGCATTTCAAAACCCCGACAACCAAATAGTTGCAACTATTGTTGAAGAAGATGTCGCCTTTGCTCCTGAAAATTTAGGCGTGCCACAACCTGAGATAGCCAAGAGAGTAGAACATGCATTAAAGGCTGTCGACATGTGGGAGTACAGAACGCACTCTGCGCACCTTTTGTCGGGCGGCCAAAAGCAGAGAATTGCAATTGCCGGCATTATAGCCATGAGACCCTCCTGCATTGTTCTCGACGAGCCGACGGCAATGCTCGATCCTGCCGGCCGTAAAGAGGTTCTCGAGACGATAATTCGTCTAAACAAAGAAGAAGGCATAACGATAATACTAATTACTCACTACATGAACGAGGCGGCACTTGCAGGACGAATTGTTATAATGCGAGAGGGCAATATATTTATAGACGGCACGCCGAGAGAGGTCTTTGCAAGGGTCGAGGACTTGGAAGACTGCGGCCTTGAAGCACCTCAGGCGGCCTCGCTTGTCCACAGTTTAAAAAGGGAATTCCCCAAACTAAACGAAGTGCTTACCGTAGAAGAAGCGGCAGATGCCCTATATAATCTTGTAAAGGGGGGCATGTAATGGACATTTTAAGCTTATCGAGTGTAACCCATGTATACAGCAAAGGCACTCCCTTCGAGAGAGTCGCAATAGAAGATGTTACAATAGGCTTCCCAGAAGGCTCGTTTATCGGGCTTATAGGGCATACAGGTAGCGGTAAGTCTACATTGGTATCTCATCTAAACGGACTTATGAAACCTACATCGGGTCATGTTATGTTTGGTGGCAAGGACATTTGGGAGAAACCAAAGGAAATAAGGGACATTCGCTTTAAAATAGGGCTTGTTTTTCAGTACCCCGAATATCAGCTATTTGAAGAAACGGTCTACAAAGATATAGCTTTCGGCCCTACAAATATGGGTCTTTCAGAGGAGGAAGTAGACCGCAATGTTCGAGAGGCCGTAAAGATGGTAGGCATTACAGACGATATGCTTCAAAAATCGCCCTTCGAGCTGTCGGGCGGTCAAAAGCGTCGTGTTGCAATTGCGGGAGTTCTTGCAATGAAGCCAAAGGTGCTTGTGCTGGACGAACCAACAGCAGGGCTTGATCCTCAGGGCAGGGACGAGATACTATCCAAGATATACGAGTACCACAAAAGCGAAGGTACGACAGTTATTCTTGTTTCCCACAGCATGGAGGACGTTGCAAAGTATGCCGATCGTGTTCTCGTTATGAAAAATTCCAAGGTCGCTATGTACGACGAGACAAAAGCGGTCTTTGAGCGTGGTAGAGAACTCGAGGCTATGGGGCTAGATATTCCGCAAATTACAAAAATATGCCTTGAACTAAAGGAGAGAGGCATAGATATCGGCAGTGGCATATATACAGTAGAGCAGGCAAAGGCAGAGATAATGAGGCTTATGGGTAAAGGAGGGGATGAGAATGCTTAAAGATATAACATTAGGCCAGTATTTCCCCGGAGAATCCTTTATTCACAAGTTAGATGCAAGGGTTAAGATAATCTGCGTAATACTCTATATAACATGGCTCTTTTTTGTTAAGAGCTTTGCGGCATACGGCATTTTGGCAGCATTTGTACTACTCGTAACGACTGTCTCCAAAACTCCGATAAAAACGCTCGTTAAGAGTGTGCGGCCGCTACTTGTTATTATTATCTTCACATCGGCAATCAACATTTTCTACACAGCAGGCACGCCTATATTCACACTTGGATTTTTAAAACCGACATGGGAAGGACTATATGCCGCTGCTTTTATGGTGTCGAGGATTGTTCTTTTAATTGTCGGCACGTCGCTACTGACATACACGACCTCCCCCATAATGCTGACAGATGCAATAGAGAGGCTACTAAACCCACTTAAAAAGCTAAAAGCGCCTGTGCACGAGCTCGCCATGATGATGACGATAGCACTGCGTTTTATCCCGACACTGATAGAGGAAACAGACAAGATAATGAATGCACAAAAGGCAAGGGGAGCTGATTTTGAAACAGGAAGCCTTGTAAAGCGTGCATCCTCTCTTGTTCCAATTCTTGTACCGCTATTTGTATCTTCGTTTAGACGTGCAGACGAGCTTGCAATTGCTATGGAATGTCGCTGTTACCACGGAGGACAGGGTCGCACACGTCTAAAGGTAATGAAGATGGGCGGCAGAGACTTTTTTGCACTGCTATTCATGGGTGCACTCTTTGCGGCGGTACTATTTGCAAATACACTTGTATAACAAAAAAATACATTGACCAAAAAAGGAGGTGCGACGGTGGAGCGTCAGATTCTAATAAAGGCAAGCTTTGTAGGAACTAACTATGCAGGCTTTCAAGTACAAAAAAATGCTCCGACAATTCAAGGCATAGTCGGAGATGCGCTGTCGCTTCTCTTTTCGCACAAAGCACCTGTTACCGGGTGTAGCAGGACAGATTCGGGTGTTCATGCGAAAAACTACTACATGACGACAAGAACAGACAGCCAATTTAAGATTGAAAAACTTAAAAATGCCCTTAATGCAAACTTGCCATACGACATTGCAGTAACAGAGGCTATGGAAGTGCCGACAGATTTTCACCCAAGGTATGATGCGACATGCAAGCGGTATAGGTACGACATTTGGACAAAGCGGCATCGGAATGTCTTTATGGATAGGTTTTGTCATTTTCATCCGGCTCCTTTTGACATAGAGAGCTTTATAAAAAATGCACCTAAATTCGTGGGGCGCCACGATTTTTGCTCCTTTATGTCGGCAGGCAGTAGTATCGAGGACACGACACGCACTATATATTCTTGCAAGGCGCAGTACAATGAAGGGATGCTCTCCTTTTATGTAACGGGGGATGGTTTTTTGTACAATATGGTGCGAATAATGGTAGGCACACTTATAGACGGTATAGATGTAACAAAAGCAATAGAGGCAAAGGACAGGCGAGCGGCAGGCTCTACTGCTCCGCCGACAGGGCTAACACTGGAAGATGTATACTACCCATCGCTTGACATCGAACACAGCTTTGGAGATCTCGTCGCAACGGGGGTCTTTTTATGAGTGGAAAGACGCAAATTGTAGACAACACGGCGGCACGAAAAAAGAGAAAAAGGCGCAGTAGATTTAGACTTATTTTGGGCAGTGCGTTTATTGTAATAGGTCTTACACTCTTTATTTTCAGAAACGACATAGACTATTACAGCCTGCGACTTTCTGTGCTCGGCATGTTTGCATCGTCGAACAGCAATGTACAGATAAGCGAAGTTAGTATTAATATAGACATTCCCGACGATGCCGCCTTTGGTACTTATAAAGAAAGCCTTGTCGTGGCGACCAATACACGGCTTTCGGTCGTGCGGCAAGATGGGTCGCTATCACTCGATCAAAATGTATCGCTTGGCAGCCCTGTTGTTGTGTCGGGCAATGGGCGGTTTCTTGTGTACGACAGAGGAGGCAGAGACCTTCTTGTATGCTCGGGTACCGCTGTAATTGCACGTTACACCGCTGACATGCCTATAATAGATGCACATATTAACGACAGCGGTAGGTTTGCAGTGGCCGAAGAACATAGCGAACTGCTCGCAAAGGTTACAATGTTCGACAGTTTTGGTATACCGATCTACGAATGGAATTCCTCGAGCGGATATGTAAATCAAATTCATCTCGAAGACGATTCTATGTTAGTTTCGCAGTTTAACATAGAATCGGGCGAAGTGGTATCGAGCGTAGTTCTAATCGAAGTAGATAAAGAAGAGCCGGTTATGACGACAAAGCTTCATGGGGAGCTAATACTCGATATGAACTTTAATACAGATGGGATATTCCTATTTACCGACAGCCGCCTTATCGTGTTAGATGAAAAAAGCGGAGAGATATTGACGACTTTTGGCTTTGGAGATAGCGAGCTTTCGGGATATACGGCAGGTGGAGACGGGCGTGTTGCGCTCGTTAGAAGAAGTTATACGTCGGGCAGGGTATCAAGTCTAACAATACTCGACAAACGTTTTGGCATACTCGGAGAAGTGAATACAAATGGAGATATACGCATATTAGAGGGCGGCGGAGATCGGTTTGCCCTTGTGTACGACAGCGGCGTTGCCGTATACGACATTTCGGGAGGCTTAATTGCCGAGGTAATAGCGACCAATATTAAAGGTGCTGTTGTAACAAGAACAGGCAAGGCGATTTTTATAAGCGAGGGCAAGCTTATTGTTATTTAGTTGTTATATTTAATAATGCAATATAGGGAACAATAATGTATACTTAGCGGTCTTTATAGTATAACGCTTTGAGTAGTTTGGCGTTAATATATCGGCCAAAAAGTGTAAAGCTGTTTAATATGTCTTAAATGCAGACAAAAAGTTATGCAAGGGTTACACTTGCAAATCCGAGCACACTTTATGAGAGGTATGCAGGAATCACCCAAGGTTTACAAGTATGTAACATGTGGGCTTGACTTTAATGGTATAATATATATTAGCAATATACATAAGAGATGATTCTCTATGCATAAAGGAGGAAGTATGGTAGCTCTACTTGATGTTACTGCCGTTGTTATAATAATCTGGTGCACGGTGGCGGCGGCTAAAAATGGTTTTTTCAAAACGATGATAGGCTTTGTAGGCACATTTATTGCCCTCGGTGCAGCGCTAACATTTGGAGATCTGGCGGCACAGTGGCTTTATCAAAATTATATACATGCATTTTTTGTGGAAAATGTAACGGAATATATGTCGAGCTTTGTTATGACAGGTGCTGGGTCGGACGATTTTCTAATGCAAATAGAAACGCTTTTCGATTCGATGCCGCAGGTGTTGGCCGAATTTTTAACACGCTTTAGCGTTTCTCCAGAGGAGGTTAGAGGGGCTATAATGTCGGCAACATCAGGCGATGTTTTAACAGAAGTATCGGTCGCAATAGCAACACCGCTTGCCTCTGCTGTTAGCTCGGGTCTTGGGTTTATTGCTGTATTTATAGGCACTGTTATTGTTGTAAAAATAGGCACATTTGTTGTAGAGGCCGTTATGAAACTGCCCGTTTTGAAAACACTGAACGGAGCGGCAGGCATACTGCTTGGGCTTGTTCAAGGTGTCGTTGTTGTATGCATACTTGCAGGAGTTGTAACATATCTTGCTCCATATATAGGAAGCTATTTTGGGCAAGAGCTAAATGCTCAGGTCGTGGAGTCAACACTTATTTTTAAATATTTCTACGAGATAACACCATTTAAGAAAATTCTGCTTTAGGGGATATTAATAACCCTAATATTTACCGCATAGGTATAAATTATTATTGCAATAAAAGGAGAAAGACAATTATGATGTGCAGTCGCTGCCAAAAGCGTCTTGCTGTGATATTTGTATCACGACAGGAGAACGGAAAAACTTCGAGCGAAGGGTATTGCCTTCAGTGCGCTTCCGAGCTTGGAATTAAGCCTGTAAACGACATTTTAAAGAGCATGGGGATGGAGCCTGGGGATATAGACAACATGGAAAAAGAAGTTCTCCAACTCTTTGGCGATATGGAGACCGATCCGAGCGGTACCGCTATGGAGCTTCCGCCTGCCTTTAGAAAGCTATATGAAGGACTTCAGCCAAGGGCAGACGATATTGTCCCTCTAACAGAAAAGGACGATGAAGAAGAAAAATCGCCCGCTACAAGCTGGGGTGACATTATAAAGCGTCATACCTCGCAAAATGGAAATGGCGGCAAGCGTGACGATAAGAAAAAAGGCGCTAAGGGCGAAAAGGAAAAGCCGAAACTTCTGTCGCAACACAGTATTTGCCTAACAGACAAGGCAAGGGCAGGTCAGCTTGACCGCATTATAGGAAGAGAGCGTGAAACGGCACGTGTTGTGCAAATTTTAAACAGAAGGCAAAAGAATAACCCCTGCCTTATAGGCGAGCCGGGTGTTGGTAAAACGGCCGTTGCAGAAGGTCTTGCAATTAGAATTGCCGAAGGCAAAGTGCCGCCAAAACTTGCAGAAAAGGAAATATATCTGCTCGACTTAACCTCCCTTGTAGCAGGCACGCAGTTTAGAGGGCAGTTTGAGTCTCGCATTAAGCAGCTTGTTGAAGAAGTGAAAAAAGAAGGCAATATAATTCTTGTTATAGATGAAGTGCACAATCTTGTAGCGGCAGGCGATGCCGAAGGTTCGATGTCGGCGGCAAACATTCTAAAGCCCGCTCTGTCGAGGGGCGAAATTCAGGTTATAGGTGCAACGACATATAATGAATACAGAAAATCCATCGAGAAAGATGCCGCACTCGAAAGACGCTTTCAGCCCGTTACGATAGAAGAACCGTCTATCGATACTTCGATAGAAATTTTAGAGGGCATTAAGAGCTACTACGAAGAATATCACGGCGTAACGCTCGACGAGGAGACAATAAGAGCGGCGGTTCGCCTGTCCGAAAGGTACATTACAGACAGATTTTTACCCGACAAGGCGATAGATTTAATAGACGAGGCGGCTTCGCTTGGTAACATCGAGGATGTAGATGGCAACAAGCTTATACTTTTAAATCGTCAGCTTGATAAACTGCGCCTTGAAAAGGATGAGATAGCACCCGATGGAAGCGAGGAAAGCTTTGCTCAGATCGCAGCGCTTAGAGAAAAAGAGTGCCGCCTTGAAGACGAGATTGCAGAGATAGAAAAAGACAGAAACACTGTTCGTGTAACGGTATCGCAACTTGCGCAGGTCGTTGAGGTATGGACGGGTGTTCCTGCCGCCAAGATAAAGGAAAGCGAATTTGGTAAGCTTGCAAAGCTTGAAGATGAGCTAAAGGCACGTGTAATAGGCCAAGACGAAGCGGTCTCGGCATTGTCACGTGCACTCCGTCGCGCAAGAGCAGGCATATCGCCCAAGAGAAAACCTGCCTCATTTATATTCATAGGGCCTACCGGTGTCGGTAAAACAGAGCTTGTAAAGCAACTTGCGGCAAGCCTATTTGATTCGCCCGAAACCATGATACGTCTTGACATGTCGGAATTTATGGAAAAGCACTCGGTATCAAGGCTGATAGGTTCGCCACCCGGATATGTGGGCTACGACGAAGCGGGCCAGCTAACCGAAAAGGTGCGCCGCAAGCCATATTGTGTAATACTGTTCGATGAGATAGAAAAAGCTCATCCCGATGTGCTAAATGTGCTACTTCAAATTTTAGACGACGGCAGAATTACCGATGCGCACGGCAGGACTGTAAACTTTGAAAATACCGTTATTGTAATGACCTCCAATGCAGGAAGCGATAAGAGGGAGTCGCAAATGGGCTTTGGTGCATCGAGCGAGCAGAGAGCGCAAGAGAAGGCAATGAAGGCGCTCGAAGGTTTCCTTCGTCCGGAGTTCATAAACCGTATCGACGAAGTTGTAGCCTTCCGCCCACTCGATAAGGAGGATTTTGCCAAGATTGCTACAATTATGATAGACGACCTAAAGAAGGCGATAGAGGAAACGGGCCGCAAACTGCTTACAGACGAGAGCGTAGCCAAGTGGCTTGCCGAAAAGTCCTTCTCGGAAAAGTATGGTGCAAGAGCGCTTAGAAGGGCTGTCGAAAGAGAGCTTGAAGACAGAATTGCCACTCTTGTTGTAGAGAGCGGCGAAACAAAGGTAGAGGCGATTGGAATTACCGTTAAGGATGGCGAGCTTGAAGTTAGAAGTATGTAGTGCTCGTGAAATGGAGCTCGCTCCATGCACTAATCCGATAAAAGGTCAGTTTGTTGTGTACATGCTAAGGTGTAAAGATAACTCTCTTTACACCGGAATGACCAATAATTTTGAAAAACGCTATGCCGAGCATGTCGATAAAAGCCCGAAGGGTGCTAAATATACAAAAAGTCACGAGGTGACAGGCATTGCGGCGGTCTTTATGGCACTGGATAGATCAGACGCTCTAAAGATAGAAAACATGATAAAAAGGCTAAGCAAAAGAGAGAAAGAGACACTTGTAATGCGCTACTTTAATAATAATAACGGAGGCGAAACAGGTGATACTTAAAAATGGCAAGCTGCTAATTGTATGCGAAGCGCAAAAGAGCGATGCGGCAGATATAATAAAGTATCTTAACATTGTTGGCGGCGAGAGCGACAATTTGCTATTTGGAAAAGGCGAATTTTATGCAACGGTTGAGGAAGAAGAAGCCTTTATAGAGGCCATAACTAGATCGGCAACGTCGGCAATGATTCTTGGCAGGATAGATGGGGAGCTCGTTTCTGTCGGCACGCTTACATCAAACCCGAGAAACAGAATTGCCCATCAATCGGAGTTTGCTATATCGGTTTTGAAAAAGCATCAGAATATTGGTGTTGGAAGTGCAGTTACGGCAAAGCTTATCGAATACAGCAAATCGAACGGTATAACCGAGGTAATTCACCTAAAGGTAAGGTCGGATAATTTTGGTGCAATGCACCTTTATAAAAAGCATGGATTTAAAGAGATCGGCCTATATGAAAAGTTTATGAAAATTGTGGATGCCTACTACGATATTGTCATGATGAATTTGTATCTGTAAATATATAAGAGGCGACTGTAATGTCGCCTCTTTTTGAAAGGGGTAAGTATGGAATACATAAAAAAAGCAGTGCCACAAGTCGAGGTCGGCTCGGAGCAGTGTAGGGAGCAAGTCTTTGGGATTATTAATAATGTAATTAAAAATGGCGATGAGGCACTGCTCGAATACAATAAAAAGTTTGATGGCAACGACTGCGACAGAATGCGTGTTACTAAAGAGGAAATAGAAGAAGCATACAGTCTTGTAGACGAGCAGAGCATATCAGATATGCGTAAGGCTGCTGAGAATATAAAGCTGTTTGCAAATGCTCAAAAGGGATGCATGACAGAACTTGAAAGTGTCGAGATAACAAAGGGCTCGTCACTCGGGCACAAGGTTATACCGATAAGTTCTGCCTGTTGCTATGTTCCGGGTGGGAGGTATCCCTTGTATTCTTCGGCATTAATGCTTGTTATTCCGGCTAAGGTTGCCGGTGTTTCAAGAATTGTGGCAACCTCGCCTGTTGTTGGAGGAACTACAAAAATTCACCCCAAAACGCTTGTCGCAATGGACATTGCAGGGGCAGATGAGATATATAAAATCGGTGGCGCCCATGCTGTGGCGGCCTTTGCATATGGTACGAAGCAAATAAAACCTGTCGACATAATTGTAGGCCCCGGAAACAGATATGTAACAGAGGCCAAGCGTCAGTGTTACGGCAAGGTTGGAATAGATTTTATTGCAGGCCCCAGCGAAGTGCTTATAATTGCCGACGAGAGCGCAAACTCAAAGATTATTGCGGCCGATATGCTTGCACAGTCAGAGCACGATACGCTTGCAAGGGCTATTTTGCTAACGACAGACAAGGCTTTAGGGGAACAAGTTTTGTTAGAGGTAAACGCCCAGCTCGAAACGCTCGAAACGGCAGATGTAGCACGTGTGGCATTTGAAAATAACGGTGAAATTGTGCTCTGCGAAAGTTTGGAGGAGGCGGCAATGCTATCTAATGAGTATGCCCCCGAGCACCTTGAAGTTGACACAAGGGACGAGGATATTCTTCCGCTGCTCACAAACTACGGCTCGCTCTTTATCGGCCAAGAAACGGGCGAGGTATTTGGCGACTACGCCTCGGGAACTAACCACACCTTGCCAACCGTTGGGGCTGCAAGATATACAGGCGGCGTTTGGGTTGGCACATTTTTAAAGGTCTGCACCTATCAAAAGTACAGCAGAGAGGCAATGCACAATATAGCCCCCATAGTGTCACGTATGGCAAGGGGAGAGGGGCTTATCGCTCATGCAAGGGCGGCAGAATATAGGCAAGAGATTTTAAAATAAGAATTTAAGGAAAGAACATGAAAAAACTATTACTAATACTTAGCATAGCTACGCTCGCTATCTTTGCAGTGGGTTGCACAGCAGAGGAGAGCGTGGAGGGCGATTCGCAAGATGTGGTGCAAAATGTCGAGCAAGACGGAGCAGCCGACGGGGCACAAGATGAAACAGAGGACGAAGCAGCATCAAGCGGCATTATCTATACAAATATGGCAAACGGCCCATCAATTTCAGAACTTGAAGAACTGTTTAAGGAGTTTGGAGTAGAGCAAAGCTCGATTGAAAAATACTTCGATCTGCTAAACGACTTTAACTCAAGAGTTCTCGACTATGAATCAATAGCAGGAGACTATATACCACTCGACGGACAAGTCGACTATTCCAATGTGCAAATAGATCCTATAAACATGTACGAAACAAACTGTAGGCTTGCTACATATGCACTGACAAAAAATTACATTACAACAGTAGGTGTGCGGGATTTTAATGATACATTTTTAATGTTTGATGTCGAAATGATGAGAACAGAACCGCTCCATATAACGACAGAGGAGGACATAAACAACTTCTCGAACTTTTTCGGTAGCGTCTCTGTTGAAGGTCTTGTTGATCTTGAGGCTCACATAGAGGCTATTAAAAACCTACAAAAAGAGATGGGCGCAGAACTAACTCTACCGGAAGGCATGAATATAATAAATATATATTTACACTCGACATACGACGATTTGCGTTTTATAGGTCATTCGGGAGTGCTCTTTGAAGGGGGCGACGGCCTTGTTTTTGTTGAAAAATACGGCCCATATGCACCATTTCAGATGACGAAATTTCAAACAAGACAAGAACTTGCAGATTATATACTTACAAGGGGAGACATATATGCAGAACATGATGAACTTGACCCGATAATTTTTGAAAATTTAGAACTTATGGAGTATTAATACTCTTTATCAGTAGCCAAATATTCACAACTTAATAAAAATTGCGGTTATTTATAAAAAAATCGACAAAATGTCTTTATTTTTCCGACAAAATATGTGATAATAGAGAAATGAGCAAGGCTTTGCAGTTTTTTTATGCAAAGTCTGAAATATAAGGGCTTTATGCCCTGTGTAGGGGGGATATTTGTGGCAAAGGTGCTGTCACTTATAAACGAAAAGGGAGGTGTCGGCAAGACGACCTCGACAAATGTTATTGCCTCTTGTCTGAAAAGCAGAGGATACAAAGTGCTCTGTGTAGACTTTGACCAACAGGGACATTTATCCTTTAGCATGGGCGCAGATACGAGGGAGAGTGCCTCGATATACGATGTTATACGCAAACGGGCAAAGTGCGTAGATGCCGTACAAAAGACAGATGTAACAGACATTCTGTCGTCGAGCGAGCTGCTTAAAAATCTTGAAAAAGAATTTACAAGTGCTGGAAACGAACGAATATTAAAGGACGCTCTAAAGCCTGTTATGGGCATGTACGACTACATATTAATAGACTCGCCGCCCGAACTCGGCCTGCTTTCAATCAATGCCCTTGTAGCTTCGAACATCGTGCTAATACCCTGCCTGCCAGACGGTTACAGCCTTAAAGGTGCTGTACAGGTGCACGAGAGTATCTCGAGGGTAAAGAGTGCTTTTAACAACGACCTTGTTATTGGCGGAATTTTTATAGTTAGATACTACCCAAGAGAAAACCTAAGCCGATCGGCCTTTGGCGCTTTGGAGCAAATGGCAAAGGCGCTTGGAGTGCCGAGAATAGAAACCCCCATTAGGCACAGCAACGTGATAAGTGATGCCACAAGTATTCGTCAGCTCGATGTTGCGGTAGACAGGCCTAAAAATAATGTTGTGCTCGATTATCAGAAACTTATAGACGAACTATTTGCAAAGGAGTTGTTATAATGCCTAAGAAGAAGTCGACAGACAAAGATTTAATTTTTAGCAAGATACTACCTTCTCTTTCCGATAACCCATTTGTAGACACAGCAGAGCTTGAAGAAATGGAAGAAGCACTCGATGTTTCTATGGAAGATTACGAGGAGAGCGCAGAGATTAAAGCTCCAAGTATAGAAATTACGGCAGAGAATATAACAATTCAAGTAATAGAAGCAAAAGAGCCTGTGGTCGAGCTTGAACCCGAGCCAACACCCGAGCCCGAGCCTGAGCCCGAGCCACTACCCGAGCCGGAGGACTTAGAGCCCGATATACTAACGGCACTAAGAAGTCGCCTTTTTGCCAGAACAGAAACTCCGACCGGAAGCACGCACACGACGACAAACTTAATGGAGAGCCTTGTTTTAAAATATCTCGACGAGGTTGTAGATAAATTTAACCTCTGCAAGTGCGACAGATGCCGTTGCGATGTAGCGGCACATGCACTTAGCAACCTAAACCCAAAGTACATAGTGGGAGACTCGGGCTATCTTAACGAGATAGTCGAGGAAATAAGAAACGAAGAAGTGTTAGCGGCACTTACAAGGGCTGCACTAAAGGTTAGAATGAACCCAAGGCATTAAATTTTAGAAAAATGAAATTTTTTGTAAAAAAGCGCTTGACAAATTTTATCATTCTGATATAATAGTTAGTGCGCAATGCGGGATTGTGTAACGGTAGCACGGCAGACTCTGACTCTGTTTGTCTGGGTTCGAATCCTAGTCCCGCAGCCAAAACCTCGTAGCTTTTGCTACGAGGTTTTTTTTAAGTGAAAAGTTTTTTATTGGTTACATTATACAACTTAATTAAATTTATGTAGTCAACATGGGTGATTTAGCAAATTAACTCAATCCTCATTTTTCACTCGATGACCCTAGGGTGGGAGCTGTAATTCGAACCTGCTCAAAACGGTCTGTGTTTCCACCATACTTCGTTATCCTCCTCGTCAAGACATCAAGTATTGCCTTCGTCGTCTGCCTCGTCTGGCGAAAACACAGACCGTTTTGAGGTCGCAAAGCGATTTTTAAAGCCACAGGGCGTTTTGTGGCGAGGCACTACATAGTGGCAATGCTTGCTGCCTTGCCGCTGTGGAGTAACGAAGTCCACAAGGCGCCCTGTGGCTTTAAAAACGGGTTCAAATTGCATCGCCCACCCTAACCACAATAATAAACCCCTTGCACTCCCTTGACAAAATAACGATATTTGGCGTAATTTTTTAAGAAATTTATTGTATTTGTACATTTTGGGTGATATAATACGAATTGGACTTTATATAGTCTCATTGTTTTGATATTTCAAAGGGGTGTAAAATGCTGAAAAACAAAAAAAAGGGGATTCATCTTGTAATAGCTGCCTTTGTGGTGCTCTCTTTAACCATTTCGGGAATTATTGTTTACAATGCCAATATAAACTCAGAGCTTCAAGCAAATACCGGCGGCATAATTGCCGAGGTAACACAGTCTATGCAGTTTGGATTTGATAATGGCATCAAAACCGAGATTCAAATGCTCGAAAGCATGGCAGATATGATAGTGGATTTAAGTAATGAGGTCGATATAAATATCGAGTTTATTAATAACCTTATTGAATATTACCCCTTTAAGGAGCTGTCAATCTACGGAACGGGTGGAGGCGGAATTTCATCTTCGGGGTTATCGCTGACCTTAACTGATGGTGGCATATACGACGATGTTCTAAAGGGTGAGATAGTTGTAACAGAACCCACTATGTCTATTACATATGAAGTGCCCACAATATCTATTATGGTTCCGATTTACGAAGGCGAAAATGTAGTTGGAGTTATGGAGGCGTCATACCTTGTAGAGTACCTAAGTACGCTGCTACCCGATACTTTTAGCGGTCAGGGAAACTCCTATGTAATAAATCAAGATGGAGCGATAATAGCGAGCACAGAGGAAAACTTTTCTTTTGCAACGAGCAGCTTGTTCGATGCATTTAAACTTGCGACATTTGAAGATGGAAGAACTTCCGAGGAGGTTATAGCTTCTATAAAAGCAGGGGAGAGTGGAAGTCTATCTTATAGCAGCGGAAGCCTTGATAGGATGGCGCAGTATATACCGCTCTCTGTTAACGGGTGGACAATAGTTACGATTATTTCTACTGATATTATCAGCGCAAGTGCAAACACAATTGTTCGCAATATGACAATTTTGAACATAGTTATTATTTCCTGCATTGCACTTATGCTTACATTTATGGTTTTCCAAAGAAACGATTCTGTTAAGAACATGACCCAGCTTGCATACTACGACGATTTGACAGAACTTCCCAATTTGCGCCTTTTTAAGGACCTTGTGCAAAAAAACATAAACTTAAATTCAAATGAGCGCTATGGAGTTGTAAAGCTTGATATTGTCAATTTTAAAGCAGTTAACGAGATTCACGGTTTTAAAGCAGGTAATGCTGTTATAACACGAATGGCAGACTTTTTCGATGATATACCAAAAGACGAAATTATACTTGCAAGGGTAGGCTCGGACGAATTTATGGTTTTCGGCAAGCTTTCCTTTATCGTAAGCTTAACAGATAATCACGCTGTCTACGAGAATAAGTTTATGGATAAGGTAAACTTTATAGGCAGGCATACAATAGGATTTAGATATGGCAGATATTATATAGAGCAAGAGGATAAAGATATAAATGCCATTATAGATCGGGTTGTTATGGCGCATAGCCTGTCGAGACGACAGAGCGCATTTGCGATATACGACTACGATGATGTGCTAAGGCGCCGCATAGTTCGAAATACAGAACTTACAAATAAGATGAGAGACGCATTAAAGCACGAGAGATTTTTGGTATATCTGCAACCTAAATACCGAATTAGAGATGACAAACTAATAGGCGCAGAGGCGCTTGTCAGGTGGAGAGATATAGACGGAACGCTAATTTCACCCGGTGAGTTTATCCCACTGTTTGAGCAAAACGGATTTATTACAAGGCTCGACAGGTATATTCTTGAAGGGGCTTGCAAAATTGTCAAGGGATGGGCTGACGACGGTCATGAGCCTGTGCCGATCTCGGTAAACTTCTCGAGGGCGCATCTTGCTAAACCGTATTTTGTAGAGCAGCTCAACAATATAACAGAGAGATATAATATATCAAAGGGTTATATAGAAATCGAGCTTACAGAAACAACAATGCTCTACAACGAAGACGCTTTGCAAAAAATTCTTGAAAAGCTCCACGAAGATGGATTTAAGCTTTCGATGGACGACTTTGGCTCGGGCTATTCCTCGCTTGGACTTTTGAAGAACTTGGAAGTAGACACAATAAAAATGGATAGAAGTTTCTTTGTAAACAGTAAAAATGTTGATAGAGGAAATCTTGTTGTAGAGAGCGTTATAGACATGGCTCATAAGCTCGACATTGCGACAATTGCCGAAGGCGTGGAAACTGCCGAGCAGGTCGAGTTCTTGCGCTCATTAGGCTGTGAAATGGTTCAGGGCTATTTCTACGGAAGGCCGATACCATCGGAGGACTTCGCCAAGACATTTATGAAAACA
>CAYJFK010000017.1:0-40596 GCA_964369475.1 uncultured Oscillospiraceae bacterium | reverse complement strand
CGGTAGAGATGGTGTAGCTTGCTGCCGTGGTGTTGCTTGTGTACCACTCGGTGTCTGTGGTGCCGTCCCATGTGTCGGTCGCCGCCTGTGCAGAAAACGGAACGATTGCCATCAAGAAGATGACGAGTATCAGTAGCGATAGTAGTCGTTTCATAAAGACCTCCAAGATTATATTGTCGGTGTTTGCCCTTTTATCTGTTAATTGTAGCACATAAACGCTGTGTTATCAATGGATTGAAGATGTTTTGTTATCGGAAAAGGGCGAATTTGACACAGATGCTTTGTTGTCTGCACAGCCTCTTTGTTTGAGTGAAACAATCACAAAAACCCGCTCTTGACTTTCGTCAAAAGCGGGCTGTGCACTCATGTCTGTGATCAGCGAAACGGTTACGCATTTACTTCTCGAAATATCGGGTGTTTCTAACCATTGCGATATCGGAGAAGTTTATCTTGCCGTCATGGTTTACATCGGCAGTAGGGTTTTTAGCATCGGATACCGCTTTGTTATAGTTGTCCTCGTGCGCGATGATCGCAAGATCTGACAGGTCGGTTGCACTGTCGCCGTTGACATCGGTCGCCTCTACCACGGTGAATGTGACAAGGCTTCCGTAACGAGGCTCATCATTGTATCCGGGATGTGTAGTGGTATATCTGTAATACAACGAAAACACGTTGCCTACGGATATATTTACGTAATCGTCGGTTGCCAATGTATTATTTGCCGAGTCGGAGTACCAGATGATCGTAAGGGGTATTTGCTCTCCGTATGCGCCTTCAATGGTCACATTGTCATCACTTGTGATGCCCGCCAAACCACGGTCATATACGATGGTTTGATTAGACGGCAAAGTAAGCTTGGGGATTATTGCCGCGGCGACCGTTAGTCGATAACTTTCTGTTGCTTCAGCATAATATTCCGGCACTGCCGCGGCTGTCGCGGTGATATACACGCCATCTGTCGCACCATCCTCATCTTCATCTTTGGAGGCTTGGTGGAGGGTCACTTCTCCCGTCATTTCGTTCACCGAGGCAACGGTTGGGTCGCTGCTTGTGTAGGTGATCGCACCCGTTCCGGTGCTCAGCGTCGCCGCATGGGTAAATGGAGCATCCCCATAGCTTTTGCTTGTATAATAAAAGTTGCCGGCACCGACATTTGTAGTTGTAAATGTCAGCACTTGCGCGGCAAGGTTTACCTTCAGGGTAAAGCTTATCGTCGTTTCGGCATACGCACCGGACACCGCCGGAGAGGTGACCACAATATCGGTTTCGCCGGCTTTTTTGATGGTGATCTCGCCCGTGTCCTCATCGATTTCGGCGACATCGGTAGCGGTGCTTACAAAGATCAGCGCCTCCACACTTCCGCCCTCGGTAATCGTTACGGTTGGGGTGAACGGATCATCACCGTAGGTTTTGGTCAGCGTGCCACCTGTGATGCCCTCAACCGATAGCACTTGTAGCGCAAGCGTATTGCCAAGCACCGGAAAACCGCCGTTTATTTGCAGTGTTCCGCTGTCTGCCACCCAAGGTTTTGCGCCGGTATATGCCTCGGCCTCGGCGTTTAGCACATCCAAAAGCACGGTGCTTGCGTTTACCTCGCTGCTTAGCGTGCCACCGTCTGTTGCGCTAAAGGAAACGGTTGCATCGCTTCCGCTACCGACGCCTTGTGTGGCACTGCTGTCTAAGTAATAGCCGCCTGTTATCGTGCCGCTGTTTACACCGACCACGCCGCCGCCATTGCCGCCCATAACCGTGCCACGGTTATAGCTGTTTTGCAAAGATGCACCGCCGGAAAGGTTTCCGACCACGCCGCCGACGCTACTTGCACCCGATACACTGTTTGCATTTAAGCTGTTTACGATCGTCCCACCGGTTTGCGTGCCGACAATACCGCCGACATTGCTTCCTGATCCGTTTACCGTCACAAAAGTGTGGACATTGATCAGCGTGCCGGCGTTCGAGCCGACCGCACCACCGACGTTGCCGCCACCCGACACCGTGCCTGAGACGTATAGGTTTTGCACCGTGCCGCCGCTTCCTACCACGCCGAACAGACCAATGTTATCGCTTGTGCCATCGATGATCATGCCGGAAATCGACTGACGATCGGCATCAAATGTGCCCTGAAACGGATTGGCATGTGTGCCAATGGGCACCCAACTATGCGCGTGAAGCAAAATGGGTGCGGAAATCTGCACCGTTTCACCCGAGAAATTCTTTACACCGCTGTTTACTTGCTCGGCCACCCAAGCGAGCTGCTCTGCACTTGAAATGCGATACACCCCACTGATGGGAGAAACAGGGGTGGGGTTTCCGTCCGCAATCCAGTTTGACACGCCAAAAGAGGGTGTGCCGCCACTGCCCGACCACGCTGCAGGTGCAGGATCAAGAGCGCTGTTGTCATTTACCCAGGTGTTCAGCTCATCAAGCAGCGTGCCACCGCCGCTTACATTGCCGTCTGCATCAAAGGAGAGGACATCGTGCGTACCGGCTCCCGTGTAGACACCCGTTTCCACCGAGCTATCTAGCCAAAAAGAGTTTGTAATCGTGCCGGCGCTATCACCTGCAACGCCGCCGACACGTATACTGCTGCCGGATTTGCCTGTCACCATGCCGTCGTTATAGCAGTTTAGGATGCTTCCGCTGTCGGAGACAACACCTGCAATGCCGCCTGCCTCGGAGGTGCTGGTGCCATCTACCGTGACCGCACCGGCGTTGTAGCTGTTTTGGACAATGCCGGCAGCACTGTCGGACGAGCTCAGATTGCCGACGATACCGCCGACCGAACCTTTGCCGAGCACCGTTGCGGTATTATATGCGTTGATGGTCTTTCCCCGGGAAAACCCTGTGATGCCGCCGACAGAGGAGGAGGCTAATGTCGATGTCGAGGTGACCGTGCCACTGGCTTTGACATTATGTATCACGCCCTCAAGGTTGCCGACAATGCCACCCACGCTGCTTGAACCGGTTACACTGCCATCAAACGAGCAATCGGTCACAACACCCCAGTTTAAGCCTGTGAGTCCACCGACATTGTCACCGGTGCCTGTCACCGTGCCGGAAAAAGAGACATTTTCAAGTGTGCCGTAGTTATTCCACCCGACAATGCCGCCGACGGTGCCACTGCCTTTTACCGAACCGACAATAGACAGGTTTTTAACAGTGCCGCTACTGCCGAGTACACCGATAAAGCTGGTCGTTGAATATCCCGTGGCATCTAAAACAAACCCCGAGATGGTGTGACCGGCACCGTCAAACGTGCCTTTATAACTATCAGACCCACTGGTATAGCAACGCACCCACTCGTGCTCTGACAGGTCGATATCGGCGGTCAATACATAATCATAATAAGAAGAAGAGCCCTGTGCAAACCATGCAAGTTCCCCGGCCGTGCTGATTTGATAGATGCCTTCTATCTGCACAGGCTCGGTCGGGTTTCCGTCGGTCACCCAGTTTGTGGCGGGCACTTCAATCGCCGATGCCGGCGAAAGCGTTATAGAGAAAAGAGATAGCATCATGCAAATAGATAGCACAATGCTTATGATGCGCGGTTGGTGTTTGTTCATTTCGATATCCTCCATTGTTTCATTATTATTAATTAACAGCATACCATAATTCGCCACAAAAAACAATATTCCGACCTCATCACAAGCATGAAATTCTGTCGTGGTTGGCTTTGAAATGATATATTTGGAAAGGGCGTCAAAATAGATACCGTGTAGGGTATGGGTGTGCTTCGAATACGGTGCACGGATGACGCTCTGCACATAAAAAAGCGACCGCCTATGATGCGGCCGCTTTTACTTCCCATATCGTCTATTTGAGAAAAATCTTGCTGTTTCTTGACAGTGCAAGGCCGAAAAGTTTATCTTGACGTCACCTTTTAGGTCGAGGAGTTCGATTGTGGGCGTTGTGGCTGTGTTGCCGCCGTTCACAAGCTCGGCAAGGCCTGCCAACTGTTCGGCGGTGGTGGTGTAGTTGGTCGCGGCGATGTTCGCTGTGTACCGAACGGTATCTGCCGTGCTGTCCCATGTGTCTGCCGCCGCCTGTGCGGAAAGTAGGAGTGTTGCCATCAAGTAGATGGCGAGTTTCTTTAGTGATAGTAATCGTTTTATACATACCTCCAAGATTTCACTGTCGGTATTTGCCTTCCTATCTGTTAATTGTAGTGCATAAGCTCTGTGTTATCAACATATTGAAGGCATTTCGCTTTAGGAGAATGGCGAGTCTGACACAGATGCATTGTTGTCTGCCTAGCCTCATCTTTGAGCAAAACAATAGCAAAAACCCGCTCTTGACTTTCGTCAAAAGCGGGCTTGGCACTGTTGTCTGTGGTGGCTGAAATAGATGTCGCTCGGTTGGGTGAAACTGAAAATTTTGAGCCGAGCTGTTACACTTTTACCTCCCAAAACTTTTGCTGCTCCTCGCCATTGCACGGTCGGCGAAGTTTATCTTTTCATAGGCTACAATCCACTAACGCCATACCGTTGCGCCCGAGAAGCCAAGTGGCAACTCGAAGAAATAAAACGTAAGTAGTAGTCCAAGGAAAACTACCAAATTCCAAAAGGCAAAGACCGCCATAGAGGATAGTGCAGTTCCCACTCCGCTATCTTTGTCGTATTTAGCACATAGTGCAATTACAACAGGGAAAAAGGAGTTTAGCGGAGATAGCTGATTTGTCGAGCCGTCTGCAAGTCTTAGCATTAGCTGAATAAATGCAGGGTGAAAGTTCATTTGCATTAGCATAGGTATCATGAAGGATCCGAAAAGCAGATATTTCGTGCTTCCGCTAATTATAAATAAGTTTACGAAAGCATATGAAACAAAAACTATAACAATTATAAAAATCGGAGAAATATCAAGGTTAGACAAAGCACTTCCGCCCGATATGGCAATTACTTTTGCAAGGTTGGAAGCCTCGAAGAGTGCTAAGAACTGACTTATAACGAGTACCAGAATGATAAAGGATAACAGTCCAGAAAGACCCTTTTCAAGCAGTGCCGCCAGATCGTTTATGTTTTTTATCTTGCCTGTTTTCTTTGCATAAATGTAACCGGGGATAAAAAAGAGCAAGAAAAGCAAGTTCTCAAAGGAGGCCATAAGCGGTGCATCTACAACGAGCGAGCCGGTATCGCTTCTCATAAAGCTGTTTTGCGGTATGCATATAGCCACAACTATAACAAGGAATACAGCAACAGCAAAAAGCGCCGATTTTACGGCCGATATTTGCTCGTCAGTTAGGCTTTCTTCCGGTATGTGTTCGAGCGTATTGCCTTTATACGCTCCAAACCTTGGTTCAATTACCTTTGCCGTAACTACTGTGTTAATAACGACCGCAAGAATAGATGCAGGCACCATTGCGTAGTAGTCGCTCATTAGTGGCATTGTGAAGGTAGGGTCTACTATTTGCGCATATTCTACGGTAAGCGGAGTTAAGGCAACCTGCCAAAATGCAGGTACAAATTCCATCGCCGCACCTGTTGCCGCTGCTGCATACCCCGACACAACGCCGACCATCGGATTTTTTCCGATAGAGAGATATATCGTCGCCGCAAGCGTTGGAACTACTACATGAGAAACAGCGCCGTCGAAACTGCACATAAATACGCCGAGGAAGGATACAAAAAAGGCAATATACGACGACTTAACATTGCTAAGCCCATATTTTACAGCCGTGTTAAAAAATCCACCCGCCTCGCAAAGACCCATTGCAATTCCCACGACAATTGTTACTCCAAGTATTGGAAATGACGCAAAGTTCGCTACAAAGCTTGTTAGAAGTTCCATTAACCCTGTTATGCTGAGCAGGTTTACAACCTGTACTTGTTCTCCTGAAATTGGGTCTAATACCGAAATGTCGAGAGCCGACAGCACAAAACTAACTGCAACTATTATTACTAAAAGCCATAGAAAAAGCGCCATTGTATGGGGAATTTTGTTTCCGATGCGCTCTACTGTCGCTAAAAAACTCTTTTGCTCTCCTTTTTTATTAACCATATTTACACCTCTATAAATACGGCTTTGGCATGGCTTTGTATAGACCACGCCAAAGCCGCAACATTAATGGAGCTACTTCTTTAGAATTATCAGCCCGTCTGCCGCCGCAACGCCCTTGCCCTTTGGATATACAAAAACAGGGTTTATATCCATTTCTACAAGCTTATCTTTGTTTGCGGTTGCAAATTTCGAAACTGCTACAAGAGTATCAGCAAGCGCTTCCACATCGAGCTCGGGCTGACCACGGTAGCCTGTAAACATCTTGTATGCCTTTAGAGAGGTTATCATCTCTAAAGCTTCACTCTTTCCAAATGGTGCAGGATAGAGCGAAACATCTTTAAAGACCTCGACAAAGACACCGCCAAGACCGCAAAGAACCATTGGTCCAAAGAGCGGATCGTTGTTTACGCCTACAATTACTTCAAGACCTGCATCGAGCATTTGTGCAACTAAAATACCGTTAATCTTTGCGCCTTTGCAGTTCTTTTCGCAGTTTTCCAAAATGGTCTTGTATGCCGTGCGCACGCCTTGCTCGTCACGAATGGAGAGCTTAACACCGCCAACATCGGACTTATGAAGAATTTCTGACGACTCTACCTTCATTACTATCGGGTAGCCGATTTTATTTGCAATCTCGACAGCCATATCTTCGCTAGTCGCCACATCTTCCTTTGGCACGGGGATGCCAAACTCTGCCATCATCATTTTAGAGTCGTGCTCGGACAGTGCATATGTCTCGCTCTCTGCCATAGAAGATGGTACAGCACTTTCGAGCTTGGTGACGTCAACATTCCTTGCCCATTTTGCATATTCCATAACCTTTGCAACATGCTTATATGCATAGTAGCAAGGTGCCGTTACGGGGATATTTACATCTTTTAGTATGTCGACATATTTTTGTATACGTCCCGATTCAATTGCAGGGACTACCACAACAGGCTTATTAAGCTTGCCTTCGGCCCTTAGTTTTGCAAGTCCTTCCGACATATGGTGAACGCACATATCTGTAAGTTCTTCAACCATTGTAATTCCAACAAGCGCCATGTCGAAATTTTCGTCGTTAATTATGACCTCTGCGGCATTTGCAAAGATTTCCGTGTCGTAGCAAATTGTCGCTGTCGTGTCGAGAGGGTTATTGACCGTTGCATAGTCGGGAAGCATTTTTGCGACCTCTGCCTTCCCCTTTTCGGAGAAAGGTGCAAAATTTAGGTTGTACATATCACCCATATCGCAGGAAACGCCATTCTCGCCGCCCGATCCGTTTAGCGAAACTATTCTGTCACCCTTTGGAAGTTCGGGAAGCAAAGATAGGATATTGCAAATACCAACTAAATCCTCGAGGTCGTCGGCACGGATAACGCCGTACTTTTTGAAAATAGCATCGAAAGATGCATCGCTTCCCGAAAGACTGCCTGTATGAGATGCGGCAGACTGAGCGCCCGCTTCGCTTTTGCCTATTTTAAGAAGCACTATCGGCTTCTTTGCAATGGCGGCCTTCTTTAGAGTTGCAACAAATTTTTCGGGGTTGTTAACGCCCTCTATGTAAGAGGCGATAACCTTTGTGTTCTCATCGTCTATTAGGTAGTCTATGTAGTCTATAACTTCGATTACCTTGCTGTTTCCACAGGAAATTGCATAGGAAAAGTCGCCCTTTTTGCTGTCGAGTAGAAGCGTGCATATCATGCCCGACTGAGATACAAGAGCAATCTTACCTGCTTTTTCCTTAACGCTCGTTTCAAATCCCATTGCAGGAACATGATCGACAAGGTTTATAAACCCTGCACAGTTTGGCCCCATAAGCGCAATGTCGAGCTCGATGCAAAGTGCTTTTAAGCTCTCCTCTGCCGCCTTATCTCCCTCGTCACCTGTCTCGCCGTAGCCGCTTGCATATACAACGGCTCCACCTGCACCTTTTTTGTGAGCTTGTCTTAGAATGTCCTCGACAGTGCTCTTAGGTGTTGCCACTATAACAAGATCTATCTCGCCGGGAATATCATCTACCGTGCGATAGCATTTCTCGCCGAAGATCTCGTCTCTGCCCGGGTTAACGAGGTATACCTCGCCCTCTCTGCCAAAGGAGAATTCTCGCATCATCTTGGTGGTAACTCCGCCAAGGCTTGCCTTTTCACTCGCACCGACAATTGCTATATTGCGTGGTCTAAGTAGTTTTCCTAAGTCCATACTATCTCCCTCTATTATGCTTCGTAATCATAGCCTGCCATGAAAGCTTCTTTATTTTTTTCGTTAAACTTTCCCTTACCCGAGCTTTCAAAATACTCGCACATGCTGTCTATAAACTGCTCTTTTGTAAAAATGTTCGACATCTTGCACATGTAGCCAAGCATAACTATGTTTGCCGCTCTTTCATTTTTAAGACTAATCGCTATATCTGTTACAGGGGCTTTAAAGACCTTAATATCATCTCTGTATAGCTTGTCTGCCTCTACAAGAGAGCTATTGGCAAAAAGCATTCCACCGGATGGCATCGTGTCCATAAATCTGTCTATTTGCAGCGAGTTTAGCGAAATAAAAATGTCGGGATGATCTGCATATGGGCTTGCTATACGCTCGTCGGACAAAACTACATTACAGTTTGCAGATCCGCCTCTCATTTCGTTGCCGTAAGAGGGGAACCACGAAATTTGCTTGCCTGCTTTATATCCGACATATATCAAGATTTTACCGGCCGTTAGTACACCTTGACCGCCAAATCCTGCACATATTATCTCATTTTTCATTCTAATGCTCCATTTCTGCCACTATGGCATATTTTACTTCATGATATATTCTTTCAAGCCGCTTTAAAGCGGCTTGAAAGAATAATTTTATTTGTCGATTATTACACCCATTTCGTAATTTGCCGAGAACTCCTTGTCTATCCACTCCATTGCTTTTGCAGGTGTCATTCCCCAGTTCGTCGGGCACGGCACGAGCACTTCGACAAGCGAGAAGCCCTTACCGTCTCTTTGCTTTTCAAGGGCTGCACGAACGGCATTTTTTGTCTTGGCAATTTCAGATGGCTTTGTTATTGTTGTACGGGCAAGATACGAGATGTCGAGATTTTTCATAACCTTAACAACATCGAACACTTTACCGTGCTCTGCTTCTGTTCTGCCGTTTGGAGTCGAAGCAGACCACTGGCCTATTTGAGTTGTAGGAGCAAGTTGGCCGCCTGTCATGCCGTATACAGAGTTGTTCATAACAAAAAACGTAACATTGTCGCCTCTTGTTGCACTTGCCATTGTCTCGCCAAGGCCTATTGCATATGCGCCGCCATCTCCTGCAATTGTTAGGCAATACTTGTCGGGACGCACCTTTTTCATTGCGCAAAGTCCTGCACCCATTTTACCGTGAGGGGGAACGATTGTATCTACCGCCATCGAGTATTGGAACATGTGGTTACAGCCTATGTCGGAACATACAATAGTATCTCCGATAATATCCATCTCTGTTAGAACTTCACCAAGTATTCTGTCGAATATTGCGTGTCCGCAGCCTGCACAAAACGAGTTTTCGCACTTCATGATTGCAGGTGCTTTTTTAGCCGTTACTCTTGCCATTAAAATACTTCCTCCTCTTTGACATTACCTGCAAGAATATCTTGCACGTACTTAATTACACCATCTACTGTCGGCACTCTTTGTGCTGTTAGATAGGAATATGTGGGATACTTTGCATTACATGCAAGAATTACATCTTCACGCATCTGTCCCATCATGTTCATCTCTACCGTAACAAGCCCCTTACAGGTGCTCGGCACAAGGTCGAATGCCTTTCTTGGATAGGGCCATAGTGTGATAGGTCTGATAAGGCCAAGCTTAATGCCATTTTCACGAGCCTTTGCAACAGCACCTTCCGACACTCTCGAAGAAATGCCGTATGCAACAAGAACAATGTCGGCATCTTCCACTTGAATTGCCTCGAAACGCTGTTCTTCTTCCATAATCTTGCGCATTTTCTTTAGGTACTTTTCATTCCATGTGTCTATGTCTTCAAAATATGTTTTGTCTGTTATAACCTTGTTGGGCTGCCCGATAGGCGTGCCCTTTGCCGCCCACTCGAAGGAGTCTTTGTCGGCAAACTTTGGCTCTCTCATGGTTACGGGCTCTATCATCTGAGCAATTGTAGCATCGGATAAAATCAAAACGGGGTGCATGTACTTTTCGGCAAGCTCGAAGCTCTCGTATGCCATATCAAGGCTCTCTTGAACGCTGTTTGGGGCGAGCGTCAGTAGGCGATAGTCGCCGTTTCCGCCGCCCTTTACTGCCTGCCAGTATTGGTCTTGACCGGCTCCTACATAGCCGTCACCGATACCAAATCTTTGAACACATGCAACAACTGCCGGTAGCTCTGCACTAACCCAGTATGCAATGCCCTCTTGCTTTAGAGAAAAACCGGGGCCTGACGATGATGTCATGGCACGCTCTCCAAGTGCACGAGCTGCAAATACCATGTTAACGCTTGCTATTTCCGACTCGCCTTGAACAAATGCGCCGCCTACCTCTTTTAGTCGCCAAGACATCCATTCGAGTATTTCAGATTGTGGGGTTATTGGGTATCCTGCATAAAAACGGCATCCGCCAAGCACTGCGCCTTCTGCAAGTGCTTCGTTGCCCTTTATTAGTTTAGTTTCCATAATTTCCTCCGATTATAAAATCTCAAAGACTAAATCAGGGCACATTGCATAGCAGTTTCCGCACGAAACGCATTTTTCCTGATCTACCTTAACGGTAACTATACCCTTAATATTTGTATAGTCCGACATAGCTATTGCTCCGATTTTGCAGTTTTCGATACAAAGGTAGCAACCTTTGCAACGCTCTACATCAAGTTTTACTTTTTCCATTTGTATTCTCCTATAATAATTAAGCTTGTACTGCCGCTTCTGTTAGAGCAACAGCTTTCTTCTCGGACAAAAATCTCATTAGCGCAACTACGCCTATAATCGATACAACAACGCCGTAGATCATGATGTAGTTGTAGCCCTGTGCGCCATGCTTATCGATCCAGTATCCGCAAAGAACATGCTGGAAGATGTCAGGTGCAAAACCTATTGCAGATCCAAGGCCGATTGCCGATGCATAGTGCTCGACAGGTACCTTTGCCTCTGTTGGGATAGCATATTGAATGCCGCCTGCTATGTTGTTTAGAAGTGATGCAAAGAGCAAAATTCCCGATAGGATGCCAACAGAGCGAAGCGAGTCGGGTAGAACAAGTATTGCTCCGATCGATACTGCTGTTCCAAGGAATGCCCATATAATTGTCTTGGAAATCGAGCCCGATTTTTCCGCTAAGTAGCCACCGAGCGGCGAGCCGATTATCTTCATGCCATACTGACGAACGATAGCCATAAATCCACTAAATGCGACCGTAACACCCATTACATCTGTAAAGTATGGTGTGAAGTATTGGATGCAGATAACTGCCGAGTACATGCAAAACAGAGTAATACCGAAGTACCAAACCGAGCGGTACTTGGCAACTTCTTTGAATCCGCCAAATACGCTTTGCTTTTGCCCTGCAAGTCTCTTGTCCGCTTCGATAACTTCGGGGTTTCTAACGCCTATTTTGGTCATAAGAACCCAAGCGATAACTGCAAATACAGCAAGGATAGCTGCAAATGTGTAGAAAACAGCAACCATTCCATCTTTTGCCGATGTTACAGATGCCTGCTCGTATGCCCATAGCGAGATCGAGTTAACAACAAAGTATCCAACGCCGCAAAAACCGTAGAATACGCCTGTCATTCTGCTTTGCATGTCGTCTGTTGCCATAATTCTAAGTGCTTTAAACCATGTTCCCCAGACCATAAATAGTGTCGAGAAAACAAGTATCGACCATGCTACAAATGTCATGGCAAAGGATGGGAACCACGCAAGTAGCAAACATGCACCGACCGATGCAAGAGCCGAAAATAAAATAATTTTTTTATAATCATAACGTGTCGCAAGAACACCGCCCAGCGCCGGTGTTAATACTTCGCCAAATCCATAGATCGTCATAAGTGTGCCCATAGTTGCATTTGTTGCGCCTGTTAGTTCTAACATACCCTGATAAAAAACTGCCTTGATATAGGGAAGGCTGTACATTACGGAAAAACACATACCGAGGCAAAATACAGTAAGTGTAACCATAAATGGCATTTTATTTGTCGTTTGAGTTGTATTGCTCATTTTTTATATCCTCCGTGTTAAATAATTTTACGAATTGCCGCTCGCATTATTTTTTCTTTGCTCGTCTTGCCCTTTTGATCTCTCGCTCTGCTCTAAGCTCTTTTAAAAGCTCCTCGTTTTCGAAGACTTCAAGACCTAGATATGCAAGAATTGTCGCATGTTCTTTCATCTTGTCCCATGCATATGGCATGTTTAGTGCTTCGAGGAATTCCTTTGTATGTAGCTTTTCATTATTGTCAGAGAGCTGCACCATCGGGTGAATAGAGGGGATTACCGTGTCAAACTCGCCCATATCGGTTGCAATGGGCTCTCCCCTGCCTTCGTCCGGGGTTATTCCTGCATCTGCAAGAAGCGCTCTATATGCTTTGTCTAAAGCAGGGCTTGCAGACATGGCAGAGCATATCGGCATTGACAGTCTAAAGTCCACTGTGCAACCTGTTGCAAGTGCTGCAGCTTTTGCACAGTTTTCAAGGCGTTCTACTACGTGATCGTAGTATTCCATTGTAAGTGTACGTGTTTCGTATCTTATAACGCAGTGATCGGGAATGGAATTTATCATCGCACCGCCCTTTAGAACGATAGCCTCAAGCCTTGTACCGTCCTTCATTTGCTGGCGCATCATGCTAACGGCATTGTACATCTGTACAACTGCATCGAGCGCATTTACCCCCTCGGAAGGGGCTGCCCCTGCATGGGAGGTTTTGCCTGTAAATGTGATGTCGTAAACTCCGATTGAGGTAACTACGGGGTTTACAATATTTCTCGAAAACGGGTGTAGCATCATTCCACAATCGTAGTCGTCGATAAGGCCTGCATCGACAATGGGAGGTTTTCCCTCGCCTGTTTCCTCGGCAGGTGTTCCAAAAAGTGTAACTGTGCCATTATACTTCGACAGCACATCAGCAAGCGCCATTCCTCCAAGTAGGCTCATGCCGGCTATCATGTGATGGCCACAAGCGTGACCGATTTCGGGAAGTGCATCGTATTCGATCGGTATTGCAATTTTAGGACCGTCGCCGTTTTTCTTTGTAGCGGAAAATGCCGTTGGAAGCGAAACGAGGTTTTCTTCAACTTCGTATCCGTGCTTTTTAAGAAGCTCGACAATTATTTTGGTCGAGTTAACTTCCTCGTTTGCTATCTCGGGATTTTCGTATATGCTCGTTGCAATAGCTTTAACTTCGTCGTAGTACTTATCTATACTCTGCTTAATAAGCTCTTTCATGAAAGATGCTCCTTTACATTATTTATTGTATTTCACGGAATACCTTTGCAAGTCTCTTAATGCCCTCTATAATCTTCTCTTTGGAGTTTGCTGTAAAGTTAAGTCTCATTGTGTTTGTGCCGCTTCCGTCTGCAAAGAATGACGAGCCGGGTATAAAGGACACTTCGTTGTCAAGCGCTTTCGAAAGTAGCTTTGTTGTGTCGACATGGCTTGGGCAGGTAACCCAGAGGAACATTCCGCCTTCGGGAATTGTGTATTCAAAACCTTCGGGGAATTCTTGCTTCATTATCTCGATCATGGCCTCGCACTTAACACGGTAGGATTCCTTTATTGTGTCAATATGCTTGTTTAGGTCGAAGGACTTTAGCAGCTCCCTTACCTGTACCTGTGCAAACTGGTTCGACTGAAGGTCTGCGCCCTCTTTGATTTCTTCTATTCTGTCTATAAACTCTTTGTCGTTACTTACCATGTATGCAACACGAAGACCCGGGCAAAGAATTTTCGAGAAGGAGCTTATGTATATAACCTTAGATCCCTTATCAAGTGCCTTTAGAGTTGGAACAAACTCTCCACTAAATCGAATTTCACCGTAGGGATTATCTTCAAGAACATAAATGCCATCGTATTTTGGCTGATTTATAAACTCCAAGAATTCTTTTCTTCTCTCCAAAGTCCAACCACGACCTGTTGGGTTTTGGAAGTTGGGGATAACATATATGATCTTTGTCTTTGGATTTTCTTCTATTGCCTTTGCAAGCGCTTCGATGCAAATTCCCTGCTCGTCTGTATCGACACCAACAATGTTTGGCTCGTAAGGAAGTACGGCATTAAGACCGTCGAGGTAGCTTGGCTTTTCTATAAGAATAGCATCGCCATTGTCTATCATAGCTGTTGCAACAAGTGAAATGCCCTGCTGACAACCTGTTGTAACCGTGATATTGTTCATATCTACGTCCATTTTCTCAACTTCGTTAAGCCTTTTTGCAAGTATTTCGAGTAGCTCTGTATCGCCACGTGTTAGACCGTATTGTAGCGCTTCATTGCAAAGCGCATCGTTTGCAAATATTTTGTCGGCAGCATCCTTTAGCCCTTGTTTCGGGAATAATGCCCCGTCAGGCAGACCACCTGAAAGCTTAATCATGTTCGGGTTATTGCGAGCTGCAATTTCTGTTGCAACATCACGTATTACAGATCCACGAACAACATTCATTCTACTTGCGTACTTCATTTTACATTCTCCTCAATTCTATTGTATGGAATTCAATTCTATTATAAACTTTAAAAATTAGCCGCCCACGGGCGACCTCCACATTCTGTTGAACAGAATTGAATTCCTTATTTTACATTCTATAATATAAGCTTAGCCAAGTCAATAGTGAAACATTCACATTATTTTCACATTTTTTTATATTAAATAAACAAAGGTCTACATTAAGCTTTTTCGTATTTCGTCACATGTAACAGATAGTTTTTCCTTTAAATAATTTACTCCAAGGCTTTTCATATGCTCTATAAATCCGCTGACACTAATTGCAAATAGCTGTTCGTCGTTCTTGCCAATAATCGGACAAGACACACAAAACAAGCCACGTTCACGCTCTTCGTCATCGACAGCATATCCCTGATTTCGTATTGTTTGCAGTTCTGATACAAGTTGCTCGTATGTTTTAATGGATTTTTCTGTATACTCCACAAGCTCGACTTCTCTAAGCTCTTTTTCGCTTATATCTTTAGAATACGCCAAAATAACCTTGCCAAGCGCAGAGTTTGCGCACTGCCAAGACTCTCCAAGCCCTTCTGAAACCTCTATAACTCTCCCTTTGCCCTTTACTTGAATAATTGTTATTCCATATATGGTATCGTCCTTTGAGTAATCACGCATAGCAACGCTAACGGTCTCATTTAACTCGTTTGCAAGTGCCTTCGTGTGTGGCTCAATAGCTTTTACAATTGCCGAATTCTTCTCTACCGACTGACCGAGCATGTATAGCTTTATCCCAAGAGAATATTTGCTTGTTTCTTTATTTTGAGAGATATATCCATGGGATTCAAGTGTAGAAATCGCCCTATGTACTGTGCTTTGATATTCTCCCATATATTCTGCAATCTCGTTAACGCCCATATCGCGATCGTGAGCATAGAGAACTTCAAGTATCCTAAGCGAACGTTCTACTGCGACAATATTTGTTCCGGTTCCTTTAGCTTTCCTTCCCATAGCGCCTCCTGTAAAATAGATATTAAAATAAAATTATTACATATATATTGAACCGTGTCAACTACATAGCTATATTAAATGATGATTTGGTGTAAGAGTACAAATTAACATAATATTAAAAGATACAGTGCAAGAAAAGGCAGGTTGAGAAAAAACATAGTTCAAAGTATTAGGGAGGAGATTGGTTTATTGACCGAGGGGTTTATGCTATGAGCTCAGGTTAACTGCTTATAGCACTAATTCTATTTATTATGCAGCTGAACTTTTTTATTTAAAACGGCAAAAGTAAGAGTTCGGCTCTCTATCCATCACTAAAAACGTCAAATGACAGCACCCAAAACGCATAGGTTTGCAGCGGTGTTTTTGGGGTGAAAAATCCCCGAAAATGCCGATGTCATCGGTGTTTTTCACCGATGACATCTTTTTTGCTTAGGCTATTTGTCTGTGGTCAGTGAAATAGATGCCGCTCGGGTAGGTGAGGCTGAAGGGCAAGGAGCCGAACTAACTTTCACATTTTGTTTAATGCAGCCTTAAACTATTACCAGTCTATTAAACTTACTATTTAAAAGTAATTTTCAAAACATGTAATTTAAAAACGCAACTGATATAATTACAATAGATTTCAATGCCTATTTGATATGCAAATCTCCTTGTATTAAATGCACTACTATTTGAATTGGCTAATATGCCCTTCACCTAATTATCATTGTAGCCATTGCTTATTGTATCGAAACACCTTTTCCAATATTGTTCTCGCTCTTTTATTCGCTCCGGATCATAAGACAAACCGAAATACTCAATCAGAGTAAAGGTGAAATACTCTTGAAAATACTCTTTACCCTTTTCATCAAACAAGTCAATAAGCTTTTTGTTTCCGCCGTGTCCACTATTAAGATAGTTGATCCAACGCTGTGCAACACCTTCGCCTCCTGTTGCAGAACCTATGTAAAGTTTTCCGTTTTTGGTATCCGTAAGACAGTATATACCTGTGATTTTCTTAAGCGCCTCATAATATGTGGGCATTATTTTACCGCTAAAAACATCAACTATCTTTTTGTACGGCAAATGGACTTTATCGTACCCTTCAAATTGCTCGCCGTTATATATACTTGGTAGAATCTCTTTAACTTTACAATTAGGCAGGATTTTACTCATAAGAAAAACATATCTTGCAAACGTGTTACCCTTTTTGTATTTAACAACAAGTTTACCAAAAAGTGGCCTATACTTATCAACTATTTTAATCTTCGCTCTATCATTTTTCGGTATGTCGAGTATCTCTGCTGCCGAAATAAACAGCCATTCGTCATAGCTGATTTTTACAAAGCTAAATACAGTTTGACCTATGTTGAAATTTTTCTTGCTCCCAAACCACCCCCAATAAGAACACAGTGAAGTTCCGTTTTCTTTTTCATGCTCACTTGACGACAACCACTTATCAATAATCATCTCGCCACCTCTGCCTGAGGTCATGTTAAGCTCTATTCTGCTATTTTGAATTTCATTTACTGACAAATTAAATATAAAGTTTAACGCAATTTCCATAATATATCCCCTTTCGATATTTTATGTTAAATGATTATCTCTAAACACAACCCCATCAAAAGCCTCTTTAAATAAAACTTTGTTGAGATCTTTTACCTCCTCCGAAAACATCCTTTTTACACGAATCGTTATGATTTGCTCAGCGCCCGAAACCTTCGGCTCGCCAAGTAATAACGGGCGAAAGGAAAGAACATCTCGAGATGTGGCATCAGCGCCCTTGCTGACCATGAACAACACTCTATCCGGCGAAAGGGGAAATGCAGAGTATATATGCACCGAAAGCCCGTTTACAATATCACCTGAAATCACAGTTGGATATGTGTCGGTTATTATAAATTCTTCCGCTTCATCATGCCTTTGCACAACAGCTAAATGCTGTCCGAAGATCCCAAGTACGTCACGGTGCATAAAGACCTTGAATATATCATCAATATTTTCGTGCTCAAGAACTTCGCTAACCGATCTGCAATTTACTAAGTATCCAAGGTTTCTCTTAAACAGGTTATCAAAGTCTTTATCAGGTTGGAAATTAGCGTACAGTTTCTTTGAATCAATGTTTTGCATGGATCTAAACTGTTCCGCCGTCCGCTTCGAGCGAAAGCCCATCAAAGCAAAAAACAACTTAAGTAGTTCGTTTTCTTGATATGTCAGCACTATTTGTTCTTCTGTGAGTATTTTCTCGTTTATAATTTTAGCAGCTTCTCTTTCGAACACAGCAAAGTCTTTTTCAATTTTCGTGGGGTTGTCGGGGTGGTTTTTTTCATCACGATAGAGGTGCTTGTCCATGAATATATCTCTTGTGCTTTCGGTTGAGATTTGCTTGGTTATTTTGTTGTAGTAGTGTAGTTTGCCGTTATTATTAAAGCAAAAGTTTTTTAAAATGAACTGTGGGATGTAGTGGTGTTTTATCGGCTCGTTTTTCAAAGTTGTTATCCCTCCGTTAGCCTTCGGTGTTGAATTATGTGTCATTTTACTTCCTATAGCAATAAATCCTTTGTAACGCTATTCCACTTTATAGCCAAACTGCCTAAGTCTATCTCTGCAAATCTGCCTGTCTTCATCGGTAAAAATATCTGAATATTCTACTTTTAATACATGAGCCTCAACAGATAAATCAAGTCTTTTATGCTCCCACAGAGTTGTAAATCCATCAGTGCCCCCGGGCTTGCGAATTAGCTGCTTTGCAGTCGTCACACCGCCTTGCTTGGTGATCATTTGTAAAAATCTATTTGCATTGTACCCGCATTCCCTCTGGGCAGTTATGTATATGTCTATCATTTCTTGATGAAATCGCTTTTCTGATTGATTCATTTTGTACCTCCAAGTCAATTAAGTGAAAATTGCGTTGCTCAAACAACATGTAGCACACATGCCCTTATCTAATAAACTTCTGTGAATTCCTTTAACAACACCGCCTCCATATACTCTCTTTGTTTTTGTATATGATGCGAAAGGTCTTCTCTATGTTTTATAAATCTTGCTCCCTTAAGAACGTCTTTTAAGCCTTCTAAATAAGCTATTTTACGCTCGATTGTGGGCACTTCACTGCCGCTCCAAGAATTATGAGTTCGTGTTATTGGTAATTCACTAAAATCTTCAAAGCAATCATTTTGTATGCAAAAATAATGAGTTATCTCAGTGCACCTTTCGTAAGATAAATTGCATACTATGCCAAACAGGAATTCCATTCTATTTTTGTCCTTAGAATACTTTAAAATGTAATTCTTAATCCAGTTGTCCTTTTGTTCGCATTTGTGCTTATCTTTTTTATCAGCTTTTAGCATGCTTTCCCCGATTGAATTTATCGTATAAAAGTATTTTGGAGCTTCTCTTAATGTTTCCATAGAGGCGGTGACCAACTGCATATAGTTCTCTTGCTCCCAAAGTTTTTCCATTGGCTCGATATAGCTGTCATAACTATGTAGCTCTAAAAAAGTTCTTATACATCTTGGTAAAAAAGTTTCGTCTGTGTGAACTATGCTAATAAACAAGTTGCCCCAAGCGTCAAAATGAACCTTCCCATACATTGCCCTTATATAAGAATTAGTTAAAAGCTCTTTGTTTTGACCAAAACACGAAAGAGCATATTGTGCATCTTTTTCGCTGTATGCACCAAAATGTTCCAAAAAAATTGACATAAGATATGGGTTTTCTTCGCTTAGTTCATAGAGTTTTTGCACGTACTTAATAAAAAAACCTTCGTGAATCGCATTAGCATTTACAACTGTTTTAGGCAGAACTAATTCAGAGTTTTCTAACAAAGATAGCATTTTTTCGCAGTCCTTAGACGTTAGCTCTTCACATGGCACGCTGTTATACAAGTGCCCTAACCAAATGTTCTTGTCTGTGAAATCAAGGGCTTCAACGAAAATTATAGCATTTCTCACACCGACTGCTAATATGAGAAGCTCCGGAAACTTCTTACTGTTATTTCCGCAGCACGGTGCATCATGCTGAATGTAAATTTTGCACCATTCAGTAAATAAATCGCTGTCAAACTCTAAAAGGCTGCTAAATAAAATATCAATCCCTGTGCTTACATCAAATGTGTTATGCCTTTTGGTAAGTGTGAAATCTCTTTTTAACTCACTGCACAGAAGGGTAAAATCTTCGACAGAACAAGTTTTCGCAAGTATGCTTATTTTTTCTTTTCGTTTTTCCAGTGTACTCTCATAGCTTTGAGGTTCAAATATATGCTCTTTTTTTAAACTGTGGTATAACATATAGGTTTTGTTTTCTTCAAAGCTTGGTAGCAAATTTGAATAAGGGACATTAAACCGCATGCAAAAATCGTTGAAGTGATCTAATATTTTGCAAATATTCCACGATTTTGTATCGACGAGCTCCCCAAAATGCTCGGCAAATAAGCTCATATCACATTCAAAAACCGTTTTATACTCTACTGTTCTTTTAGATACATGATATTTTAGTAGTGAAGCAACTACTTGCTTTTTAAAATCATCTTTTGAATAAAGTCTCGCAAGTCCTTGAAATGCTAATTTTCGCAGAACAAACAATTTATCACACGCACTAAGTCCAAATTGGTAAAACTGCACCATCATATGCTGCTCGGACTCACTTGATGAAAAATCATATCTTAGGATGTTTTCTATTGCAAACAACAGGCAAAATGAAGACAAGGTTGTATTTTCCGATTTGTCGTAGTCGAGCAGTTTTTCTAACAACATAATCTCATTATCATACATAGATTTATGTGAATGCCTATCAATTCCGAGGTGCTTATTGAAAATTAAATATATATCCTTTGCTTTTTCAAAGTTCTTCTCAAGTTTGTGCATAATTAATTCTAGAGCATCCTCAAAACATTCTGTATGTTTGAACTTCACTAATATCTTTAACAAATCCGAATGAATTTGCTCCGCTTTACCACTATCTTCAAAGTCTTGCGCTGTTAAACATACTTCACATATTGGCAGCTTATCAATTTCTTGATTAATGAATGATAATGTTTCATCCGGCATCAAAACATGAAAAGCACCGACAAATTCTTTTATAACTTCAAGCTTATCTCCTTTTACAACGCTCCATGCAGTTTTTACCTCTTGTTCAATATACTGCAAGCTTTCATCGGTAATAAACAAATTGAGTACTGTATTCAGTGCGGTAATTATTTGTCTTTTGTAGCGCGGAAAACCACACCTTATTATCGAGGAAATTCTAATTCGCCTTTCTTTGACAAAGACAAGATAGAGAATATAGTCTCTCAGATTCTGATTCGAGAACTTTACAGCGCTTGTTTCATGAATATCTACAGCTTCCATTTGGTGCAGTCTATGGCAGTGTTTTCTAAAGTCATGAAAATTCACTCCGTTTTCAATAGCGATTTGTAAAGGAAGTTCCTTTTCATCTAGTTTAAATGCATCAAAAAATGCTACGATCCCCGCTGTGGTCATTTCTTCTCTATCGATTTCTTCAACGACCTGTGAATAGTAGTTATCAAATATTTGGAAAGTGTTTTGCAGCATTTCAGTTTGCCCTCTTTTAGCGCACATGGCTGCCATTATAGCAAGTCTTACGTTGCCTTTAACTACTTGTTTAATGCGTTCTGTTACCCTATGGTTTGTAATGCCCATGTTTTCTTTTAAGATCTGCTCTATGCTTTGGTCAGATAAAGGAGCAAGTTCAAATGTAGCAGATCTTATAATCTTCTCTACATCTCGCATCAGTTTTTCCTTTGCGTAGTCTCTGACAGTTATTATTATTTTCATTTTGTGTTTACGCCTGTCATCGACACATATATCCAAAAGATGATTTAGTTGAACCAGTTGATCTGCATCATCTACTAACACCAAATAGTTTGCATCGTCAGTGAATATTGTTTTTAAATCGTTGTAAATACGCTCTCCATTATTTTTCACTATTTTGAATTGATAGTTTTTCAAAAGCAGTAATCTATTGCATGCTTCAACTGCAAGTCTTGTTTTGCCAATGCCAGATGCTCCGGATATTGTAATGACATCATTCTTGCTTAGCAAATCGCCTATCGTCTCAAGCGCTTCTTCCCTACATAATAGAGGCATATCAAGAGAAGTAGAATAAGCATTTCTATCGTTGTGTCTTATAAACTCTTCTAAATCAAGTATTTGATTTGTATCAAGTTCAATAGACAAATGATCCTTAGCAATCCCAGGGTATTTGTGGTATAGGTCATTAGAAACATCCCCCAGTCCTATAAGTTCTATGCCTTCAAAGTGAGAGTATAGCTGATCCACTTGCCCCGCATTGAAGTTTGTAGAGGTGTGGCAAACTATAATCCTCTTTATATCTGAAGTCCTAATGCCGGTTTTTTCAAAAGACAGACAATCAAGGATGTCCTTTTGTACTTTATCATAAGCATTCTTTCCGACCGTTCCATATTCAATAAGTATAAATTTTCCGTCCTCACACCTAACAAAGGCATCCGGAGTGCCTTGCGTCGTTTTATCTGTTCCATCATGTGAACCAAGTGGTGATATGTTTGGAAATTTAAACCGCCTAAGGAGATATTCCTCCATCATTTTTTGATAAGCCCCTGCTCCAAGTGATAAAATTGCAGTTTGTATTTGGTTTATTTTGGTCACCGGAAAACCTCCATGCTATATTGTTATCATAAGTATAGCAAGAACTTAGTTGCATTTCAATATACTAAAGAAAGTTGTCACTCAATGTCACATTAGCTAATATTTTTCCGCCATCCATCACCCCGCTGCCTTAAAACTCCGCACCTTAACCTCCATCTTCTGCTCGCATTCATACCCGCATCTAAAGTACACCCTTATCGTGCTCTCATCCATCACTTTCACCGTATGGATGAGCTGTCGTATCAAGCTTTCGTTCCACTCGCTACACGTCGCACTCTCCGACTCAAGAAATGCCCTCATACCATCCACTTCATCTCTGATTTTCTGCTCTGTTCCCCCACTTTGCCTATTTGCGTTCAGCACATCGTTCAGTGCCTTCGCCTCGGCTGAGATTTGCTCCATTTTGGCTATGTTTTGCCCTGCCGTGCCGCTCGTTATATAGTCCATGACCTGTGCTTTGAGTCCTGCAATCTGTCGCTCTATATCCTCTACATCTACATTTTCCGAGCGCTCTGCCCACAGTGTCTTTTCGGCATATTTGGTCAGATATTCGATGTTCTCCCTACGCTCCGTGTCGCTCCTCGCTATCGCCGCTAAAATGGCATTCTTTAAGCTTGCTTCTTCGATGCTCGGGGAATAGGTGCAGTATTTTCTGCCGTGATCAAGTCGGTTCACACATCGCCATAGGATTTGCTTTTCGCCACTGCGCTTTTTCCAGTGTACACGCCTGTACTCCGTGCCGCAGTTGCCGCAGACGAGCATACCGGTTAGGGCGTACAGGCTGCTGTATTTGCCTTGCTCGGTCTTGGTGTGCGTCGATATCTTTCGCTTGCTCGACCTACGACTGCGCTCGGTCTGTGCTCTCTCGTATACGCTACGCTCGACAATGGCAGGGTGATTGTTTTTGATGTGCACCTTTGGCCGCTCTCCGTTGTTGACAATGACCTTCTTTGAAATGGGGTCGGATATATAGGTCTTTTGCAAGATTACATCGCCGCACATTCTCTCGTTTAGCAAGATGGAGCGAACTACCGACGTCGACCATTTGCCGCTTTGTGTAATGGGCATCGTCCCACTGTCAGTCATTTCCTTGACGATTTTTTCCTCGCTGTGTCCCATGATGTACCACTTGAATATCTCTCGGATGACCTCGGCGTGTTCGGGGATAATCTCGGGTTCTCCGTCTTCGCCTTGTCTAAAGCCGTAGCATTGCTTGTAGTTCCAAGTGACCTTGCCCTCTCTCATTCTCATCTGCATTCCCATCTTGACGTTGAGGGAGAGCGAGTTTAGCTCCTCCTGTGCAAGGCTTGCGAGGATTGTGAGGATGACTTCGCTTGTTTCTTCAAGCGTGTTGATATTTTCCTTTTCGAACAGTACCCCTATCCCGAGGCTTTTGAGCATACGCACATACTTGATGCTGTCGAGCGTGTTTCGTGCAAACCTTGATATGGATTTTGTTATGATGAGGTCTATTTTGCGACGCTTGCATTTGGCGATCATCTTCATAAACTCTGGACGCTTTTCGGCTGATGCCCCCGAGATGCCCTCGTCGGCGAAAGTGCCTGCAAGTTTCCATAGTGGGTTTCGATGGATCATATCGGTGTAGTAGCTTCTCTGTGCGTGAAAACTGATCAGCTGATCTTCCGAGTCTGTCGAGACACGGCTGTACGAAGCGACACGAAGTTGCCTTTGTCTAAAGTAATCTTGACCGCTTAGCGTGGTCGCCGGTATTACGACTACTTCTTTTGTCATGTTCATTTTGCTCTCCTCTCTAACGTTTTCTTATTCCATGCTTTGCACAAGCTCAGTGACACGATCTCCGCTTATCTTGATTGCGGTCACGACATCTTTTAGCAGTTTCACGTTTAACCGATCGCTCTCCCTAAGCCGCTTTATAACATCTCTCTTTCTGTGATTCGGCTCTACACTTGCGTTATATTTTTCTTCTGCAAGCCTATAAATAATAGCGCTTGCTTTTTCTGTGTCTATCTCGTCTTGCGAGATTATCCTGTCCACTTCATTTTGCAGACGTATAACCTCGATGCTGCTTTGAGCCTGTAGTTCTTCGCCTACGTCGGAGAGTGTTTTTTGAAGGCTTGTGATTTGTTGTATCAAGGAATCGTCTGTCAATGTAATTGACACGTGGTTTAGGTCAGCAGGGCAATGCCATCGTTCTGCACCACTGTTTTTCATACGCCTTTTTACGGGACTACCGCACTGTGCGCATGTGAGTAGCGACTTTAGCTCTTTTATATCCCTACTCTCGGTTTTGGTATACCTCTTTTGCGCCTTTTGCATGATTTCAAATGTTTCCACATCAACGATTGCAGGATATTTTTCATTTCCGAGATAGTTTTCGTTTTGCAACATACGGAAGACCACAGACTTGTTCCAACTGAGATTCGCATCAGAGTAGGCTATGCCAAGTTCCGTTAATCCGTCGGCAATCTGTTTGTAGGACAGGCCTTGTCCATACTGCTTAAATACATGCCTTACTACCTCGGCTTCGCTATCGTTTATCTTGATCTCACCCTCTGCTATCACGTAGCCATAGGGGATATATCTGCTCTGTGCCACTTCGTCACAACCTTTCTTTTAGTACAAGTCCATTTGTCAGCACAAAGTCTATGCTGACGCTGTCCTCGGCTATAATCTTGTCTACAATGGCGGCGAAGATGGTTTCGTCAAACTCGTTTATATAATCTTTTTGGTTTTCCAGTAGCTCTATCAGTTCTTCGCACCGCCTGATGTCATTGTTTTTCTCACACTCACCGAGAAGGCGAAACTTGGCTTGCTTTAGGTTTCGCAGTTTTTTGTTTAGTTCATCGCTTGAGGATATAAAGAGAGCAGAGTCAAGTATGCCGGACTCCAGTAGTCCGTTCATCACATGGCTCTGCTCTGATATTTCCGCTATCTGCTTGTTGATTAGACCTATCTGTGCATTGTCTTTTTCCGCATACTCTCTTAGTTTTTCAAGCTGTGTATGCATAGGGAGTAAGATGGTCTTGTAGTTTGCCTTTAGCTTGTTATACATTCGGATAAATGCGCTGTATATCTCGTCCTCCGTTAGTCTCTGCGCAGAGCAGTTCTCCGCCCCTAAGTCATGCTTTTTGCACACCCAGTATGTAACGCCTCTTGTAATCTTTCGCCTGTATGCAAATCCGCAAGTCTTGCACCGAACAAGTTTTGACAGTGGGTATTCGCAACGCTCGGAGTTTAGGTGCATGCTCTTGTTTTTAAGCAAAATCTGCGCTATCTCAAACACAAGCTCGCTTACGATACCCTCATGTGTGGCTTTGACGTAGTACTTTGGCAATTCTCCGTGATTGATTCTTTTGCGGTATGGCAGTGCGTCTTCTCTGTATGACTTTTGCAGCAGCATGTCGCCTTTGTAGCGTTCGTTTTTGATTATATCGGTTATGGTTTGGGCTCTCCAGTTTAGGCTGTCTTTCTTTCTCGGTATCTCGTCTTCCGATAGCCCTTCGGCTATCATCGTGCCGCTTTTGCCGGCGAGGTACTCGCTAAAGATACGCCTTATAATTTCGGCTTCCGGCTCGTATATGGTCAGCTCGTTTTTGATAAGCCTAAATCCATACGGTGCATTTGATGATACATATGTTCCGTTTCGCATACGCATCCGATTGCCCTTCTTGCAGTTTTGCGATATGCTGACCGATTCTTGCTCTGCAAAAACAGAGTAGAGTGTAAGCAGATTTTCTCCCGACAGCTTTGCCGTGTCGATATTCTCCTTTTCGAAAAACACCGTTACACCGATTTCTTTAAGCTCTCTTACAGTGCCGATGATGTCCACTGTGTTTCTTGCAAAGCGGCTTGTTGACTTTGTAATGATACGGTCTATTTTGCCCTTTTTACAATCTCTCACCATTCGGTTAAAGTCATCACGCTTATCAGTGCTCACTCCCGAGATGGCTTCGTCAGCATACACTTCCACAAGCTCCCATTCATCGTTCGTCGTTATCAAGTTTGTGTAATAGCTTATCTGTGCCGAAAATGAGTTTAGCTGATCTTCCGAGCTGCTACTGACCCTTGCGTATGCCGCAACTCTCACTTTAGTTTTCGTCTGCATGGCTGTCGGCTCAATTACTATGAGCTGTCTTTGTTTTGTCTCGTCTTGTTTTTTCATTGATTTTTACCTCCTTTCAAGTACAACAACATACCACAAGACAGCTTACATAGCTATATGAAACCATGACAAATATCATGTCGGTTTGTAGTTGTTTTTTACCATATATATATTGGCCGTAGTTCGTTTTCTTCTGCGATGCCTTCGGTCAGCTTATTAGCAAAAGCTCGGTCTATCTTGCCGGCATCAAAAAGCTCTTTTACCATAAGGACAATGCCTGCATATCTTCTCAAGCTGAGTATTTCTGTGTTCATTTCTTTTCCTCCGTTTTTCATTTAATACCACAATGATAGGGACTTGCAAGGCAAGGTTGGTGCTTATCACAGCCGACTGCACATGCAAGTCCCCACGATCTAATATTAAATATGCTTGTATTTGACACTACGCCCCCAAGCAGGGCGACATATATCAACCGAGGTAGGTCACACCTCGTCATAGGACTTTCACCTCCCCGTGGTTCTCACCGGGCCGCTCCCATTGCGATGTCTGTGGCTAAGCGGAAGTATCATTATAGGCTGACAGGGTCATTGCAAGGCAGTTCACCACAAACTGCTTTCGGGCTTAAGAGTTGCCGCTCGTACCTTTGATACTATCGGTTTGATGGGACTTGTCCCACAGGTAGTCTTTGCGCTCTCGCCGCTATCGCTCATGCTGTCAGCTAAGGTGTTGATATAGTCGGATATTCAGTTGTCGAGGTTCGGTTTTGAGTGGGATAACTATTACCCCCTCATTTGTTTCCACAAAAGTAAACGTTTTTTTACACCTATTTTAAAAATTTTTTCAAATTATTTTTTGCTCGCTCAATTCCAACGTACACAGAATGGGGAGTGCAACCTTCTTTTTTTGCTATTTCTTTGACTGGCAACCCATCAAAAAAATGTAGTACAACCCTGCGTTTTTGCTTTAGAGGCAGCTTCTCTATCGCCTTATGTAGCTTCGCATAGTTCATTTTGCGAAACACTTCTTCCTCGACCGTCAGCGGCTTATGTAGCATCTTGCGCTCGAGCGACTGCTCCGTTTGCACCGAATGCTCCAGCCTACGCTCGTCAAACCGCTTTAGGTTCCTCTCGATCCGCACAAAATCGACAAACATTGTCTTCGCTACATCCCTGCTAATTTCCTTCTCTACGCTTTTCTTATTGACATCTATAAAACCTGCAAAATACTTCTTTCCATCTTCATTTTTCTCTATCCTTAACTCATAGTGATTCTTGTTATCAAACATCTTTTCTTCCTCCAAATTTCAATTTTCAATCTCGTGTTTCTGCGTTGAAATTGAATTGGAGGAGACCTTACTCTCGGAATTACTTTCATAAAAAAACCTTTCCGCCGTGTGAGGCGAAAAGGTTAGATACAAAAAGCCGCATGAACTGGTAGAGTGACTCTAAACCGATAAACTAAATTTGCATTGCAAACTTAGTCCATGCGGCTTAGAGAGTCTACGCATTTCATGCGGCCTCATAGCACAGCTATGTACTTATATAATATTAAATTGTCGGGCTTTCCTCATGTTTAGAACGTCAATAACGACCTCGCTTTTGCATTTGGTGCATTTTGTTTTGACATGCCCTCTTGTGTCTTCGTAAACGATAATTGCATTATGACGACAGAATGGGCATCTCACCTTGCGCTCCTTCTGCGATGCAACTGCGTGAATTGCACGGCTTACCTTATCCATCATCTCCGGTGATGGCAGATAGCCGTTAGAACGGTTCATATACCACCTCCAGGGGATGAACATACTCCGAGCAGCTCTTGTCCTCAACAAAACCAAGCTGTCGAAGTCTTATGGTTGCAGCGGCTTTGGATACGCCGAAGTGGTCACAAAAGCAGTTTATTACCCTTCTGTCCTTGTCCATATACACACCGTCGTAGCACGTTATCTTGTTGCTTTGGTTGAGATACCACATCATTAGCGACACGGCATTTGTCGGCATAAGCAGTGCTGCACCTAGTGCGTTGGCTTGCCATTCGGCCCAGTCTTCCTGTGTCCGTGGCGCTATCACACATCCGGATGTGCACATAGAGTATTGCCTTTTGTGCCTGCTATTTTCCACAGTTTCCAGTCCAAACAAAATCTGATGCGCCACCTCATGCGCAAGGGTAACTCAAAGGCTCAACATCTCCAGACAGGCAGTAAGTCAATGCTCAAAGAGAGCACTTGAAAAATTGAAAGAAATTATTTGAATAAAGGACATAAAACTAAAATGGAAATAAATACATATAAAGTTGCTCTACTATCTCTTGTAGGAATTATCGAAACCGCTATATCAGATTTGTTTGGAGGCTGGAATTCCTCTTTAACTACACTGCTTATAGTGATGGCATCCGACTATATCACAGGTATGATTCTGTGTACCGTATTCAAAAAATCTCCAAAAACCACATCAGGAACGCTACAGAGCAGTATAGGTTAGAAGGGACTGTTTAAAAAATGTTTAATCCTTCTAATGGTTTTAATCGGGGCGAGGTTTGACATTCTGATGCAAACACAAGTTGTAAAGGAAAGCGTCATTATCGCTTATCTTATAAACGAAGTCATTAGTGTTATTGAAAATATAGGGCTTATGGGCGTGCCGATTCCGAAAGCTATATCCGATGTGGTTGATGTTTTGAGGGCGAAAGATTATTAGGTGAAAAATTTTAAAAGTGGCGTTTACAAATCAGCTCTACTTTTCTTATTAGTAGATGAATAGCAAAACTTGCTGCAGAAAGTTTTGTAAAACAAAAAAGGAGAGATAAATTATGAGCACTTATACTAGAGTTAACAGCAACCTGCACTATGTAGAAATCCCCGCCAGTGAATTCGGCATCAAATTATGGGATCAAAACATTCCAATACCATAGCAGTACCAGCTTGCTGAAAACGCAGAAGATTACGCTATTGGCAGCTTTTTTGGATCATATGCGGGAACACATTCTTCGAGCAGTTATACTCTTCCTGCCGGTAATTTGAAGGCTGACTTTCCGATCTGTTCAAATGTGCCATTTAGCAATTCGAATGGTGTAGGTCAGATATATTTAGTTTACGACTACTGGAAAGACATTGTTCAAGCTTGCTTTGACCACAACATAACATTTGAGTCTGGTGGAAAATTTATAAGGCATAACGAGAACAGCTATCACATCGATGACACAATATCATACCCTACGACTATTTGCCTTAACGGGCTTCGCTTTAGCATTTCTGATATAAACGAAGTTTCTGATAATTGTAGTTACGCTATTTCAGGTGCTCCTATAATGATCAATGGTGATGATGTTTCATACTCTCAAGAGGTCATAGGTGAACAAGATTGGGATGGTTCTTTTGTATATGATACATGGCACGGAGCTCTTTGCTTAACATCCTCAAAGAATAAAGCAATATATGTCGGTATACGAACATTCCAGGCTAATTGCCTTTCTTCCAGTGAGATTTTCGACAAGCTTAATTCCCTAAACCTTGGAATTACCGATGCTATACTACTCGATGGCGGCGGTAGCTTCGTCTTAGAGCATGGGAATACACTACTTAACAGTGGAACAAGGCGTGTAAATAACATTATTACATTTTAAACTTCACGCAAAAGGAGAGAGCTCGCCTCTCTCCTTTTGCCACTATTTCACTACCCACATTTCCCACTAATTACTACTATTCTCCTCAAGTCTCCCTTTCTGTCTGATATGCTCAACATAAGACAGATCCCTAATGGGATTTTCCACAAGATCAAGATCCGATAAATTCTCCAAATCTTTAAGCGGCGACAGGTCGGAAATGTTGTTATACGCAAGTTTTAACTCAAAAATATCCGTCCAATTAGCCATTACCGATATATCGCTAAGTTTAGCAAAGTTAATTCTAACACGATACAGTTTATTTAACATCGACAGCGAGCTAATATCGCCCACAGGGTTATTCGACAAGGTCAAATATTCAAGTTCCACCATATTTGCGAGTGGCGTAACATCGGTTACTTTGTTATTAAATAGACTTAGAGAAGTCAAGCTTGTAAACTCCGACAGAGATGATATGTCCTCAATATCATTCGATGATAAGTTAAGCCCGGTTAGACGGTGCAAGCCTCCAATAGGAGTAATATCGGAAATCCCGAGGTTGCTTAGGTTCAAACTTCGCAGTGATCCCATTCCCTCCAAAGTGTCAAGATTTATGGCAGTCGACCCCGTATCACCATGTATTTCAAGAACTTCAAGCCCCTGCATACCCCCGAGCATAGAAAGATCAATCTCGTCCGCTTCCCGCATATTAACATCAAGGCTCTTCAATCCGCTTAAACTCGCAATGCTTGAAAGGGTGGCATCGGTTGGACTGTCAATGCTCAGTGTCTCAAGCTCGTCAAGCCCTACAAGTGTGCTAAAGTCTATATCACACCCTGCTGCGTAATCTATACTAAGTCCAGTCAAATTACTCATCTGCGCCACAACATCAAGCGACAGTTCAGTCTGCCCCTGCGGTTCTTCTTGTGTGCCGATGTCAAAACGAAGTGCCTCCACTAACAGCAAATCCCCTCGCAAAATCTCCCCTCTGTCCTTTCCGACAGCACTCCTTACCGCTTGCTCGACTTGATGATGTTCAAACACAACCTCGCTCGTCAAGTGTCCCTCTACATCCTTAATAACGTTTGAAGTAGGCATTTGCAACGAAAAAGCCGCCAAGGCAAGAATTAACTGAAGTTTCATAGCTTATCCTCCTTTAATGTAAAAAAATGTTTCCCCTTACTTCCGTTCGTACGGCTCGACAAAACCCACGTGGTCAACAGGTGAATAGTCCCTTACACTGGTGTTAACAGAAAAGAACTGTATTAAACTGTCAATATTCCCAAGAGCTGATATATCCGAAACATCAGTACCGCTAATACTAAGCCGCTCCAAACTGACCCAATTTGCCATAACGTCGATATTATCTATTTGAGTGTCTGACAAGCGTGCGTCGGTAAGCTTTGTTAAATCTGTTAGAGCGCTTATATCGTTAATGGGATTACCTTGAAAGTTAATAAAAACCAAATCAGCGTTGCGCTTTATTGGCGAAACATCAGTTATGCTGTTTTGTGCTAAATCTAATGCCTTTAAGCTTTCTGTATTTGATAGCGCTTCTATATTTGTAATATTTCCAGAGTTTAGAGTAAGATTTTCAAGCGCAGGCAGATTTGCGAGAGCTTCGAGATTGACAAACATATTTGGCTCATTACTTTCCCTTGCGCCAATTCTAATCTCCTTTAAATTAGGCAAATTCACAAGCTCCCCAAAGTCAAATGTGTCAATCTCATGTGAAGTAAATCTAACGAGCTCAAGACCCTGATGCTCTTTTATTACATCAAAAAAGTTTACACTTAAACGGCTAGTCCTCAACTCTTTTAAGCTATCAATATGAGTAAGCACATCTATGCTCGAAAACTTATCCTCCCCCAGAGCCCTTAGAGCAAGCCTCTCCAAATTCCCCATAGCAAGCAGCGGCAACAGGTCGATCGTCATGCCCTCTTCATAAAGCTCACTGCCCACTCGCTCTAAATAACCGAGATCTATATCCAAATCGGTAACGGTTAAAAAATCCCGCCTCGTAAGCTCTCCTTCGGGTTTGTTTAGACTCACTCTCATCGCATCTTCAATTATCGGATGGTCGCTTATTGTCGTTATATCAAAGGGTAAGTCTATCATGTGTTTTTGCTCGTTTTTTTGTCTGCCAACTAGGGCAAATGCGCCGTCATTTGCGCTTTGGCACGAGGTAAGTAAAGCAAGAGAGACGATAGTGCATATAAATAAAGTTTTTTTCATAATGAATCCTCCTTCTTTTATTTTATGTGCTCAATCCGCACAGCTCTTTTTACTTTTGTTTAATTTTTACTTGAATAAACAAACGGAAAATCCGAGTTGTCGCTAAGCTCAAAGGTTATACTCACTTCATGACTATTCTCATCTTCGCCAAGTATTCGGGAGTAGTTTTCCTCTAAGAACAGATAATCTATCAGTACATCTGTTTCGGTTTTTTCATCAGCTGTCAGATTTTCCTGTGCCATATAGGCCGTTACGGCTTTCATTGTGTCTGAGGCGTGTGGGGAATTTGGCTCGAAAAAGTCGCTCTCATCGATTTCGTATGCATCAAAAACAGCGGAATATATGCCACCATTGACGGTTAAACTCTTAATTCTATAGTATGTTCTGCCGTGATAACTAAATCCCTTCGGCGTGTATCGGTCGTTCTCAAAACTGAGTTTTTCCGACTCTCCGTGCTCGAAATCAGCAGGTAGTCTTGCGAAAAGTGCCACAGAGTTTTCCTCGAAAATTTCTGCCGACAATGTTGATAGCCCTTGCTCTGTTCTCTCAAAGTCATCAAATTTAGCCGATAGGTAGATATATAGGCAAAATTCATCGAAATCAACTTGATCAATGTCGTTGAAACTTGGCATCATTCGGAGTTCATCGCTTGCATAATATTGCGTAAATTCTATTATCAGCTCGTCGCTAAGCTCTACATTTCCCGAATAGTCGTGCTCATGAGATTGACGCACAACTTGTGACATACCGCTTTCACCGTCGACATTTTCGCCTGAACTGTCAATGATTTCACTATTCGGTACGGTCGTTTCTTGCGGCAATGGATTTTTTTGCGCACATGCCGTTAATAGCCAAAGAAATAAAACAAGTATAGCTCCTTTTTTCATAACAAATTCTCCTGCTTTGTTTTCTTACCTTAATTGAATTGTGTACACAATTTCCTGGGCTTTTCTATCCAAGGTCTACATCTATCAAATCAAATAAGTTCCTCATAATGAACCGCTCACACCACCATCACCCTATCCGTCCACAACTCACATTGACTTATAACAATGCTCACCGCATCATTCATGCCCGACGGTGGATAGTCGTACTTCTTCAACAACCTCTTGACCATCTTTCGCATGGCAGCCCTCGCAAATTCTTTCTTTTGCCAGTCGATTGTCCGATTTTTGCGAAGCATATCGGTAAGCTCTTTTGTAATTTTAACAAGCTCCTCATTTTCATAAAAATCCTTGATAGCGGCAGGTTTTGTGAGGGCATCGTAGAACGCAAGCTCGTCAGCCGTTAAACCGAGCTTTTCGCCCTCTGCGCCTGCTTCCGCTAAGTCTTTTGCAAGATTCAAAAGTTCCTGTATGACTTCCTCGTTGGTGAGCATACCGTTGAGGTATCTGTTCATTGCCCCCTGTATCATATCCGAAAACTTTTCCGACTTGACAATGTTTGTCCTACGATATACCGACACTTGCTCGGCAATGAGCTTTTTTAGTAGTTCAACAGCTAAATTCTTCTCTTTCATATTTGCGATTTCTTCGAGGAATTTAGGGTCAAACAGCGAAAACTCATTTTGCACATCTGAGAATAAGTTAATAACGCCCTCGCTCTTGATGCTGTGCTTGAGTAGCTCATTGATACGTTCGTTGACTTCGGGGAGTGTAAATTTCTTTCCGGCACCGCTCGATGTCAGCCGTACCGTCATTGTCCGCACCGCTTCAAAATAGGCGGCTTCAAACCTTGTTTTTTCATCGACAAGACTACTGCAAAGCGATAGAGCTTGTTTAAGCAGTAACGCTTCTTTTATGAATACATTTTGCGTTCTTTCCTTTTCGGGCAATTCATTTTCAAGAACACTTTTGCCCAAAATAAAGTTCACGCCACCGCTTATGGTTTTTGCTTTTTCAAGGTCAGAGCCGACCATAAAAGCGGTGTAGATATACCCGTGCAAGAGGTCACGACAAACGGACAGCTTTTCAAGAAACTTTGGATACGCCATCTTGCTAATATCGGTATCGCCGAAGTTTGTCTTGTCACGTTTGGTATAGTCGTTCATCGCTTGCTTTAATGCTGATGCAATGCCTACATAATCGACAACCAAGCCGCCCTCTTTATCTTTGAAAACACGATTGACACGGGCGATTGCTTGCATAAGATTGTGTCCCATCATCGGCTTGTAGACATACATTGTCGCAAGAGAGGGAACGTCAAAGCCTGTCAGCCACATATCGACAACAATAGCGATCTTCATTTCCGAGTCGTTGTCCTTAAACTTCCTTGCAAGTTCGTCCTTGTGTGACTTGTTGCCGATGATTTGCCGCCACTGCTCGGGGTCGTTGTTTCCCTGTGTCATAACAACTCCGACCTTCTCCGCCCAATTCGGCTTTAGCTCCAGTATCTTACTATAAATCTCCATGGCAATAGGGCGAGAATAAGCAACAATCATTGCCTTTCCCGTGAGCAAGTTTTCCCTGTTGTTTTCGTAATGCTCTAAAATATCGCTTACAAGCGAATCTATTGTCTCGTCTGCTCCAAGTATCGCTTCGAGTTTGCCAAGCTCTTTTTTGCTCTTGTCAATAACATATTGATCGGCGTTTTCTGCCATAATGTCATACTCATTGTCAATCATAGAGAGCGTGTCAGCATCCAACTTCAGATGAATAACACGACTTTCATAATAGACAGGCTTTGTCGCACCGTCCTCGACGGCTTGGGTCATATCGTAAATATCGATGTAATCGCCGAAGACCTCACGAGTGCTGCGGTCTTTAGACGATATTGGCGTGCCTGTAAAGCCTATGTATGTGGCATTTGGGAGACTGTCGCGAATGATACGAGCAGTGCCGATAATCGTCTTAGCCTCAAGCTCGCCCACCTCGTTTTCCTTTATAACGACCTTCTCATTTAGCCCATATTGCCCCCTGTGGGCTTCGTCGGCAATTACGATAATGTTGCGCCGCTCGGACAAAGGCTCGGTGTTCTCCTCGAATTTCTGCATTGTCGTAAATATTATTCCGCTTACCTGCCTGTTTGCCAAAAGCTCCTTCAAATGAGGGCGACTGCTCGCTTGCACAGGCGTTTGACGCAAAAAATCACGGCAGCGTGAAAACTGACCGTACAACTGGTCGTCAAGGTCGTTTCGGTCGGTGATAACAACGATTGTTGGGCTTTGAAGCGCTCCTTGCAATTGCTTTGCGTAGAAAACCATCGACAGCGACTTTCCGCTTCCTTGCGTGTGCCAAAAAACACCGCCCTTGCCGTCGGTCGCAGTCGCCTCTTTTGCTTTTTCTACAGCCTTTTTAACGGCAAAATATTGGTGGTAGCCTGCAAGTATTTTAAAGGTGTTCTCACCGTCCATATTAAAGCAGATGAAGTTTTTGAGTATATCGAGAAAACGTGTTTTCTCAAACAAGCCCTCAAAAAATGTATCAAACCGAGCATACTCCGTGTTCTCATAACTTCCGTCGGTCGTTTTCCATTCCATAAAACGATCCTCGCCCGAAGTTATCGTGCCTGCCTTAGATGTTGTGAGGTCGCTCATCACGCAAAAGGCGTTATAGGTGAACATGGACGGTATCTCGTGCATATAGTTTCTAAGCTGACGGTATGCCGCCGAAACGTCCGTTTCTTCTCGTGAGGGGGATTTTAGCTCGACCACCACAAGCGGCAAGCCGTTTACAAACAACAGAACATCGGGGCGCTTCTCGCTGTGCTCGATAAATGTCCACTGATTGCAGGCCGAAAAGTCGTTGTTGTTTATATTCTCAAAGTCAATCAAATAAACAAGCGCAGAGCGCTCCTCGCCCTTTTCAAAGTATTTGACAGGCACACCGTTTTGGAGGTAGTCCATAAATGTGATGTTCTTTTGCAAGAGCGTGCCGTTCTCGTAGTTTTTCAACTTATAGACCGCCTCGTTTATAGCATCGGAGGGCAACGCAGGATTAATCCGCACGAGCGCCGACAACAGGACATCATCGTATACGGGACTATAATAGTCACGCTCAATACTTGGGCCGTAGATATGGGTATAGCCAAGACCTTGCAGCAGATCAATCACGGCATTTTCGTAGTTGGCTTCGGTGTAAGGCATGAGTCGGCCTCCTTTTATAGTTTTAGTTGTTTTTCCATTTTTGGTAATACAATATCATTGAACTTTAAATGCTCTTTTTTAAGGGTTTCAGCCGCATGATGTACGTCATTTGTCGAGCACGATAAAACTAACATTCTACAAATTGCATTCAATAATGTACAGATTTCAGATGAGTAGTCATTCGAAAACAGTAGTGACGCTTTTTTTGCATAAGATTCTTTTGATGTTATGTAACTTGATACCTCATTCACAAAAGTCATTTTATCAACCAATTCACCACAAACATCTTTTATGAAAATTTCTCTGTTTTTCAACTTGCCTTCATTAATGCTAGCTTCTATGTACAATGATAGACGACTCAATAAATCATCTGCTAAGCTTTTCTCACAATAATCATAGGCCAAAATACACATAAATGCTAAATCTTCGCATTCAAGAACTTCTTGATAAATAGCATATCGTTCTTGAAACAAAGCTATTTTATTCTGCTTTCTAGCTGTCGAGATTGATATAATAATTGCAACTAAAGAAAGAGCGATAGGCATCACTATTGCAAGGTAGTCAAGATAATTTGGTTCGCTCATTTTTTCTATTGCTTTAACTAATTCTTCCAATGTCTATACCTCCACTTGTGACACGTCAATTTCGCCGCTCATAAGGCGTGGTAAGAGAGTGTCACGGAGTTGAGATAACCGTTGATTTTCCATAAGGTTATTTAGCATTGTACAGTAAAGCGGACTTACTGCAACCTCAAAACCACTGACAACTTCCTTTGATGGGTTTATTGTATACTCAGTCTCAAAGTCTCTTGTTACAATAGTGTCAAACACCGCCCCATTAGCTTTGTGTTTTAGGTTTTGAACAGCCAATTGTGCAAGATGAAAAATATAATATTGTCCGTATCCATCATGCCCGACAAGAGCATAACAAGATTGGTTCATTGCCATTGGCTTACCTGCAAGGGATAGTTTCCCTACTGTACCACGAGCAGTTACAAAAACAGTGTTTTTAGAAAATAATCGACTATTACAATGTTTCAGACCTATCTTTGTAAGCGTTTTCTCTGTTTGGAGCACATAATTTTTTATTGCATCTTTAGGTGTGTAAAAAGGTACATCACCATTCCAATATTCATTCATAGTTGTTTTGGGTGTCCCACCGCCTAACACTTGCACAACATCAGTAAATGGAATTTCTGGCTCAAAGTCAACAAACCACGATTTGAAAATCGCCTGTGCTTGTTGCTCTAAATTATCGTTTATCGCATTGTTAAGTTCGATTTTATCGTCGATTGCCGATAGTGTTGTTGCAATTTGCCTTTGCATATCCAGTGGCGGGAGCAAACACACAAAGTTTTCGATGGTCTTAGGTGAAGTATGTTTTACGGTACTACCAGTCGCACTTCCGACGATATATTGTTGATAATCATAACTCCTTAATCTCCAATGCAAAAATCCCTTATCAATGTTTGTTGATTGAAATATTACTAAACCTATTCTTTGATTGTGCAGAAAAATCGTATCTTCAGATTTAGGTATTAAGCCGGCGTATCCTAAAGTGTCGCCCAATTTGCTCAAATCTGTCATGGTGATTATCAAATCATTTTCTGCCAATATATATTCACAAGGAATATCCCCTGTATAATACTTGTTTTTTGTGAACTTTAGCCCGCCGCCTATGTTGAAATTACCCGGCGTTATCAATATAGCGTTACTCTTTGATGTTGTAATGAACTCTCCTTTGAAAGCAAAGCCGTGTTTCACCTTGAAATTATCACCAAACCTAACTACTTTCCAATCATCACACCTCATACCCAATCGCCCCCAAGTTCTTTCGTATCTCATCTTCAAGCTCATGCGATTTTGCAAACAGCCCCGACAGCTCTGCTGTAAGCCTTGCCATTTTTTCCTCAAATGGCTCTCCGTCGTCCTCTTGTTCCTCAATACCCACATATCGACCGGGGGTTAAAATGTAGTCTTGCTTTGCAATGCTCTCAGTCGTGACAACGGCGCAAAAGCCCTTGACATCTTCTTGTGTGCCGCTCGTGTAAGCGTTGTATGTATCGGCAATCTTTGCTATGTCGTCGCTCGTCATTTCACGCAGTTTGCGAGTTACCATAGTTCCCATTTTGCGAGCGTCTATAAACAAGGTCTTGCCCTTTTGCTTTTTGTTCTTCGATAAAAACCACAGCGATACGGGGATTTGTGTTGTGTAGAAAAGCTGTGTCGGCATTGCAATAATGCAGTCGACAAGGTCGACCTCGATAATCTTCTTGCGTATCTCGCCCTCTCCTCCCGTTTGGGAGGAAAGCGAGCCGTTGGCAAGCACCATGCCTATCCGCCCATTCGGGGCTAAGTGCCATATCATGTGTTGTAGCCACGCAAAGTTGGCGTTGCCGTGCGGCGGTATGCCATATTGCCAGCGCACATCGTTTGCCAGCTTGTCCGCACCCCAACCCGATAGGTTAAAGGGCGGATTTGCCATAATAAAGTCTGCTTTTAGCTGAGGGTGACAGTCGTTAAAAAATGTGTCGGCGTTATACTTGCCAAGGTCGGCTTCTATCCCACGAATTGCAAGGTTCATTTGAGCCATTTTCCAAGTAGTGGGGTTGCTGTCTTGGCCGTACACCGATATATTCCCAATGTTGCCGCCGTGGTTTTCGATAAACTTTGCCGATTGCACAAACATACCGCCCGAGCCGCAACAGGGGTCGTAAACACGGCCGTTGTAGGGCTGCAAGACCTCAACCAATGTTTGCACAACGCAAGCAGGCGTGTAAAACTCACCGGCGAGCTTGCCCTCCGCTTCGGCAAACTTCGACAGGCAATATTCATATGTGCGCCCCAATATATCCTTACTGTTGCCGTGCTGGGTCATTTGAATATTGGTAAACAAATCCACAACTTCCCCAAGTCGCCTCTTATCAAGTTCAGGGCGAGCAAAGTTCTTTGGCAAAATGTCTTTAAGGCGCTTGTTTTCCTTTTCAATGCTGCGCATGGCATCGTCTATAACCGTCCCGATTTCGGGGGTATGCGCCGCCCCTGTAATAACGCTCCACCGAGCGGTTTCCGGCACAAAGAATATGCCCTCTGCCAAGTACTCGTCCATGTCCTCCTCAAAGCCGTCCCCCTCGGCCACAAGCTCGTTATACTTGCCCTCAAAACGGTCGGAGATATATTTCAGAAAAATAAGCCCAAGAACGACCGACTTGTACTCCGACGCATCAATATTGCCCCGAAGCACACAAGCGGCCTCCCATATTTGCTTTTCAAACCCAATGTTGCTCCCATTAACCTCAGCCACGTTATTTCCTCCATATATAGCAACCCCTTATAGCAGGTATTGCTTCATTTAATCTTATGTTCTATTATAGTGTAGTTTTGCAGATAAATCAATAAAGTTAAAGTAGTTTTACGGTTAATTTATTGTTGCTTGTCATGTTGTTTTCTTAGGGGTTTCCTTTTCTTTTTCTCTGTGATAAATTTTGTTACCCTGTTCTTTTAGAGGGTGGTCACCATGTCCATCCCCCATAGACAGCATACGGGTAGATTCCCCCCTTGTGAGTACCTATGCAAACTTAACTCACTTCAAAACATAATAAAAATTCGAAGTATCCCCCTTATTACACTCCCTCGTGCGTGACTCTTTCGCCAAGTACCCATGCTTAATCAAATCGTCTATCGCTCGCTGTACCGTCCGCTTTGACAGCGACGTATCCTTGGCAATCCTGCCGAGGGACGGGAAGCATCTCCCGTCCTTGTCGGCTCTGTCTTTGAGGTTGATGTATACCGCTTTTGCCCGTGAGGGTAGTTCTTCTTCGTAGAGGTTGCCGAACAAACTCAATGCGCATCACTCCTTTTATGCGAGTTGTTGAAGGTTACGTTTTTTGTCTGTGCTTTTTCGCTTGCTGTGGTGTAGGCGATGCCGCCAGACGGGGTGTCGTCGTCCGGTGGAGGGTCTTTGATTTTGAGTGTGGCTACATCTTTTAGGATGTTTTTCTCTAAGGTAACCTTATCGGCATAGTAAACCTTGCGATGAGATTTTTCCTCTGTAATATACGGCTTTTCAAAAGTGATCCCCCAATCGAGAAACGACTTCAGCTTTGATTTCATTGGATGAGTTCCTGTTTTCATAACAATAAAATTGCCTTTAGGAATAGATTTCAGCTCGTCCGGTGTCATCAATGCTCGCTCTATCATTTGCAGTGACTGTGACGGATCATTCTTTCCTCTGCTTACAGAACCACTCATTACGGTTCGACTACCCATTGCTTTGGATAAAACTTCAGCAGTCTGGCTGTTTGGTGCAAATCCACCGAAGATGGTGAGCTGGGTATTGTCTGTAATTATTTCAGCACCCTCGTCAC
>CAYJFK010000016.1:0-40683 GCA_964369475.1 uncultured Oscillospiraceae bacterium | reverse complement strand
TCTTATTTTGGCGCAGTGCCTGTCGTTTTGGCAAATTTACGAGTTGAATAATGAACTTGACATCGCTTACATCTCCATGAACGGAAATCAGAGTTATGTGAATGAGCGAGTTGAAAATGTGTATGACTATGTCAACCGAGAGCTTGAGAAGAAGATAAACATTATTAAAAATTCGAGCTACAAAGTGGGCGAGCTCGACCTTGAAACGCTTGAAGTGCCTGTCACATTCACGGTCGAGCCGTATGCAGTAACCGAGGGGACGGAGGTATTGCTTGTGTTTGAGTACGAGATGTTCCCACTTACCAAAAATGGCAGTGTTTTTTCGGGGGAAAAGGCATTTGATCTGTCGAGTGATTACATACACCCACAAATTTCCATAAGGGAAAACGGGGTATATAATCTCGTGCAAGACGAGGGCGTTGCTGTTGATAAGTTGGTAGATTCGGTTTTTCCGGCCGTCGAATTTGACTATTTGGGACAAACGGGTGCCGGTAAGAAGTTTGGGACAAATGAATATGAATATAGCCTATACGGCAATTTATATGTCAGCTATAAAAGTGAGGCAGACTCTTTTATATCGGCAGATTTTGTGACATATATTGATGGGGTTGAGGTCGAAAGAAAGGATGTAAGCGGCCTACTTTTGGATCAATTGAGCGAGGTTGAAATTGAAAGCTCGTACATATTAGAGGAAGGGACGCTTATCGAGAGCTTTGTCGAGGCAGAGGATAGTAACGGATTTATGTATAGATACCTGATACAAGAATTTCTTGCGGAAGATAACTCGACGAGGGCAAACTACCAAGGAGCAAAGGCGATAACAGCACCGGACGGAGCGATAGTCTTTGATAACATAACGGGTAGATGAGGCGGATATTTTTAGCTTACAACAGCAAAGCGGCGGCGCTTTGCTGTTTGCTTTTTAAGTGGGCTTGTGCTATAATCTTCAGGCAAGCAAAGCGGAGGTGGTGGCATGAAAAAGATTGACACAAATGTTCTTGTTATTGTGCTTATAGCGTTGCAGATCTTTTCGATTATTCGGACAATGGGCCTTGAAAGAGAGCTTGAGCTTTTGCAGTATGCGCATACAAACACAAGGGATAGGCTATCGACCGATATTGAAAATGCAAATAACAGCATAAACTCTGCGATGAAAGAACAGGCAAGCATAATTTACAGCGCAGGCTATGAGGTCGGCCGGTTTGACCTTGATATAATGCAAGTGCCTGTTTTATACACTGTTACACCAAAAGAGGTAGGCGAGAGCACGAGAGTGTCGCTCGACCTTGGGCATGAGGTCGTAGAGCTTACAAGGGACGGTATGACCTTCTCGGGCGAGGTCTTTTTTGACATGTCGCATATAGAAATTTATCCAACTATATTGGTCGAGCAAGACGGCATTCAAAGCATTACAGATCATGAGGGCATGTGGATATTTAACTTAGCAAGCGAAACCTTTCCGATGTTTAATGTTGCTTGCTCGGTAAACACAAGCACCTCAGAAAAGAAGAACTCGAACGAGTATGAGTACACGAGGGAACTCCGTTTGAATAATACCTACTACAACAAAACCGAACTACTTGTGTCGGCAGATTATGTGACATATATAGACGGCGAGGAAGTGGGCAGGGTTGACATTTCCGAGCTTTTCGGGGAGCATGCCGTAGGCTCGATAGATCTTAAGGACTCCTATACATTAAATGAGGGAGCAGAGCTTACAAATTATGTTATTGCGGTAGACAATAAAGGATTTGTTTACGAGTCTCAGCTCGAAGGGTATATAGCAGGGTCGGGCACTATGCAAGCACCCAAAGAAGGTATGATTAGAATTAAAGCGCCAGACGGTAGGACTATTGCTGACGAGGCTTTTATTTATTAAACAAAGGCATTAAATAGAGAGATAAATAATCTTAATCACATTGGGCCGTCCAAGACATACTAAACAGAAAGAAGTGGAATTTTGAAATACCTAAAGCAGCTTGGTATAATACTTTTTATTACATTTATATCGGAGGGAATACGGTTTTTTGTGCCGCTCCCTGTTCCTGCCGGAATTTACGGCATGGCGATACTATTCTTGCTCCTCCTTACAAAGGTAGTAAAACTGCCCGATGTGGAGGAGACCGCCGACTACCTTATTGCCATAATGGGGGTAATGTTTATACCGGCAGGGGTTGGGATAATGAACTATTTCGACAGCCTTGCAGAGATAATATGGGCGGTGCTACTTGCAGGCACTCTCGGTACGTGGGTCGTTATGTATGCAAGCGGTAAGGCGACCGATCTGCTTGTGGGCAAGAAGGGGGAGAAGTAATGGAATTTTTTGAAAGCTCGATGTTTTTCGGCTCGTCACTAACACTTGTTGTATATTTTTTGTGCATCTATCTTAAAGACAAGCTAAAATGGCAGATATTAAATCCGATACTTTTGTCCATGATTGTAATAATTGCGCTGCTACTCGCCTTTGACATTGACTATCAAAGCTACAACAGCACGGCAAGTTATGTCAGCTACTTTATAACGCCTGCCACAATATGCCTTGCACTGCCGCTTTACAGGCAGATCGAGGTGCTTAAAAAGAATTTTGGCGCTATAATTATTGGGGTTGTATCGGGCGTTATGGCGAGCGGATTTTCGATTTATCTAATCTCGATTGCCTTTGGACTTACCTCGGGGCAGTATGCCACCATTTTGCCAAAATCTATAACGACAGCAATAGGCCTGCCTCTTGCGGTAGAGCTTGGTGGGATAGGAGACATCACGGTGGCCGCCATTATTGTTACAGGCATGTTTGGCAATCTGACAGGTGAATTTTTCTTAAAATGGGCAAGGGTAAAGAGTCCTGTTGCCAAGGGTATTGCGCTCGGTTGTGCGAGCCACGTTATCGGAACTGTTAAGGCGATGGAACTAGGCGAGGTCGAGGGAGCTATGAGCAGTCTGTCGATAGCAATAAGCGGTCTTGTTACGGTCGTTGCGGCGCAGTTCTTTATGGGGCTGGTTTAGGGTGATAGATAAGAGGTAATAGGTAATAGGTAAGAGGTAAGAGGTAAGAGGTAAGAGGTAAGAACTAAGAAGTAAGAGCTGTGGTGAAAAAATTGCCTGTGGCATTTTTTTTGGGTTTTTTTAATAAAAAGGTATGTGACGACTTTGTCGTCACATACCTTTTTATTCTTCGAAATATAGTTTGCCTGTTGTGACCTAGTGGGTTTGGCATGGTAGTTGCCGCATAAAATCATTGAGAAAATAAATCGGGTGGGATTCTTGTTCCCACCCGATTTTTGATATGTAATGTAACCGAGCAGGAGGAGCGAAAGCTCCCCAGCTTGGAGAAAACGCTTTTTCTCCAAGCTGAGAAATCAGCTAAAGCTGATTTTAACGCCCTCGGGGCGGGAATTTAACGCGTGACGTCACCCTGATGGTGCCCCCTCGCCGCTCCCCCTCCTTCCGAAAGGGCTTGATTTTAGGTTTTTCCCCAGTCTGAGGAGCGAAAGCCCCTTCTACTTGAAAGCATTCCATAAAAAAATAAATGCAAAAACGCTTCCCCATGCGTTGCCTGTTTTATCTTTGACAATTAGCATTCCGTAAATGAAAAACATGATTGTAAGCATTTCTATTAGAGCTTCGGATGTTACTCCGACCATTCCGTGGATCAAGATGCAGAGGATGCTACAACTTATTGCGCCAAAGTTTATCCACTGATTTTTACTTGGATATAATTTGTTAATTTTGTCGCTGATGACCACATAGTTAAACCCTTCAAAAAAGCCCCAAGAGAGTGCTGTAATTAAAATGCCTAAAACATTTATCGGAAAACTGCTTGCCAAAACTTCATTTGTCGTCATTACTTGCTGAAAAGGCAGATAGCTCGTTATCTCACCGGTAGAAAATGAAAGCACTAAATAAGGAGCAAAGCAAAGAACTGTGAGTAAAATCGACATAAATGCCTTATCTTTTTTTAGTCCGTAAGAGCAAAATTTTTCTTTTCTGATCATTGCAACTGCCGTTATACCAAGCCCTGCCACTCCAAATTGTAATGATGCAAAGATCATAACTCGCAGTAGAATTGGGACTGCGCTATCCTTTGCGATGCTCATAATTTGCGAGTTAAAGATAATATAAACGCCCAAAGAAAGTAGCGATAATATCACTATAATCCACAAATCATTATTTAATTGCCGCTTTATTTTGTTCTCCATATAATCTCCTACACTAATTATAGATACCCTTAAAAGGGGGGCGAAACGGTCAAGAGGGAACGGTCAAGACCGTTCCTTACAAGGGGGTTACGCCCCTTCGAATTCGACAGAGATGTCGCCTACTCCTGTTGTTATGGCTATGGTGTTGCGTGCGTCTGAATGGTTTGAGTTGTAGGTGCTGCCTATGCCGCCTTGGCTGTCGTGGCCTTCAAGATCTATCATGCCGACCCCTGCCGTTATGTCGAAATTCCAGTTTGAGCGCTCGCCTGCAAGTGTTAGGTCGATGTCGCTTGCACCCGATTCTATGTCTATAGAAGCGTTTATAGTGTCCTCCGTGTATATCGTGCCTGCGCCTATGTCTGCATCTAAAGAAACACCGTCGGGGAGGGTGATGTATACTGTGGGAGAGTGCTTGTTAAAGGAAAAAAAGGAAATTGTCGGGCGAAGTCTGTACTCCACCTCGAGCGTGTCGCCCACTATCTTGTAATCGAAGTGAGCAGAGCCTGCATCGTCAATATAGACAGAGGCTTTGTCGCCTGATAGGAGGTATATCTCTGCCGCCGATATGTCGACAGATATAGAGGCAACGTCGTGCTCGCCCGTCGAAAATCCGTCGGAATTGCCGTTAAAACCGAAGCCGAGCAAATGGCTTACAAGTGTAAGCACGATGCCTGCTATTAGTAAAAAAAGCGAGGCAATTATTAAAAATCTATAAGGTTGTTTTGTGTTTGGAAATAGTTTCTTCATGCTATAAATCCTCCGATAAATGAAAACATTTTGCCAAATGCGTTTATTACTAACTTAAATAGCTTGGGTATTAGCGAAAAAGCCCAAACGGTGGGAATTGCCATAAGAGTGCCTGCGGCGGCAAGCATTGCGCCTGTGCCCATACCTGCTATGGCAAAGGGTGGGCTTATAAAGAGAGATGATATGCCTCCGAATATCATGGAAACACCTATTCCTATAAATAGGGCAACTACAAATAAAATCGAGAGCATTACAGCTATTACCGCAACGACTAAGCCGAGTATTGTGCCAAGGATACCAAAGAATATCGGCACCCATACAGGACATGTTAAAATGCCGAGCACGACGGCTACCCACGAGGGTATAAACTTTTCGGTAGCAGGCTTTGGAGCAGGCTCGTATGGAGCGTTCCATGTTTTGTCGCTGCCTGTGTAAAAGTCCCTTAAAATGGTGTTTGCAACATCTGTTGGGCTACCGAGCTTTGATGTTACTTCCCACTCAGAAAGGCCCGATTCGTCGAAATAGTCGCTGTAATATCTAATAGCTTCTTCTCTTTCATTGGCAGGAAGTGCGGCAAGTGCCGACCTTAGCCCTTCTATAAATTCATATTTTGTCACTTTCATTTCCTCCCAAAAGTATACTTTCTATGCCTTTTTTGTGTAGTCGCCAGTCTTCAAGATAGACCTCGAGTTGTAGTATGCCTTTTTTTGTCGCCCTGTAATACCGCCTGTTGCGACCGCCCGACTGCATGTCGTAGGTTTCGAGGCATCCGTCTTTTTGCAGACGGCGCAAAACGGGGTAGAGCGTTGATTCCGATACGTCTATTGCACTTTGTACATCTTGCGTTATCTTATAACCGTATGTGTCCTCCCTGCAAACGACGGCAAGTACGAGCGCGTCGAGCAGAGGTGCTGTTACGGAGTATGACACTTTGTTTTCCTCCTTATGCAATATTGTTGCTGTAATAATACTATACGACATATAATATTATTTGTCAAGCAAAAATTATAAAATTTTTTAAAAAGGTTGATAATGAAGGTTAATGCAATTATAATGTATATTAAGGTTCATTTGGAGATATATTTGAATTTTGATGAACTGTTTGCTAAGTTTTGCCACCTAACATACACATGTGATACATATTGGTGTGCTTATATATTGAATAGGGAGGGTGCTCCTTGTTCTTAACAAATACATGGGGGGATAAATTTTGGATAGGAATGATAAGGAACAGACCACCGTTAAGAGCTTAGAACGTGCTCTTGACATGCTGACGCTACTTGGCCGCTCCAGAAAGCCGCTCGGCGTTGCCGAGCTATCGAAGATGCTTGGGGTAAACCGCACAACGCTCTATGCAAGCCTTAACACGCTGCTTACGAAAAATTTTATAGAGAGAGATGCGCAGACAGGAAAATTTTTGATCGGTCGCAGAATATATGAAATAGGAAGGCTGTACAGAGTGCGATTTCCCTTCCTTGGAATTTTGGAGCAGATTTCGAGAAATTTTGTAGATAAATGGAAGCTTGAATTTCATGTCGGCATTTACAACGGAGACGGAACGGTGCTACTGCTTATAAACCAGTTCGACGTATTTGCGCCGACTCTTCAGATAACCGATACGCTACCCGTTCATGCAACGTCGCTCGGAAAGGTGCTTATGTCCTCCATGTCGGAGGCAGAGATATTAGAGGCACTCCGTCTGTCGGGCATGAAGAGCTACACGAGAAATACAATAATAACTCCCGAGGCAATGATGGTCGAAATTGAGGAAGTTAAAGAAAGGGGCTATGCATTTGACAAGGGAGAATACATAGACAATCTAATGTGCATGGCAGCCCCTATTCACAATGCAGAGGGCGAAATGCTCGCCGTTATAAGCGTATCAGGCCCACTCGACCGTGTGGAGCAAAACTACGAGGAGATACTTAGCGAAGTGTTATCGATGTCGCAACGAGCTTCGAGAGAAATGGGTATGATGTAGTTTTTTTGTATATATATTGCATATTATTTTGTGTAGTTTATGCAAATGAAATATGCGAATAGTTAGCATAGGCTACATTTTAAAGGCAAAAGGGCAGTGTTGAAAATGATGACATTTGGAGTCTAAGCTGAGAACTTAGACAGAAAAAGTATGCTAAATTTTTATCAATCGAAATATAGATACTTGGGTAAATTGTATACAACTATGCGAGTATTCAACAATGGGACGCACAATAACCATTTATTAAGCATGTTGCACCCCTAAACATCAAAAAATTTGTGGCACTCTACCAAATACACAAAAATTTTTCGCTTTTTTGGTCAAGTTGACCTCTAAGTAATAAGGTAGTTTTGATTGACATACTGTATGCATATATGTATAATTAACATGTGGTGATGTGCGACAGGTTGTCATTATATGTGACACATGGTTGTGCTCGCTATCTGCGAGTTTTTATGAAAGGAGCTAATAAGATTATGATAGAGCAAAACAAAATTTTTGAAGAAATGCTCTCGAAAAAGAAAAACTTTGTTTTTATTGGAGAAGCTGGAAGCGGTAAGTCGGAGCTTGCGATTAACTTTGCAATGAAGATGGCAGAAGTTGCCGATAAAGATGTACACTTTTTCGATATGGACCAAACAAAGCCTCTATTTCGTTCGAGAGACGTTTCGGAGCAGCTTGAAGATATCGGAGTTAAATTCCACAGCCAAAAGCAGCTTTTAGATGCGCCTACCGTTGTTCCCGGTGTTACGGAACAGCTTTTAAATAAGGACAGTTATGTGCTTATGGACATAGGCGGAAACGCAACGGGCGCTCGTATGGTAGGTCAGTTTGCCCACCTTTTAAATGATGCAAGCACATGTGTATTTTTTGTTATCAACACATATCGCCCATGGTCTAAGAGCGCTATGAGCATAGAAGATACTATCGGCCGTATAACAAGGGTTTCGAGAATTAAGCATGTTAATGTTATAAGCAATCCAAACTTAGGGCCTACAACTACGGTAGAAGAAGTTATTTCCGGCAACAAGAAGTTGCGTGAAATATTAGGGGAGGACGGCGCACCGATAGATTATCTTTGCTGTCTTGATACTCTTTTTGACGATGTTAAGAAGGAGATCACCCACATTCCAATGATTCCCGTTAGGATATTTATTTTGTATCCTTGGCTTCAGACAAATCCCGATCCTATGATTCCATCAGGCCCCAGAGGGCTAACGATGTAAGACCAAGGCTTTTTGCTTTGGACAAGCGGTAATGGTTTTTTATAAACATTATACCGCACATGTTAGGCGTAATCACCAAAGCGGTGTTTACAATAAAGTATAAGCAAAAAAGGAGAGAATGAGCTATGCCAAAGGTAGAGATCAACATGAAGACCTGCAAGGCCTGCGAACTATGCGTAGACGCTTGCCCCAAAAAAGTTCTTGCTCTGGGCGACAAAGTTAACCCGAGCGGATATTCCTATGCGACCGTCGTAAACGAGGACGCTTGTATCGCATGTAAGATGTGTGCAATCCGTTGCCCCGATGGTGCAATTGAAATTTATAAGTAAGGAGGAGTAAAAACATGGCAAGAGAATTTATGAAGGGCTGTGAGGCTATTGCCGAAGCAGCCGTACGTGCGGGTTGCCGCTTTTTCGCAGGTTACCCAATAACACCCCAAAACGAAATCCCCGAGTATTTTGCTCGCAGAATGCCTGAAGTTAATGGTACATTCCTTCAGGGCGAGTCCGAAGTTGCTTCGGTTAACATGATTTTAGGCGCAGCATCGGCTGGTGCTAAGGCTATGACATCTTCCTCTTCTTGCGGTATCTCGCTAAAGAGTGAAGGTATCTCCTACATCGCAGGTTCCGCTCTACCAGCAGTTATCGTTAACGTTGTTCGCGGTGGCCCCGGTGGCGGCTCGATCCAGCCTTCGCAGCAGGACTACCTACAAGCAACAAAGGCAGCCGGTAACGGTGGTTTCCAAATGCTTGTTTTCGCTCCTGCAACAGTTCAAGAAGCTGTTGACATGACATATAACGCTTTTAAATATGCTGAGAGAGATCGTAACCCCGTTATGATCCTTGCAGACGGATGTATCGGTGCTATGATGGAGCCTGTCGTTATGCCTGACATGATCGACGATGCTCAACTTGCAGCTGATAAGGCAGCTCGTAAGAACTGGCTTGTTAACGGCCGTGGCTACCGTGATGGCAGAATCCTCGAGATCGACTCGTGGATCGGCCGTGTTATCCAGTCCAAGGCAGAGCAAGACTGGGCAGTATCGACAGGCCGTCGTGACCCAGATGGTCCTAACAGCCTAGAGAACTCCAACAAGCTAATGGAAGTTATGTACAACCGTTGGCAAGAAGAGGATACAGCAGCTGAGAAGTACATGACAGAAGATGCTGAGATTATCCTAACAGCATACGGCACATCGGCTCGTGTTTGCCGTTCGGCAGTAGATGCACTTCGCAAAGAAGGCGTTAAGGCAGGTCTAATCCGTCCTATCCTTGTAAACCCCTTCCCCTACGAAGCATATGCAGACATTTGCCCGAAGCAAGTTAAGGTTGTTCTTGATGTAGAAATGTCGATTCCTGCACAGATGGTTGGAGACGTTAAGCACGCTCTTGCTATGCACAAAGTCGATGTTCCTGTTAAGACATTTGGCCGCTCCGGTGGCGTAATCGTCGGTCGTGACGAGATCGTAAACGCCGTCAAGGCAGTTCTTTAAGGGGGAAATTAATAATGGAAAAAGTATATAAGAGAACCGAAGGGCTTCAGCCCGAAATAGTCGGCGGCTTTTGCCCTGGCTGTATGCACGGCGGTATCACAAAGACAGTTGGCGAAGTTCTAGAAGAGCTAGGCCTACTCGACAGAGCTGTTTGCGTTATCGGTATCGGCTGCTGCTGTATCACATCTCGTTACTGGAATGTTGACAAGATGAACGCTCCTCACGGACGTGCACCTGCTGTTGCATCCGGCCTAAAGAGAAGTGCACCTGAAGATACAATCGTATTTACATACCAAGGCGACGGCGACCTTGCTGCTATCGGTCTTTCCGAGATCATGTATGCTGCAAACCGTGGCGAGAACATGACAGTTGTTTTTGTTAACAACTCGACATACGGAATGACAGGCGGCCAGATGGCTCCTACAACACTTGTTGGCCAGAAGGCTACAACAGCTCCTTTCGGACGTGACTCCGAGGATGTTGGTTACCCAATGCACATGTGCGAAATTCTTGCACAGCTTGGCGCTCCTTACTACCTAGAGCGTGTTTCCTTCGATTCCGCTCCTAACATCATCAAGGCTAAGGCTGCCCTTAAGAAGGCATTCCAAAACCAAGTTGATAAGAAGGGCTTCTCTCTTGTTGAGTGTATGTCGACATGCCCGACAAACTGGGGTCTATCGCCTCTTGAGTCGATCGACTACATGCGTAACAGCACTCTAAAAGAGTTCCCCTTAGGCGTATTCCGCGATAAGGATGCTAAATAATTAAATAGGAGGGAATTTATCATGGAAAGAACACTACTAATAGGCGGCTTCGGCGGCCAGGGCGTTATGGTCTGTGGACAGCTTCTATGTTACACAGCATCCGAGGAGACAGATAAGAATGTTACATTCTTCCCCTCCTACGGTTCTGAGCAGCGCGGCGGTACAGCTAACTGCTACGTAGTTATCTCGGACGAGATGATCGGTGCACCAATGGTCGACGTTATGGACGACATTATGGTACTAAACGATCCTTCTCTAACAAAGTTCGAGCCAAGACTAAAGGCAGGTGGCACAATGTTTATCAACAGCTCGATCGTTACAGTTGAGCCAACAAGAACAGACATTAAGATAATCAAAGTACCTGCAGGCGAGATCGCAATGGAAGCCGGAAACGCACGTTCGGCTAACCTTGCAATGGTAGGCGCATACATCGGCTTTACAGATCTTCTACCTGCTGAAAAGGTTAAGCTAACAGCAGAGAAGAAGCTTGGTAAGAAGCGTCCTCACCTAATCCCTGTTAACAATGCTGCATTTGATGCAGGCATGAAGCTTGGCGCTAGCCACAAATAAATAGAATATTATTCGCAATGAGATAAAGGGGCGGTTTTGCCGCCCCTTTACTCAAAATTACTCCGCGCCTTTTGGGTCGTGAAGCCATAGCGGTCGCTCGACCCGAGGTTTTACGATTTTTTTAATATTGTTAAAAAGTAAACTAAATTCGAAAATTACCATTTGTTAATCGAAATAACACGATTTGAACAATATGGTTCATTTATATGTTGTTAATAGCAATAACAAAGACATTTTATGCCAAAGTTATTGCAGGATTTATAGTAATGTAAAAGGTGCTAAAAACACCTTTAGCAAAAGTAATAGATGGAGGTAACGAGATATGGCAAAAGTTGAAGTGCATCCGGAAAATTGCAAGGCATGTATGTTTTGCGTCAAGGTATGTCCAAACAAGGTGCTTGAAGAAGGCAAAAAGGTAAACAGCAAGGGTTACATGTATGTAGTCCCTGCAAATCCCGACAAGTGCATAGGGTGCAAACTATGCGCTGTTATGTGTCCCGACGCCGCAATCGACGTCTATAAGTAAAGGAGGATAAGTAGTATGGAACGCATTTTCATGAAGGGCAACGAGGCTATCGCCGAGGCTGCCATTAGATCGGGATGCCGCTTTTTCTCAGGCTACCCGATAACACCTCAAAATGAAATTCCCGAGTATTTTGCAAGACGTATGCCCGAAGTAGACGGCATATTCCTACAAGGCGAATCAGAAGTTGCTTCGATTAACATGGTTATAGGCTCTGCTTTTGGCGGCACACGCTCTATGACATCTTCCTCCTCTGCAGGCGTTTCGCTAAAGAGTGAAGGCATGTCGCAAGCGGCAAATCAGTCGCTGCCACTGGTTATTACTTCGGTTATGAGAGGCGGCCCGGGTGTTGGCCCCATCACAGGTAGCCAGCAGGACTACGCACAGGCAACAAAGGCGCTCGGCAACGGCGGCTACAAGATGATAGTCCAGCTTCCCGAATCGGTGCAAGAAGCGGTCGATATGACATACGAGGCATTCGATCTTGCTGAAAAATACAGAAACCCCGTTATGGTTCTTATCGATGGTGTTATAGGCGTTATGATGGAGCCTGTTGCACTTCCCGAAATGAAGTCGGACGAGGAAATTGCCGCACTTAAGGCAAAGGCAAAGGCAGAATGGGCACCAGGCCGCAGACTGGACGGTAGAACAAACAAACTACCAACACAGGGATTTGAAGGTGTTATGGAGAGAAATACCGTCGCCGCAGAGATGTACGAGGGTTGGAAGAAAGATCTATGTGCGTGGGAAGAATACATGGTAGACGATGCAGAGATAGTTATAGCCGCATACGGCATAGCAGGTCGTGTTGCAAAGTCTGCAATTGCAGAGCTTAGAGCAGAGGGCCATAAAATAGGCATTATCCGCCCGAAGCGTGCATACCCCTTCCCCGACGAGCCCTTCGAGAAGCTTGACCCAGATAAAGTAAAATGCATCCTGTCGGTCGAGATGTCGATCCCAGCTCAGATGGCGGAAGATGTTATGATGGCAACAGGCAAGAAAATACCCATGGAATATTGTCTAACATCGGGCGGCGTTGTCATGGGTAAAAACCGTGTACTCGACAAGGCGAGAGCTTTGTTTGCAGCATTGTAAGGGGGATACGAGAATGGAAAAGATTTATTCAAGAGCATCTACTATCAACGGTAGAGCGACCAGTGGATTTTGCCCTGGTTGTATGCACAGTACAGTGCACAAACTCGTCGCAGAGGTAATAGACGAGCTGTCAATCCAAAACGATGCCGTTGTATTTTATGGAATCGGCTGTTGTATCTTAGGTCATGGATACAACACTATCGACAGTGTTGGCGCACTTCACGGTAGAGCACTTGCCGTTGCTTCGGCATACAAGCGCACAAACAAAGACACAGTAGTTTATACATATCAAGGCGACGGCGACCTTGCGTCGATCGGCCTTTCCGAGACGGTATATGCCGCAAACCGTGGCGAGAATCTTACAGTTATCTTCATAAACAACTCGACATACGGCATGACAGGCGGCCAGATGGCTCCTACAACACTTGTAGGTCAAAAGGCAACAACAGCACCGTATGGCCGTAACGTAGAAGAACACGGCGAGCCTATCCACGTTTGCGAGCTTCTAAACACACTCTCTGCACCCAGATACCTCGAGAGAGTTGCATGTAACAATCCAAAAAACATCATGGCGGCTAAAAAGGCCATCAAGAAGGCATTCCAAAACCAGTTAGACGGCAAGGGATTTTCTCTTGTAGAGATTATGAGTAACTGCCCGACAAACTGGGGCATGTCGCCTCTTGAGACTCTAACTTACATGGAAGAGAACACAATGAAAGAGTTCGAACTCGGTGTATTTAGAGATAAATAAGCCACTCTTTTTTAAAAAGGGTAAGCAGAAAAACTTAACAGATACCAAGCCGACGGAGATCGGCATAAAATAGGCATGCCGTCGGCCCAAAATAGATGGCACCGCAAGCAACTACCCGTAAACCTCCATCAGAGAGGGCAGATGTGGAGTTATAGAGCCCACATCAACGACTTTGGGGAAACATTCCCAAATGTTCGGCCTTAAACTTGTTTATTTGTCGATAAAGGGCGGTAAACCAAGCTTTTTCTGTCGGTGAGGTAGATTGCGAAGCGGAAATGGAGGTTTATCATGGAAAGAACACTACTAATAGGCGGCTTCGGCGGTCAGGGCGTTATGGTCTGCGGACAGCTTCTATGTTACACAGCATCTGAGGAGACAGATAAGAATGTTACATTCTTCCCCTCCTACGGTTCTGAGCAGCGTGGTGGTACAGCTAACTGCTACGTAGTTATCTCGGATGAGATGATCGGTGCACCAATGGTCGACGTTATGGACGACATTATGGTACTAAACGATCCTTCTCTAACAAAGTTCGAGCCAAGACTAAAGGCAGGTGGCACAATGTTTATCAACAGCTCGATCGTTACAGTTGAGCCAACAAGAACAGACATTAAGATAATCAAAGTACCTGCAGGCGAGATCGCAATGGAAGCCGGAAACGCACGTTCGGCTAACCTTGCAATGGTAGGCGCATACATCGGCTTTACAGATCTTCTACCTGCTGAAAAGGTTAAGCTAACAGCAGAGAAGAAGCTTGGTAAGAAGCGTCCTCACCTAATCCCTGTTAACAATGCTGCATTTGATGCAGGCATGAAGCTTGGCGCTAGCCACAAATAAGATATTCAAGCACATGTGGGGTCTTTATTCGCCCCAAATGTTACAAAACACTAATTATTAGGAGGAACACAAAATGCCAAAGGTAGAAATTCGCCCCGAAAGCTGTAAAGCTTGCCTACTATGCACAAGCGTTTGCCCCAAGAATGTTCTTGGCGAGGGTAAAAAGGTAAACTCTAAGGGCTATATGTATATCGAAATGGTTAACCCCGATGCATGTATCGGCTGTAAGATGTGTGCAGAGATATGTCCTGATGCTGCAATCGAAGTTTACAAGTAAGGGGAGTTTTTGAAATGGAACGTACATTTATGAAGGGTAGCGAAGCTATAGCCGAAGCCGCAATTCGTTCCGGCTGTCGCTTCTTCGCAGGTTACCCAATAACGCCTCAAAACGAAATACCCGAATACTTTTCTCGCAGAATGCCCGAAGTTGACGGTGTATTTGTTCAAGCCGAATCGGAAGTAGCTGCTATAAACATGGTTATGGGCTCGTCGGCGACCGGCACAAGAGCTATCACATCTTCTTCCTCTTGCGGTATCGCACTAAAGGCGGAAGGTATCTCCTATATAGCGCAGGCAAAGCTCCCCTCTGTTATCGTTTCGGTACAGAGAGGCGGCCCCGGTGTTGGATCTATCCAACCTGCACAGCAGGACTACTTCCAAGCAACAAAGGCAATGGGTAACGGCGGTTTCCATCCAATGGTAATTGCACCTGCTACAATTCAAGAATGTATCGATCTAATGGGAGTTGCATTCGAGAAAGCAGAGCAGTACATGTTCCCTGTTGTTATGCTAATCGATGGCTTTATGGCCGTTATGATGGAGCCTGTCGCAATGCCTCCCATGAAGACAGACGAGGAGATTGCCGCAATTTACAAGAAGAACGACGAATGGTCGGCAACAGGCAAGGCAAAGGACGACGAGGAACTTCGCCGTGTACTATTTGGCACAATGGATAAGAGAGGTTCTGTCCAAAATCAAAACAAAGTCGATGCAGAGATGTACGACCTTTGGGCGAAGGAAGAAGTTCGCTACGAGGAGTATCTAATGGAAGATGCCGAGCTCGTTGTTACGGCATATGGCATCTCGGCTCGTATTGCAAAGGCTGCTGTTGATGAGCTTCGCAAAGAGGGCTATAAGGTTGGCATGATAAGACCTATTACAGTATTCCCATTCCCCTACGAAGCTTTCGAAAAGCTTGATATGGGTGGCAAGATTAAGGGTATACTCGATTGCGAGCTGTCAATTCCTGCACAGATGGTAGAGGATGTTAAGCTTGCTGTCGGTCGTCATGCAAATGTTCAGACATGCCTACGTTCTGGTGGCGAAATCCTTGGCAGAGGCGAGATTATCGAAGCTGCTAAGGCGATGCTTGATGCTAAGTAAAGGAGGGGTAAAAGATGGAAAAGGTATTTAAGAGATCTGAAGGACTTACACCTTATGGTGTTTCGGGCTTTTGCCCCGGTTGTATGCACAGTACAGCGCATAAGCTTCTTGGCGAAGTTTTCGAGGAACTCGACGTTATAGGCGAGCCTGTATGTGTATACGGCATAGGCTGTTGCGGCCTTGGTCGCCCTATGCTTAAATCCAATGTTATGGGAGCTCCTCACGGACGTGCTTGTGCAGTTGCAACAGGCATGAAGAGAAGTCGCCCAAACAGCATTATTTTCTCCTATCAAGGCGACGGTGACCTTGCTTCGATCGGCCTTGCAGAGACAATGTCGGCCGCTAACCGTGGCGAGAACTTCACTGTTATATTCATAAACAACTCTACATATGGCATGACAGGCGGCCAGATGGCCCCTACAACGCTTATCGGTCAGAAGGCGACAACATCGCCCTACGGTCGTGAGGCAGAGCAACACGGCTACCCCATGCACATGTGCGAGCAACTATCTCTACTAAAAGGCCCTGCCTTCCTTGCAAGAGTTGCATGTAATACACCTGCAAACATCAAGACAGCAAGAGCAGCTATTAAGAAGGCCTTCGAGTATCAACTTGACGGCAAGGGCTTTACAATGGTAGAAATAATGAGTAACTGCCCAACAAACTGGGGCATTAGCCCACTTGATTCGCTCGAGTTTATGAAGAACGAAACTCTAAAAGAGTTCCCACTCGGGGTTTTCAAAGACATAGGCGAAAACGCATAGTTTAAGAGACAATTTTTAAAATTTTACACAATTAATTTATAGAAACGGAGGGACACGAAATTATGGCAAGAGAATTTATGAAAGGCAGTGAGGCCATCGCCGAAGCTGCCATGAGAGCAGGTTGCCGTTTTTTTGCTGGGTATCCTATTACCCCCCAGAATGAAATTCCAGAGTACTTCTCCCGCAGAATGCCCGAGTTTGGCGGCGTATTTATTCAAGGTGAGTCGGAGATAGCTTCGATCAACATGCTATACGGTGCAGGTGCCGGTGGCACACGCTGTATGACATCGTCATCTTCTTGCGGTATCGCTCTAAAGAGTGAAGGTATTTCCTACCTTGCAGCTGCAAGATTCCCGGCTGTTATTTGCTCGGTACAAAGAGGTGGACCCGGTTGTGGCGACATTAAGCCGGCTCAGCAGGACTACTTCCAAGCTACAAAGGCATCGGGTAACGGCGGATTTAGAACACTTGTTTATGCTCCATCGACCGTTCAAGAGGCAACAGAAATAATGCCCCTTGCGTTTGATAAGGCAGACGAGTACCGCTACCCTGTTATCGTTCTTGTAGATGGCTTTATGGCCGTTATGATGGAGCCTGTCGACATGGCACCTGCAAGAAGCGACGAAGAGGTTGCTTCCTACAAGGAAAACAACAAGTCTTGGTCGATGCTCGCGCGCAATGAGGGCGACGGCCGCAGAATCTTAGGTCTTGAGTACGAGCCTTCCATTATGGAGCAAAATGCTCGTGAAGCTAAGATGTACGAGCACTGGAAAGAGACAGAGACTCTTTGCGAGGAATACATGGTAGAGGATGCAGAAGTTATCATCACAGGCTACGGCACATCTGCTCGTATCGCTCGTGCTGTTGTAGACGAGCTAAGAGCAGAGGGCAAGAAGGTTGGCCTTATCCGTCCGATAACGCTATTCCCATTCCCCAAGAAGAACTTTGAAAAGCTTGACTATACAAAGCTTAAAGGTATGCTTGTTGCCGAGATGTCGATCCCTGCACAGTATGCCGAAGATGTAGAGAACCTAGTAATGGGTCGTACACCCGTAACGACAGCTCTTAGCTCCGGTGGTGTTATTCTAACACGTACAGAGATAAGCGATGCTGCTCGTGCGATTTTTGCGAAGTAAGGAGGAGAGAAAATGGAAAAGATTTACAAGAGACCTTCAGTGCTTTCGGAAACCGCTGTATCGGGTTTTTGCCCAGGTTGTTTCCACAGCACAATTCATAAGCTTTTTGCAGAGGTTTTCGAGGAGCTCGGCCTTGGCAAGACTCCTCTTTGCGTATACGGCATAGGATGTTGCGGTAACGGTACATTCTTCCACGAGCTAAACTCCATGGAGACAGCTCACGGACGTGCAGGAGCGGTTGCATCTGCTCTAAAGCGCACAAACCCCGATAAGATAGTATTTAGCTATCAGGGCGACGGCGACATTGCCGCTATCGGCCTTTCCGAGACTATCTACGCTGCTAATCGTGGCGAGAACATCACTGTTATCTCGGTTAACAATGCAACATACGGCATGACAGGTGGCCAGATGGCTCCTACAACTCTTGTTGGCATGAAGGCTACAACAGCTCAGCAAGGCCGTAAGGTTGAAGAAGCGGGCAACCCACTTCACCTTGTTAAAATCCTTGATACACTCGACACACCTTACTACATTGCAAGAGTAACATGTACAACTCCTGCAGAGGTAAAGAAGGCAAAGGCAGCTCTAAAGAAGGCATTCCAGTATCAAATGGACGGCAAGGGTTACACATATGTAGAATTTATCTGTAACTGCCCGACAAACTGGGGTCTAACACCGCTCGAGTCGGTCGATTTCATAAACGAGAATATGCTAAAGGAATTCCCCTTAGGCGTGGTTAGAGATAAGGGCGCAGAGTAGTTTTTTAAAAAATTGCGACCGTCACGCACGATGTGAGTGCGTGACGGCCGCAATTTATATGTTAAGGCACAATAGATTATAAGAAACAAACTTAGGGAACAATACTCTATAAGTTATTACGACACGAAAAGAGGAGAGAGATATGAGTAAATACGCAGAAATGTACAAATCGAAGGTTATGTCGGCCGAGGAAGCGCTAAAGCAAATACCCGATAAAGCACTTGTTGCAACGGGATTTTCGGCACAAGAGCCACGGGATTGTCTTGAAGTTATGCACACAATATACGATAGGATTACAGAGGTCGAGTTTTACGGCGGCGGCAGTCACCCCGATGATTTGTATCTCTCCGAACAGTATATTGATAAGTTCTTTATAAACTCCAACTTCTATGACGGTGCAACAAGAAAAGCTCATCATACAGGCAGAGTTTCCATTATCCCCATGCATCTACATGCGTGGTACACAAGATACTACGAAGTTCACAAGCCAAATGTTATTATAACTGCGGCAACACCAATGGATAAGCACGGCTACTTCAACCTATCGCTTGGCGGCTGGGAAAAGGCATTTTTGCCAACTGCCGATGTAGTTATTATCGAGGTTGTCGAGGACATGCCAAAGGTCGCAAGTGACTACGAAGTGCATATTTCGCAAGTAACAGCTGTTGTTGAGACAAAGAGATCCACACCTTCCATGGAGCCAGGTACTCTAACAGATACAGACAGGGCAATAGGCGCACATGTTGCAAGCCTTGTTAAGGACGGTTCCACAATTCAGCTTGGTATAGGTGCAGTTCCCGATGCCGTTGCAATGGCGTTTATGGATAAAAAAGATTTAGGTGTTCACACCGAGATGGTAACATCAGCCCTTGCAAGCCTTGCGGAGGCAGGCGTTATTACAGGTGCTAAAAAGAGCATTAACCAAGGCAAGCTAATCGGCACATTTGCCTTTGGATCTAAGAAATTATACGAGTTTATGGACGAGAACCCCACGATCTACATGAAGCCGACATACTATGTAAACGATCCGTGGATAATCGCTCAAAACCATCAAATGGTTTCGATTAACACCTGTATGGAAGTAGACCTGACAGGCCAGATCGCTTCCGAGTCGATCGGTCATCGCCAGTTCTCGGGTACAGGCGGACAAAACGACTTTGCAGAGGGTGCAATCCACTCTAAGGGCGGTATGTCGATTATAGCTATGGCATCGGCAACAACAAAGAGAGACGGAACGAGAATTTCCAAAATAAAGTCGATCCTAACCCCCGGTGCTATCGTAACAATGAGCCGTAACAACATCGACTATATCGTAACGGAAAACGGCATAGCACACATGAAGGCAAGAACGGTTAGAGACAGGGTAGACAACCTTATTGCAATAGCTCACCCAGAATTTAAAGAGGAGCTAAGAGCAGAGGCCAACAAGCTAATGCTCTGGTAGTATATGAGACTTGATAAATACCTTAAGGTATCGAGAATAATTAAACGCAGAACGGTGGCAAAGGATGCAACGTCGGGCGAGAGGGTTACAGTTAACGGTAAGGTGGTAAAGCCGGCTTACGACGTTAAGGCTGGAGATGTTATAGAAGTAACATTTGGTACACGTACCCTAAAGGTAGAGGTACTGGCAACACCTGATGTTGTAAGAAAAGACGATGCAACAACTTTGTATAAAGTATTGTAAAATCGGCTTTTATACTGTATAATGGTATATAGCGAGAATTTGCAATGATCAATAACGACCTGTTATTGATAAACTTAAAAAATCATACATTTAGAGAGGTAGAACAATCATGAGCAAGTTTCAGGAAATGTACAAATCAAAGGTAATGCCCGCAGAGGAGGCACTAAAGTTAATCCCCGATAAGTCGCTTATCGCAACGGCCGGGTTTGGACTTGTGCCCATGACAAGCCTTGAAAAGATGCACACCATTTACGACAGAATAACAAATGTAACTCTGTACGGCGGTGGTAGCGGCAATTTCGAGTACACCACGGAAAAATATCTCGACAAATTTTTTATTCAGTCCAACTTTTACGGCGGCTTGACAAGAGCACTCCACCCAACAGGCCACGTATCGCTAATCCCCATGCATTTACATGCTTGCTACACACGCTATCGTGATGTGCACAAGCCAAATGTAATCATCACATCGGCAACTCCTATGGATAAGCACGGTTACTTCAATCTGTCGCTTGGCGGCTGGGAGCTCGAATTTTTAGAGTGTGCCGATACTATCATAATAGAAGTGGTCGAGGATATGCCCAAAATTGCGGGCGAGTATGAGCTACATGTCTCCAAGGTGTCGGCCGTTATCGAAACAGACCGTAAAACCCCCACATTCGACCCCGGTGTCCTAACCGATACAGACAAGGCAATAGGCGCACATGTTTCAAGCCTTGTTAAGGACGGCTCCACAATCCAGCTCGGCATAGGCGCAGTTCCCGATGCTGTTGCTATGGCATTTATGGATAAGAAGGATTTAGGCGTTCACACAGAGATGGTAACCTCCTCCCTTGCAGCACTTGCAGAAGCGGGCGTTATCACGGGCGCAAAAAAGAACCTAAACCCCGGCAAACTAATTGGCTCTTTTACAAACGGTTCACGTGCTCTCTACGACTTCTTGGACGAAAACCCCACAGTTTACATGAAGCACACAAAGTATGTTAACGACCCATGGGTAATCGCACAAAACGACAACATGGTATCGATAAACACCTGTATCGAAGTTGACCTTGTAGGCCAGATTTCCTCCGAGACAATCGGTCACCGTCAGTTCTCGGGTACAGGCGGCCAGAACGACTTTGCAGAGGGTGCAATCCACTCCAAGGGCGGCATGTCGATCATAGCTATGGCATCGGCAGGCACAAAGAAGGACGGCACACGCTTTAGCAAGATCAAGTCTATTCTAACCCCGGGCGCTGTTGTAACGATGAGCAGAAACAACATCGACTACATCGTAACGGAAAACGGCATCGCCCCAATGAAGGCAAGAACAATAAAAGACAGAGTAGACGCTCTTATAGCAATAGCCCACCCCGAGTTCAAGGACGAGCTAAGAGCAGAAGCAAACAAGCTAATGCTTTGGTAGGATAATATTAATCCCCCGACCGTGAGGTCGGGGGATTTTTTATTCGAAGGTATAGGCTTGGTCGACAAAGTAGCTAATCCCGACGGAAGAGAATAAGATAATGATATACATAAAATTCGCATACACCTTCAATGTAAATGGGTCCCAAATTTCATTGTTAAAGAGGTACTTAAAATGCATGTAAAAGAGTGGTACTATAATAGCATAAACAAAAAGTGAGACAGTTATACCGATAGAAACGCCATGAAACCCAACCTTTAGCGTTCTTTCGTAAGGTAGAATTTCATCCAGTCCATCACCTGAACCTGATTTTATAACATAATTTCTTAAGAGAAAGCCAATCCATATAGAAGAAAGCATTATAATGTGAAATTTTATAAAATCACCTGTGTCCATATTGCTAAAGAGTACATAAAAGTCAGTGCGCAGATGCGGTCTACCCATCACAAAACCCTCCTTTAATCAATATTGATAAAAGGCTGCTCGAAAAAGACATCACGGTCGCCAAGCAGCCTTTTATTATGCTGAAAGTAGCAAGCGCAATGCTATGCTAAGCTATAAAATAGTGCCTGTGTATCTGTAATACCAACGAGCGGTACTTCTCATGCTGTGACTTTGTCGCACGGCAAGCCAAGCAACATAGTGGAAATAACCCACGAAGGTTTATATTTATATAATTCTACCATAATATGCATAAAAATAAATCAACTGATTGTGTCAACATTGTAGATTTTCCTTAAACAAAACAAAATGGGTGCTGTTCACATGTGGTCGGGGGATTTTTTATTCGAAGGTATAGGCTTGGTCGACAAAGTAGCTAAGCCCGACGGAAAAAGATAAGATTATAATATACATAAAATTCGCATACAACTTCAATGTAAATGGGTCCCAAATTTCATTGTTAAAGAGGTACTTAAAATGCATGTAAAAGAGTGGTACTATAATAGCATAAACAAAAAGTGAGACAGTTATACCGATAGAAACGCCATGAAACCCAACCTTTAGCGTTCTTTCGTAAGGTAGAATTTCATCCAGTCCATCACCTGAACCTGATTTTATAACATAATTTCTTAAGAGAAAGCCAATCCATATAGAAGAAAGCATTATAATGTGAAATTTTATAAAATCACCTGTGTCCATATTGCTAAAGAGTACATAAAAGTCAGTGCGCAGATGCGGTCTACCCATCACAAAACCCTCCTTTAATCAATATTGATAAAAGGCTGCTCGAAAAAGACATCACGGTCGCCAAGCAGCCTTTTATTATGCTGAAAGTAGCAAGCGCAATGCTATGCTAAGCTATAAAATAGTGCCTGTGTATCTGTAATACCAACGAGCGGTACTTCTCATGCTGTGACTTTGTCGTACGGCAAGCCAAGCGACATAGTGGAAGTAGCCTACGAAAGATAGTGTTTATATAATTTTACTACAACATGTATAATCATAAATCAAATAAGTATGTCAACATTGTAAATTTTCCTTTAACAAACCAAAAGCCCGAGGCTTCATGCCTCGGGCTTTAGTTTGGAGAAAAAGTGTTTTCTCCAAACTAAAAAATCAGCTAAAGCTGATTTTAACGCCCTCGGGGCGGGAATTTAACGCCAGAGGGCACCCTGATGGTGCCCCCTCGCCGCTCCCCCTCCTTCCGAAGGGACTCGAGTTTTTCTCCAGTCTGAAAAGCCCGAGGCTTCATGCCTCGGGCTTTTCCTCACACCACTTCTACGCCTGCTTCGGCGAGAACTTCTGCGTCAAGGGCGGCTTCAAGTCGTCTTTGTTCTTGTAGCATCATGTCCTTGACCTTCATAAGTCTCGTTAGGTTTCCTCTTTCGTTTTCGTCGAGTTTCATGGTGATGTATTTTATTGTCTCTTGCAGTTGCGGTATCATGACATATTCAAGGGCGTTAACACGGCGGCGGGTTTTTTCTATCTCGTCGCTCATAAGTTCGGCCGACTTTTCCATTTGGGCAAGTTGGAGTAGTTCCTCCAAAACATCGCCAAGCGAATAGACGGCATTGTCGAGCTCGCCCGAGGTAAATCCAAAGCCGTAGGGGTAAATGTCGGAACTGTCGCCCTCTGTTTTAAAGTCGAAGATCGGCACGTTTACCGACATGATGTTCTTAACTCCGACATCAACAGCAACTGTCTGACGGGGGCACATTAGGGCTTCTTCCAAGCTCTCCTCGCTCATAACGGCACTGGCAAGGACAAAGCTGCCGTATACCTTGGCGAGCTTTTCCTCGACCGAGCGGCGAAGCGCACGGTTTTTGCGGACGAGATCCAAAAACTGTTTCATTAACTCGTCTCGCTTATCCTTTAAAAGCTTGTGACCCCTTGTAGCCGTCCTAAGTCTGCCCTTAAGACGGGTGAGCTCCATTCTGGTGGGGTTGACATTTAATCTCGCCATACTATGCCCCCCTTAGCTCTTTTTGTTGTCTGGGTGGTACTTCTCGATAAGGTCAAGTTTAATTCTCTTTAGCTCGGACTTTGGCAAAATCGATAAGAGATCCCAGCCTAAGTTTAACGTCTCCTCAACCGAGCGGTCTGTTGTGTAGCCCTGAGAGACATACTGTTTTTCAAACTCGTCGGCAAACTTTGCGTATAGCTTGTCGACCTCTGTTAGCGCCGCTTCACCAAGGATAGACATAAGCTCCTTGGCCTCGTTTCCTCTTGAATATGCGGCAAATAGCTGGTTCATTGTGTTTGCATGGTCTTCACGAGTCTTGCCTTCTCCTATACCCTTGTCCTTTAGACGAGACAGGGAGGGGAGAACATTTATCGGAGGCATAAGGCCTTTACGATAAAGGTCACGAGACAGGATAATCTGTCCCTCCGTGATGTAGCCTGTAAGGTCGGGGATTGGGTGGGTCTTGTCGTCTTCGGGCATGGAGAGGATCGGTATCATCGTGATAGAGCCCTCTGCGCCTTCTATACGGCCTGCACGCTCGTACATTGTCGCAAGGTCGGTGTAGAGGTAACCTGGGTATCCACGACGACCTGGGACCTCCTTACGGGCGGCAGAAACTTCACGCAGTGCTTCTGCGTAGTTTGTAATGTCTGTTAGGATAACAAGAACGTGCATGTTCTGCTTAAATGCAAGATACTCGGCCGCTGTAAGCGCCATACGAGGAGTAGAAATACGCTCGATGGCAGGGTCAGAGGCAAGGTTTATAAATAGTACCGTTCTGTCGATAGCGCCTGTCTTGCGGAAGTCCGATATAAAGAAGTCGGCTTCTTCAAATGTGATACCGATAGCGGCAAATACAACGGCGAAGTTAGCTTCACCGCCAAGAACCTTTGCCTGACGTGCAATCTGTGCGGCAAGTTCTGCGTGGGGAAGACCCGAGCCCGAGAATATCGGCAGCTTCTGTCCACGAACGAGGGTGTTAAGCCCGTCGATTGCCGAAACGCCTGTCTGAATAAATTCGTCGGGGTATTCACGTGCGGAGGGGTTTATCGGCAGACCGTTAATGTCTGCCCTGTCCTCTGCAATAATGGCAGGGCCATCGTCTATCGGCGTGCCCATTCCCGAGAAAACACGACCGAGCATGTCGGGCGATACGGGAAGTTCGAGCGAACGGCCGAGGAAACGCACCTTGGAGTCGCCAAGGTTTATACCTGCCGCCGAGTCGAATAGCTGAACAACTGCGTTGGAGCCGTTAACTTCAAGAACCTTACAACGGCGAATTTCGCCACTGCCAAGCTCTATCTCGCCAAGCTCGTTGTATGTTACGCCTTCAACCTGCTTTATCATCATCAGAGGCCCTGCGACCTCTTGAATGGTCTTATACTCTCTTGGCATTTATATCGCCTCCTTTGCAGCTTCGGCAACAAGTGCGTCGGCTTGTTCTTTAAGTTCTCTTGCAATGTCGGCAAATACTTCGTCTACCTTTTCCTGTGGGCACTCCTTGGCACGGGCAATCCTGTCACGCACCGTCATTTCAAATAGCTTGTTCATGTCTGCGCCCTTCTCCATTGCTTCCTTGGCAACGTCGTAGTAGGCGAGAACCAGTTCGAGCATTTTGTACTGCTTGCCGTATGTCGAGTAGGCGTCGTTTTCGTCAAAGGCGTTTTGCTGGATGTAGTCCTCACGAAGTGAGCGTGCTTCTTCAAGCATCAAACGGTCGGGCGGCGACAATGAGTCTACGCCGACTAGCTGTACGATTTCTTGAAGTTCCGCCTCTGTTTGGAGTATCTGCATAGCTCTTGTTCTTGCATCTGTCCAACGTGAGTCGACATTTTCACAAAGCCATTTGCCCATAGTGTCGGCATATAGCGAGTAGGAGTTTAGCCAGTTGATGGCAGGGAAGTGACGGCGATAAGCAAGTGCTGAGTCAAGTCCCCAGTAAACCTTAACTATACGAAGTGTAGCCTGCGAAACGGGCTCTGATATGTCACCACCGGGAGGGGAAACAGCGCCGATTGCTGTAAGGTCGCCCTCTCTGCCGTCTGAACCAAAGCACTTAACACGGCCTGCACGCTCGTAGAACTGTGCAAGACGGCTACCAAGGTATGCGGGGTATCCTTCTTCACCGGGCATTTCTTCAAGACGGCCGGACATTTCACGAAGTGCCTCCGCCCAGCGGCTTGTCGAGTCGGCCATAAGTGCTACCGAGTAGCCCATGTCTCTAAAGTATTCCGCTATTGTAATGCCTGTGTATATCGACGCTTCACGAGCGGCAACAGGCATGTCTGATGTGTTTGCGATAAGAACGGTACGCTTCATAAGAGACTCGCCCGTACGTGGGTCGATAAGCTCGGGGAACTCTCTTAGAACGTCTGTCATCTCGTTTCCACGCTCACCACAGCCGATGTAGACAACAATGTCAACGTCCGACCACTTTGCAAGTGCGTGCTGAACGACAGTCTTGCCCGAGCCGAAGGGGCCGGGGACGGCAGCCGTTCCGCCCTTTGCAACGGGGAACAAAGTATCGATAACTCTCTGTCCTGTTGTAAGTGGGCGCACAGGCATAAGCTTTTGAGCGTAGGGGCGACCTCTACGAACCGAGGTCTTTTGCATCATGGACATCTCGAAGTCGCCTTCACTTGTTGTGATAACGCAGACTGTCTCTGTTACGTTAAAACTTCCGCTTGTAATCGATTTTATAGTACCGTCCTTGCCGAGCGGCACCATTATTTTGTGCAAAACAGGGCCTGTTTCTTGAACCGTTCCGACAACGTCGCCGCCTGTAACTACGTCACCGACCGCTGCCGTTGCAACAAAGTCCCATTTTTTCTCGTAATCGAGAGCGGTAACATCTATACCTCTGCCGATAAAGCTACCCGATGCCTCTTTAAGAGCGGGCAGCGAGCGCTGAATACCGTCGAACATACCCTCGATAAGCCCGGGGCCCAGTTCGACCGACAGGGGACTACCTGTCGAAACTATAATATCTCCGGGGCCAAGTCCCGCAGTTTCCTCATATACCTGAATGGAAGCTGCGTCGCCCCTCATCTCGATAATTTCGCCGATGAGGCGGTCTTTACCAACTCTAACAACGTCGAACATATTGGCATTACGCATACCCGAAGCGACGACGAGAGGGCCCGAGACCTTGACTATTCTTCCTTCAACCATGAATTCACCATCTTTCTTTTGTTATGTGTTTTCACGTTAGCCGTACCAAGTACGACATACTTACTCGCTTCCGAGTATATCCGAGCCGACGGCCTTCTCGACACGCTTGCCGACATTTGCCATAGCAATGCCCATACTGCCCTTCTTACCGGGGATCAGTATTATGGCAGGCGTTCTTGTTGCTCTGTGCCTGTCTATCGCATCTGTGCAGCCCATTGCGAGCTCCTCTGTTATATAGAGAACGGCATATTCAAGTGCCTTTGGGCTAACAATAACCCTTGCCGCATCGTCTGCATCATCTACTGGGAAAATATCAAGCCCTAAAGCCGAAAACCCGAGCACCGTCTCTCTGTCGCCTATAACACCGATTTTAAGCATACAGCGCCCTCACTCTCTCTCTTATGGTATCCCCTTCAAGTTTTGCCGCTCTGCCTGCCATTATAATGTTTAAAACCTTGTATTCGGTTTCCTTTGCAAGCAAGAATGCCGTGGGAACCTCTGCGCCAAAGGCAATATACTTTGCCTTTTTAACATACTCCATAAGATAATTGTCGCAATAAAGCTCAAATGCCGCCATGCCGCCTTGACCGCCCTGCATCGCTTCGAGCGCCTTTTTGCAAAGGTCGGAAGCTTTGCCGAGCACATTTGGCATATCGTCATCATTCATGGGGAAGGCCTCTTGATATCTCTCGGGAGGGGTGTTGCCCCCTTCGAAAAATACCCTTGAAGAAAAGTCAAAGCTCTTACCCATTCTCCTTAGCCTTAAAAGGCTCTTTACATTTGCTACGTCTATCATTGCCTTAACATAGCCTGTTAGGTAGTCGTTTCCGATGCGCTGTGCCGCCTCTACCATGTCGAGGTAGCAGTACCTGTCGAGAACTATGTCTATAAATTGTGGATTTGCCGTCTCTTGCGACAGCTCGACAGCTTCCTCTATGCCCTTTTTCATATTTTCCGTCATATCGTCGAAACTGCGTGCCTCTACTGCCGCTTTAAGAGATGGTGCATCTATCGAGCCGCCCGAAACAAGGATATTGGCAGGCTCGTCTCTCATTTCGTTTTTTAGCACTATCTTAATGTTAAGATAGTCGCTCGGATACAAAAACAGATCAAAGAGCCCTTGCCCTGCATCGCCTACAAGCTCTGCAACGGAACTTCTGTCCCTCGCAATGATCTCTCTAAGGAAGCCTGCTCCCTTGGCATCTGTCGTGTCGTACCCTTTGTCGGTCAGGATCTTCACAACTTCGTCGTGACTCTCCGCCTCGATCAGTTTATCGGCCGTCATGGTGTCGAGCAGAGATAGCTCTCTCGATTTAATTCTGGTCGATATAGTAACAAAATCGGTATCTTTCATTTTCTTTTTGAGAGGCATATATAAACCTCCCCTCTATGCAAAGAGCGTTGTGGCGACGCTCTGCTCAAGCTCCTCACGGTACTGTCTTAGTAGGGCTGTAAAAGTTAGGTTAACTTCAACCTCGCCCTGCTTAACAACAATGCCGCCTCGTGCTATCTTTGCGCCTTCCACAGTTAGCTTTGTAGCTTCGCTTAGCTTTTTGCCTACTGCAATGTCCTCGTTTGCAATAAGAAGAACACTGTCCTCTCCTGCATCTCTTGCGAGCACTGTAAGGGTGTTGCAGTAGCTGTCTTCGTTTGCCATAAGAGCAAAGAGTCTCTTTTCTGCCGCCTCGAAGGCCTCCTCTATGAGCTTTTGGCGCTCTGCAAGGATTGCCTTGCGCCCTTCAAGGTTCATTGTGGAGTCAGCACGACGCAAAATGTCCTTCGACTCCCCATCTGCTCTGTCAAGCATTGCTGCGACAGTGGCAGAGGCTGTTTCCTCTGTGCTTTTAAGTATAGCCTCGGCTTCGGCTTTAGCGGCGCTCTCTATTTCGGCAGCGGCAATCTTTGCATCTGCCATGATCTTTTCTACAATGTTTTCTACGCCTTTCACTATACCTCCCCCTAACTTAAACGGGGATGTTTGCGATGGCAAGGAAGGAGATTAGAAGTGCAAGGATAGCATATGTCTCAACCATAGCCGAGAAAACCATGCCCTTGGCAACTTCCGACGGGCGCTTAGCGACCATGCTGATACCTGCCGCCGAAACTCTACCCTGATAGATTCCCGAAACAAGACCCATAATACCCATGGGAAGTGCCGCAAAGAACATTTGCAGACCTGTCTCGAGGCTAATCATAACGAGCTCTCCGCCTATAATGCCTATGTTGGAAAGGATAATAAATGCAACAAGTGTTCCGTAGATACCCTGTGTTGCGGGAAGTGCCTGAAGAAGTAGAACCTGACCGAACTTAGAGGGATCTTCAGCAACAACACCAGCTGCCGCTTCACCTGCAAGGCCAACGCCCTTAGAAGATCCGATACCTGCTAAAATTACGGCCAAAGCCGCTCCGAAAATTGCCATTACCACACCATTGTCAAACATGATTAATGTTCCTCCTCATTTGTTAGGTTATAATATTTTGGTTTTAAACAAAGCGGTTTAAAGGGACGTCCGCCGCCCTCGTAGAATTTGCCGAAAAACTCAACATATTGCAGTCTGCTCGAGTGAACATATGCACCGAGCATGTTTATTGCAAAGTTCATTGTATGGCCTATAATAAAGACAATAACAAACATAATTATGCCAACAATGCCATCGCCGCCAAGAGCGCCCATCGTGTTAAAAACACTCGATATAACGCCCGAAGCGATGCCGAGGGCCATAAGGCGAGAGTAGGACAAGATGTCCGACATGTAGCCTGTTATGCTGTATAGGCTTAAAATACCCGAGAAGAGTTTTCCAATAATGCCCTTCTTTTCACGTCCTTGTGTTAAGATAAGGCCGAGAGCGCCACCGCCCATTACATATACACCGGCTTCCATGCCTGCTGCAAACATGCCGATACCGGCAAATACAACATACCAAAAACCGACATCGAAAAGTGCTTCAAGTGCTCTGCCGTCCTTAATCATAATGTATGCCTTAACACCAAGGCCGACAAGGATTTGGAGCACTCCGAGCGAACAACATAGAATTAGCATTGTTATTGGCTCGGTTATTGGGTTTATAACACCTCTGAAGTTGATCTCTTTTCCAAGGAAGGTCGTGCTGAATACCGTTACAACATCGCCAAAGAAGCTTCCAAAGAAAAATCCGGCAAGTGTCGTAGCTAAGCCGCCGTGGATAAAGAGTGTAAAGAGGTTTTTAACAAACCCGGGTGCTGGTTTTGCTTTGTTTAGCGCTATAAAGCCGATCGCCATCATCATAAGGCCGTAACCAACGTCTGCAAGCATAATTCCGAAGAACATGAAGAAGAAGGGTGCCATTATGGTGTTTGGATCAAATCTGCCGTAGGCAGGTAGGCTAAATAGCTCTGTTATCATTTCGTAGGGTTGTATAATCTTGTTGTTTTTCAGTAGTACAGGAGGATCTTCCTCGGCATCTACCTCCGAAAGCTCTGTCGCAACGACATAGGAGGCGGCAAGCTCTGTGCAGAGATTTTCCGAGTAAACCTCGGGCACATACCCTGTTAGGAAGAATACATTGTCGCACTTTAAAAGCTTTTCGGTAACCCTTGCCATGTCGAGCTTTACGGTAAGGGCATCGTAAACCTTTTCAAGGTCGGGCAACAGCCCAACGTGGGTGCGAAGTTCTTCCGTTAAGTTGTCGAGCTCTTTGTCTACATTTGCCATCTCGGCTTCGAGCTCTGATTTAATGGCGGCAGGCGGTTTATCCATGTCCTTAAAAGTAAGCTTTGTAAATGAAAACTCACGAAGAATGTCCATGCACTGCTCTGCCGCGCCCTTGTGAACCATAACTACACAGTAGTCGCCCGAATTATCGGAGAAAACGACATCGTAGTAGCAAGCAAGTTCTGCCAAACGGTCTCCAAGGGGCAAAATGTCCACAACGGACGGGAAGAAACCATACATCACCTCGACAGTGTTCGTTCCCTCGTGAGAGAGCGAAATATCGAGCGAGAGCCACGGGCGAAGGGCTGCAATTTGCGTTTCGAGTTTAGTTCTTATTGGGGGAGCTGCCTCCCTTTTCTTAACTATCTCGAGCACTTCGGCCGCACGGGACAACAGATCGTCGGCCCCGTTCATGGCGCTTTCAATATCGTTTTTGGTAATGTTAGGTTTTGCAGATAGCAAACCTTTTTTTGTAGCAAGAGGAGTAAGAGCTGAAATCGCATCTTCTATTTTGGCAATGTCCGACTCTGTTTTGTATGTATCGGCAGTGTCGGGCTTGGCTGTAAGCCAAGTGTGCTGACCTAAAAGGGGCGACGCATCTTCTATCTCAAGCGCACCAAAGAAAGCGAGTTTTTTCAGTATAGCTTCTTTATCGGTCTGCATTCCTGCAAGGGAGAGCCTTTTCATTACAAGTTCAGCCACTGGAATTCACAACCTTTGCAACTATAATATCAATCGCCTTGTCCATGTTCTTCTGCGATGCGCTTCTAATCTCCGCACACTTTGCGGAAATTTCGGTTTGGTACTGCTCGGTCTTTGTCTTTGCGGCATCTCTTGCCGCATTTCGCTTTTGCTCTGCCTGTGCTTGTGCTGCGGCTTCTTCCTTTGCTAAGTTTGCCTTTGCATCAACACTTGCCTGCTCGACAATTTTCTTAGCCCTTTCGGTAGCCTCTTTTCGCATGTCGGCGGCCTTTTCTTCCGCCTCACTCACGGCTTTAAGCAGTTCTACGGCCACATGTTCACCCCCGATCTTAAATTAAAGGTTTTTTCTAAAAAGGATATACTTTTAACAATAATCATTTGCTTATTATAGTATAATTGGTTACAACTTAAAAATCAATTTAAAAGATGTAATATTATTGTATAATTGTATTTTTTGTCAATATGACCTATTTTAATCATTGTTGATTGTATATAATTGACAATTTTAACGTAAAAATATGCGACAAAATATTATTAGCATAAATGTTTGCTATGGATTACACTGCTCAAAATGTTAACTAAATATTAACATTTTAATTAAAATTATATATAAGAATACTACACTTTGCCTTTTTTGACATAAGGAAGAATTATTATTGTCAAAAAACGAGTAATTATTTAAAAAAACAGTAAATAAATGTTTAGTATATTTTTCCTTCCTATTATATATATGGGCAATTTAAGGCGCTACTTGCAAGTGCTCTCTACCGCCATACACGGCGCTTTTTCTTTATTGGTTTTTCCACCGAATTTTCCACAATTTTCTTTGCCTCGTCGATCAAAACAGACTGCGCAACCTTTACATTTGGGTTTACTATAAAAATGGCTTCGTCAAAGTAGTCGCTGCCTGTGTCCTTCACGACGACAATATTTTTATTAATTCCTTTAAGCATGTTCCCCTCCGAAAAAAATCGTACTTGTTATACTATTTTTTGCCCCACGAGGTGACGATTATTCCAAAGGGACAAAAAAAGTCCCCTACAAAAAAGTAGAGGACTTTTGAATTTATTTAATTTCAAGCAGACCGCACTCGGCAGTTTCGGTTAAACCTTCTTCCATGTGCTCTGCAACTACATGGGTCGGTTGAAGTTTCATTATCTCGTCGAGCTCTAGTTCGGTTACAAGGTACATGTTTGGCATTGTCGGTTCAATATCGACGGGGGCAACACCACCGACAAGTATAACGTGAAAGGCTATCTCCTCGAGTTCCTCGGGGGTGATGTAAAGTAGGCTAAGCTCGCCTTCTTCTTTGGGTAGTGCATCGTCTGAGAAAAGCGCTGTATCAGAGGGCAGTTCTGCCGTTGCACCAAAGAGGGTTGGGGCGGCAGGTTGCTCTGCCCCTGCGAACTCGCTTGGAGCATCGGCTCTGTCGGTTTGCTCGGCCTCGTTGCTTGCCATATCGTTCGATGTTGCAAAATCTTGGTCGAAAAGGCTCTCTGCATCCGCCAAAGAGGGCTCCGCCATTAGCAGTGGTGCGCCTGCCCTAGGATCGGCAGATTGTGATTCTTCTGCAATAGGCATTCCGCCCATTGCGGCATCCTCTGCCGAAGACCTGTCAAAAACTCCCGTTAAAGCTGTTGCGGCAAGTATCATTGCCACTGCGGCAACGGCCGGAAGGAGCCTTGAAATTCTTCTGTTTTTTCTTGTGGGAGTGGGCAGTGGGACTACATTTGAGTTTTCTGAAACATCCTTTTCGACCTCAAATTCAAGCCCTTCTATTTTTGCCATAACGCCAAGCAAAAACCCCTCGGGCGCTTCCTCTATCGTAAGTGGGGCAGTCAGACGGAGATCCTCTGCAAAGCTGATATTTACATTCTCTGTCATGACTATTCACCCCCTTCTTTTGCTAAATTTGTTTCTTCTTTTTCTTTAGACTGATTATATCCGAAAATGTTCCCGCTTTTTTCAAGCTCTTTTTTTAGTTTTGCCCTTGCCCTGTTTATTCGTGATTTTACCGTGCCTTCTTCAAGGTCGAGTATCTCTCCGATCTCGTCGTAAGAGAGCTCATTTATTTCTCTTAATATTATTATCTCCCTGTGATTTTCGGGCAGAGCCTCGATGGCCTGCCTTAAAAGTGCGATTTTTTCCTTTTGTTCAAGCGAAGCCATAGGAGAGGGAGCGCTGTCTTCGGGCTCGACAAGGTAAAGGCCGTCGTCGCTTTCCTTGTAAAGAGAGGTCGTGTCGACCGTCGAGTTTTGCTTTCTTATGTGGTCTATCGTGGTGTTTGTGCAGATTTTATAGAGATAGGTCGAAAAACTGCTCTCTGCCCTAAAACGAGAGAGCCCTGAGTATACCTTAAGGAATATCTCCTGCGAAATGTCCTCGGCATCTTCCCTCGAGCGGCACATGCGCAAGACGGTCGAGTAAACTTTATTTTGATAGCGTTTAACAAGAGTGGCAAAGGCATTTTTGTTGCCACCTTTTACCGCTTCGACAAGTTCCAAATCGGTCATCTTATCAAGATCCATAGCGCTGTACCTCCTTTATATAATGTTTTCTATTTGACCCATCATCTCTTCAAACTGGGCAAATGTTTCGAGCCTAACACACTGCGATCTAAGTGTTGCCGCACCGTTAAAGCCCTTAAAATAATGACAAAGCTGAGAACGTGCCTGACGCATTGCAAGACGCTCCCCCTTGTCCTCGACCATTGCGGCTATCTGCCTGCGGCAAATTTCAAGCCGCTCGGCTACGCTTGCCACCTCGCCACCTAAGAGCTCTCTGAATATGGCGGGATTGCCAAGCGCCGCCCTGCCTATCATAACGCCGTTAGCCCCTGTCTTTGAGAGCATGTTGTTCATTTCGGCAAGGTTTGTTATGTCGCCATTTGCAAAAACAGGGATGCTGACAGCCCTCTTAACCTCTGCGATAATATCTATATCCATGGTGTTCGGATTGTACATATCCTCCCGAAGTCTGCCGTGCACAGTAACGGATACCGCACCGCCGGCCTCTGCCGCCTTGGCACATTCTGCGGCATTTTTATTGCCGTCTATCCCTGCACGAAGCTTGACCGAAACGGGAAGCCCTGCGCTACATGTCGCCCTCGTTATGCTCTCGATGAGCTTTGGAGAGCGCATAAGAGCACTGCCCTCACCGTTCCCGACAATTTTTGGAACAGGGCAGCCCATGTTAATGTTAATTCCGTGAGGGGCAAGCTCTGCCACTATCTTTGCACCCTCCGCCATAACATCGGGATCGCTGCCGAAAAGCTGAATGTCGCACGGCATATCGTAGGGCCTTGCGAGGAGGAGCGACTTTTTGTCGCCAAAGGTAAGAGCCTTGGCACTTACCATTTCTGTTATAACCAAAGAAGCCCCATACTCAAGGCAGAGGGCCCGTAAACTTCTATCGGTAAAGCCCGCAAGTGGGGCAAGTATTATATCTTTCATAGGTCGTATTATAACACAGATCGACATGCCTTGCAATGTTTGTTGTGTGAATATAATTTGACCGTACCACCAAAAATTCCTTTTGGCGGCACGGTCATTAAGGTGTATAGCTTTAGCACGTCCGCTATTTGAGATCTACCTACTCAAATAGCTCTGCTACAAATAGCGTGTGGGTTGAAAACTCTATGTCGGGTACCCTGATATTGACATTTATCTCCCTTGCACCTTGGTACAAAACAATAAAGGGAATGTCGGCCTCGAGCTCTTGCCACAGACGGCTTGCCGCCGTTGTGCGCTCTGTAAGCGAGCCGCCCTGCACGGCGGGGAGGAGGGAGTCTACAACGCTGTCGGAATAGTTAAAATAGTTGTAATGGCCATCTGTAAAAACGAGTGGAGATATATCGGCATCTGCCCTAAGCCCCCAAGCCATAAACCACATGTCGCTCCGTCCGAGCTCGACATGGCGAAGCAGGCTTGCGTAGTCCATGCTGTCGACATTTAGCGTAATGCCTGCCTCTGCAAGAGAGGTAGAGAGCATCTCGCCGAGCGCCTTCGACACAGGATTGCCCTCTGTTATTGTATAGTCGAGCTCGAGCCCTTCTAAACCGGCTTCGGCAAGCATTGCCCTTGCCGCCTCGGGGTTGTATGTGCTAACGCCACCCTCGCCGGCAAAACCGTCTGCCGCTGTCGGGACATATAGAGCGCTTCCCATTCCGTCAAGCCCTGCTTCTATAAGGGCCTCTCGGTCGACACACATAGATATCGCTTGGCGCACGACAGGGTTATTTAAAGGTTCTCTTTCCATGTTAAAACCTAAAATCCCCATGCTGTCTGTCGGGATTTGCACTCTTTCTATTATATCGCCCACCATATCAGCCCCTGTTAAATCGATGTCGGCGGCGCCTGTCGTCATAAGAGTGGCGGCGTCAGCTCCCACCGTAAAGGTAACGCTCTCGTAAAACGGCTCCTCGCCGTGATACTCCTCGTTTGCAGATAGCGTTATACTATCCATCGTGTAGTCTCCTACCATGTAAAGGCCGCACCCCATCGGGCGAGAGGATTGAAGGCGCACATAGTCGAGCTGGCCTGTTGTGTAGTCGAGGCCGTAATATGCCCTTGAAAGAGGGGATATGCCAAGGTCGTAGAGCGCACTTCCACGGTCAGACTCCATCGTTGCCGTTATCGTTTGCTCGTCTACTATGTTGTAGGCCATTAGGTCTGACAGGTTAATATTGCCATCGTAAGATGGGTCGGTTATAACATCCCACGTAAAGGCAATGTCGTCTGTTGTTACAGGCTGACCATTGGAGAAGGCGGCATCATCTTTTATTGTAAATGTATATGTCAGCCCATCGGGCGACACAGTGTAGTCGGCAAGACGTGCTATCACGCTGCCGTCTGCGCCTTCTTCTACGAGCGGCTCAAAGACAAGGCGAGTTATAAGAGCATCGGTCTCGCCTTTGCTCCAAATTGGGGAAAATATACCTTCGTACTGCTCGGCAACTATAACAAAGCCGTCTCGCCTCTCGGTCGCAGGGTTAGCGACCGCCGCAACCTCGTCAACGGCAGGGGCTACACCTCCTGCAATTCCGTTTATTATAGCAAAAAGTGCCACGCACAGTGCCACAGATGTCACAAATATCACTACCTTTTTCAAGAAAATAATCCTCCGATTGATGTAATCTATTATAATTATATAGCTTACAACGCTCTCTGTCAATGTAGGGTATTAGCTGAGTGGAGTAAAAAATTGGGCAATATAGCGCAAAACCAATTTTTGCCAAACTTCATAAAATGAACACACTTCCTTGTTGCTATTTTGGGAATGTCGTGCTATAATATTAATAATAATTCATAATGGAGGTGCGGTTTATGCAATACAGAGAGATGGGCAAAACAGGGGTATCGCTTTCGGTCTTGGGTTTTGGATGTATGAGACTGCCTGTAATCGGCGGAGTTACAGAGAATATAGACGAAGTGCAAACGACAGAGCTCTTTAAAGAGGCATACGATTTGGGTGTAAACTACTGGGATACAGCCTATCCGTACCACGGTGGCAAGAGCGAAGAGGTGACAGGGCGCATACTGAAGAAACTCGGAATAAGGGATAAAATTTACATAGCGACAAAGCTTCCGTCGTGGCTTGTAAGGGATGCATCCGATTTGCCTCGTCTACTCGACGAGCAGCTTGCAAGGCTTCAGACAGACTGCATAGATTTTTATCTTATGCACAATGTTACAAGGGCATTTTGGGACAGGCTCTATAATGCCGACATGGTGAATTTTATCAACAAAGCCAAGGCGGAAGGCAAGATTAAATTTGCCGGATTTTCCATGCACGACAAATTCCCTCACTTTCAGGAAGTGCTTGCAAGCTACGATTGGGATTTTGCGCAAATCCAGTATAACTACCTCGATATAGAGCATCAAGTGGGACAGGCAGGGGTCGATTTAATCAAGCAAAAGGGGCTCGGGCTTGTAATAATGGAGCCATTAAAGGGCGGTCAGCTTGCGACAGGGCTTCCCTCTGATTTGATAGACGATCTGCACGTGGCAAACCCCTCTCGCAGTCCTGCCGAGTGGGCGCTTAGATTTGTGCTTAACGACGGCGGTGTTACAATTGCGCTGTCCGGCATGAACTCCATGGCGCAATTAACCGAAAATGTCTCGGTCGCAGAGCGGGCAGGGGTAGGCAATCTGTCGGCGACAGAGGTCAACCTTTTGAAGGGTGTAAGGGAGAGTTACAGGGCTCGCCTAAATGTCGGTTGCACAAACTGCATGTACTGTATGCCATGTCCGTTTGGGGTAAACATAAACGGAACATTTACAAAATACAACAACTATGGACTTGCTTTTACGGCAGAGACAAAGGGCATTTTAACAGAACAATTCTTCGAGGAAGACCAAAGAAGCGGCCCTTCGAAGTGTACATCGTGCGGAGCATGTATTGAGAAATGTCCGCAGAGCATAGACATTCCGACCGAGCTTAAAAAATGTGCCGATATGTTCAAGGAGGCAAAGGAGAAGATATGAAACTTGCCGAGGCCCTTGTTATAAGAGGGGATTTACAGGAAAAAATAAATCAAATTCAAATGCGCCTATCAAATAATGCAACGGTGCAAGAGGGCGAAGTGCCTCCCGAAAATCCGACAGAGCTTTTGTCTCAGTTTAACGAGCTGACAAAGGAGCTAGAAGGGCTGGTCTCTAAAATCAACTTGACAAATGCTTCCATTAAAGCCTTTGAAGTTACAATGACAGAGCTCCTCGCCAAAAGGGACATACTAAAGTTGCGACTTAGCACATACAAAAACTTTTTGCACGATGCAAGCAGCCTTACCCGTCGAACAAGGGCGAGCGAAATCAAGATAAAGAGCACAATGCCCGTTGCGGAAATTCAAAAGCTTATAGACAGCACATCTGCAGCGCTCCGCAAGTTGGAGCTCAAAATTCAAGAGCTAAACTGGACAAACGATTTGATATAAGTTTAATTTGGAAATCTTGAATTAGCAGAGCGAACAGGTAGTCAGGGGCGGATGTGAATGTAGGCTTTATGCCGAAATTGATGGTGACGGTCGGAGGCTGTCGGGTTCGAATCCCGTTTTACATTTATTCTCCGGCAATTACAGAACGGCAAAATTAAATATAACATTTATTACCACACATCGACCTGTCGGGTGGGATATGGGGGAGGGATAAAGGGCATGGCCCTTTATCCCTCGTTTTTTGTCGGTATTTTGGCGGCGACAGGTATTTTCGTATAATTTGTATATGACATAAAACGCATGTTGGGATATGTCAAAAATCGTGCCTAACGCCTCCACTGCTAGCCGTGGCTTCAAGTGTGCTTATAATCTCGTCCATCTCAATTACCTCATAGTACTTTTAAGTTCTGATATCAACAGTTTACTTGTTTTTTGTTATAATGTCAATAGTATAAATTAGTACTACTGTGAGGTGCGATATGTATTTCGGAAGACTTAAAGACTTAAGAGTAGACAAAGATCTTAGCCAAGAAGACATAGCAAAAATTCTCGGGATAGCCCAGACGGTATATTCAAGGTACGAGAGGGGTTACCAAACAATCCCTGTCATGCATCTTTTGAAACTTGCCGACCACTATGGTGTGTCGACAGATTATATTCTCGGCAGAACAAATATATTAAAACCATACTGACCGTTTTATGCATTCTTTTTATTGACTTCACGGCTCAAAGGGGCTATACTACAAAGTGCATGGATAATAGGAGGTGCAATTATGGCAAATGCAGTTCAAAAGGTCAAGTTAAACATGAAGGAAAACGGTAGAATGGGTATTGCCGTTGTGGGCAGTGTTAATGCCGATATGAGCATAAAGGTAGAGCGCTTTGTAGCCCCCGGCGAAACGATGTCGGGCAGAGAATTTGCGATATTCTCGGGCGGCAAGGGCGCAAATCAGGCGGTCGCCTCGGGTGGTCTTGGCGGCAAGGTTGTAATGTGTGGCAAGACGGGAGACGACATACTTGCCGATAAGATGGTGGCCTCGCTTACGGCAAAGGGAGTCGATGTATCGGCTGTCGAGCGTGAGGGCGGCATTTCGACAGGCACTGCGCTTATTCAAGTGGCAGACAGTGGAGAAAACTCCATTATAATAGATGCAGGAGCAAACGGCAGAGTAGACGGAGAATATGTAGAGGGTCATAAGGCGCTCGTTGAAGGGTGCGGCATTTTGATGCTACAACTTGAAGTGCCCATGGAGGCAAACATAAAAGCGGCAAAGTTAGCATCAGAGGTCGGCGCAACTGTCATACTCGATCCGGCTCCTGCCGTAAAGCTTCCGACAGAGCTACTTAAAAATGTAGACATAATAACCCCCAACGCAACAGAGCTATCCATTCTCACCGGCATCGAGATAAAGAACATGGAAGATCGCAAGGCGGCCTGCAGAGCTGTTTGTGATATGGGTGTTGGAATTGTTATAAACAAAGCGGGTGGCGATGGAGTCTATCTATATAAAGAGGGCGAGCTAACCCACTACCCCACATTTGAAATTACGGTAGTAGACACAACGGGAGCGGGCGACTCCTTCAACGGTGCGCTTGCCTTTGCGCTCTCTTGCAAAGCAGAGCTAGACACGGCCATAAACTTTGCAAATATGTTTGCCTGCATATCGACAACAAAGTTTGGCGCACAGTCGGCAATGTCCTCTTTTGACGAGATGGAAGGTATTGCGAGTAGTATGGTGCAAAAAGAACGCTACATTATATAGAGTGTGTTTGGATGGTAGCATATAAGGCTTTTTCGGCATAATAATATTGTAACAGCTTGCGCATCAAGGCGCAAAATCAGAAAGGTATATAAGATGAAAGATATAGAGATAGCAAAGCAGGCACTTGAAATGGGAAGCACTTGTGCAATGGCGAGGGGCGGACAGATTGTATATGCCGGTAAGGGCATAGGAGTAAAACCACTTCTTGCGGCCTTCGATGCGGTCAATAGGTACATGCAGGATTCGTCAGTGGCAGATACAGTGGTAGGCAAAGCGGCAGCTGTCTTGATGGTGCTTGCCGAGGTAAGCAAGGTTTATGGAGTTGTAATGAGCAAAGGCGCAGTAGAGTATCTTAAAAAGCATGATATACCATGCTGCTATGGTGAACTTGTAGAGTATATCGAAAACAGAACAGGGGACGACATGTGCCCTCTCGAGAAAGCTGTGAGTGATATAGAAGATCCGCAAGAGGCACTTGTAGCACTAAGAAGTAAGATTGCACAACTCATGGCAGGCAAATAAAGCCTGCCATGCGGCAATTTTGGCAGTGTAAAATGGTATATATAATGTAGGAATTAATCGCAAGGTTAATGTGGAAATGTTTTTTACAATATTTTGAAATTAACTGTTGACAAATGGCGCTCCATGGGTTATACTATCAAAGTCGCCAAAAACAAGTCGAAAACACGGCCTTGCGGT